>JAUHXM010000021.1 GCA_030426605.1 Phycisphaerae bacterium | reverse complement strand
ATCCGCAAGCAACGCATCCGCCCGCTTCGCGATCGCGTCGGACACCCTGGTTTCAACACCGGACAACGCCATACGCGAGTGTACGCCCCCGCTCATCCCAATCCGATCAGCCCGGAAACGCCGACGACCGCCTCCACGAGCACGAACCCCGCCCCGATCACGAGCGCCACCCCGATCGCGACTTTGATCCACACCGTTTCACGGTCGATCGCGACCCGGTCCGACCGGCGCCCCGCGAGCGCCCGCAACCGAGCGGTCCGCACCGCGATCGACCCGTGACGCCAATCCCGCGCTCGCGGATCGATCCCGTTCAACGACGCGACCCGGCGCAGCGCCGAGACCATCGTCAGCGCCGCTTCGGGCGCAATCTCGACCGGACCACGCCCGCGCCACCCGGCGAGGTGCTTCGCCGCGAACGCGTCGGCCTGCCACTCAAAACGCTGACTCACGAACCCGAGCGCCGCGAGCGCCGCACCGAGCGTCACCGCGACGCCGATCCCCTCCGCGATCCCCATGGCCCCGAACCAGGCGGCCCCCAGCGCCGCGACCCACCCCGCGGGTGTCCCGACGAGCGACACCGCCGCGATCACCGTCAGCCCCATCCAAAGGATGTGCCGCCGACGGACGTGCGCCACTTCGTGCGCCATCACGCCCTCAATCTCCCGTGCGGGCAGCGACGTCAGCAGCCCGTCCGTCAGCATGACGTACCGCATCGGCGCAAACAACCCCATCACCGCGCCGTTCACCTGCGATCCGCCGGTTCGCCAGACGAGCACCTCCCGGAACCGCACACCGTGTGAGCGACCGAGTTCGATCAGCGCGTCGCGCATGTCCCCACGCTCGATCGGCCTCGTGTTGAGCACACGCCGCATCACCGGCGGCACGAGCACGAACATCCCGATCGCACCGGCAAAGTGCGCCGCCGCGTCGAGCGTGCCCGCCATGGGCAACCCCCACCGCGCCCACGCCCACGACACAAACCACCCCCACACATAGATCAGCCCGATCGGGACCGCGATGAAGCCGATCTGCTGACGCACCCCGGCCGCGACGTACGACCCGCGAGACAGAACCTCCCCGATCGGCTCGCCCGCCGCCGCTGCTCGCACCTGCATCGCCCGCCGGATCGAACGCTCGATCGGGGACAACGCCCACAGCACCCCCACAAACACCACGAACGGCTGCGCGACCACCACAGCGTCGCCCAACAGCGGCACGGGGCCCATCGCCTCGCGCCACCCGCTGAGCGTTCCCAGCAGCAGCACACCCACCCCGTGCCACGCGACCGCCGCGAGTCGTGTCATCGCCCCCGCCCGCTCGGCCCGCGCAATCCAACGCCCGCGCCGCGTCGTCTCAAACCGACGAACACACCACGACACGCGAGCCGAACCGATGCCCCAGACGAGCAGATACACCCCGGCAATCCACGCGAGGTGCCACCCGTGCGCGATCCCGTCCGCGGGCGCGATCCCCTCGGCGGCGAACGCCACCACGAACACCGCAATCACCAGCGCGTGCGTCACGCGTCTCTCACGGGCGCTCGATGACCCCCAGGTCGATCACCGCGCCGGTGCCCTGGTAGAAATCGACGTTGAGCATGTCCGCACCCAGCGAAGTGAACACGACCGACGACCGACCCGAGATCCGCGCGTACAACAAGTCGCCGTCCGACGGGCCCGCGAACTTCGCGTAGCGCGTCCCCTGCACGTGCATGTGGTAGTGCGCGAGCGACCGGTCGGAGTACCGCACCATGTCCGCGGATGCCACAAACCGGTTGTCGTCCTGCCGGTCACGCGCCCTGGGCGGGAACAGCACGACCCGCGCGCCGTCGTCGGTGAACTCCAGCACCCCCCCATACTCGGTCGTCGTGTCCTCCCGGTCCGCGCCGACGTGCCCAAAGAGCGCTCCCGCGACGCCGGGCATCCGCAGGCCCTCGTCCACGACGAGGATCGCCAAGGCATCGCCCCAGCTCAGCCGGTCGTCCCAATCGCGCAGGCGTTCCTTGCTCGCGGGGCGCTGCGGGTTCATGTCCGCCGTGCGTGCAAACCGCTCACGGCCAGCAAGCGCCGCGTCGAGCTCGCTCAGCAACTCCGACCGCGACGCCACAAGCCACCCCGGGCGGTGCAGCGAAGCCCACCGGACCGGCTCGAGATGCCGTAGCTCGAGCCCGTCGCGCTGGACCTGACCCAGCCGCTGGACGCCGGCACGCGTCTCGGCCCACCACGACGCGTTCTCCTGCGCGGCAGTCTCCGTGGTCTCCCCACGCAACCGCGCGAGCCACTCGAGCTCCATCGCCGTCTCGGGCAGCACGCTCAGCTCACGCCACGCGGTGAGCAGGCCGCTCACCAGCCGGGCCGAGTCCGGATCACGCGGGCTCGCAGACTGCAGCGCGTTCAAGCGGCGCACACCCTCGGGGTCCAGACGCGAGAGCAGCGCCCACGCGTCCGACCGCGTGCGATCGTTCAGGCGCAGCGACGCCGCGTCAGATGCGCCAACGCCGACGCCCGCCGGGTCCAGGAACACATCAAACACGACGCGCTCGACGTCCTTCCCGGGGTGCAGCTGCGCGAGCGCCGCGCGCTCCACGCGGTCCGCGTCATCGATGTGCGGGATCTCGCGCCCCCAGCTGCGCACGATCGCGGGCGTCAGATCGACCCACCCGCGTTCTGCCGCGGCCGACGCCAGCATCGCCTGCGCGGCCAGGGAAGGCTCGGCTGGGAGCATCAGCCCGACGAGCCGCTTCGAGTCCGCGGTGCCTGCCGGATCGTCGTCACGCACGAGCAGCTCGAGCACCGTCAGCCGGAGTTCGTCGGGCGTCTGCTGGCTCCAGGCGAGGTCCTTGAACGCACTCCGCGTGCGGGCCCGATCACGCACCCCCGCGCGGACCTCCGCCCACGCCGTGCGGGCCGCGTCCGACCGCTCGGCGGTGAACAGGTTCGGGTTCCGCAGATCGAGCAGCGGGTCGCCCGAGGGGGCGTACGCCGGGCTCCGGCATGAACCCAGACACAACGCGGCACCGATCAGCGCCAATCCCACCACGATCCATCTGCCCATGCTTCCCTCCCGGTCGCTGTCGGCGAGTCTACGCCAACCCCGCGCACACGCGGGGCGCAGCGGACGCCGAGCAACGCCTATCGTCCATCGCCGTGACACAGGACGAACAACCAACAGTCAAGGACCGCGTCGAGCAGGTGTTGGAGCTCCTCCGCCCCTCAATTCAGGCGGACGGCGGCGACGTCGAACTCGTCGAGATCACCGACGACGGCGTTGTCCGCGTTCGGTTCCAGGGGGCCTGCATCGGGTGCCCGTCCAGCTCGATGACCCTCAAAGCGGGGATCGAGCGGAACCTCCGCCAGTATGTCCCCGAGGTCACCCTCGTCGAAGCGGTCGATTGACGCCCGCCGACAGGACCCCGCCAAGGCCTACCCAAACCCCCAAACCCGCCGCACCCGGGCGGTGCCAAGGCGCGGAGACCCTTGGAAAGCCTGCAGTTGCGCACATTTTGCTTCTTCTCGGGCCATGGGTGTGGTACGATCTCAACGCGGGCAGGCCGCCCGCGAGGAGCCGACCATGCTGGTCATCACGAGACGAGAGGGTGAGGAAGTCGTCATCGGCGATCCTCGCAACCCCATCGGCGTCGTGCGGATCGCGTCGGTCAAGGGCGAACGCGTCCGCGTCGCCTTCGACTTCCCCCGCAGTGTTGAGATCCACCGGCGTGAAATCGCCGAGCAGATCTGCACCGAGGAGGAGCCCGTCAGCGCAGGCCACAACCCCGACGTGATCGGGGAGATCAAGCCCGCTGTCCGAGGCTGACCCCCGCCGACCCCGCAAACGCTCAATCACCGACAGCTTGATCCGACGACCGATCCTGGCGATCGGTCTGCACCGGCCCTGCCGATCACTCGGGCGCGCCGCCTGACATGTCGTAGACCCAGCCCTGGATCATCCGGTCCCAGTTCAGCACCTCGCCGGCGTTGAAGAACAGCCCCAGCTCGCGTTCCGCCGCTTCGGGGCTGTCGGACCCGTGGATCAGGTTGAAGCTGTTGGAGACGCCGAAATCGCCTCGGATGGTCCCCGCGTCCGCCTTGGAGCCGAACGTCGCGCCCATCATCGAGCGGCAGATCGTGATCGCCCCGACGCCGCGGATCGCCATGACGAGGACCGGGCTCGAGGTCATGAACCCGACGAGCCCGTCGTAGAAGGGCTTGCCCTTGTGGTCGGCGTAATGGGTCGCCGCGAGCTCGGGCGAGATCTGCATCAGCTTGGCGCCGACGATCTGTAGGCCCTTGTCCTCAAACCGGGAGATGATGCGGCCCATGAGCCCCCGCTGCACGGCGTCGGGCTTCAGGATGATCAGCGTGGTTTCCATGGACGGTCGCTCCGAAAAACGGCCCTGCGGGCCTGGTTTGCTCGATTGGGCCCCAAGCCTAGGCCCATACCAACCACGAGCCCGAACGAGACCAGAGCGTGAGCGACGGGCTCTTGCGGCGCGCCATGCTCTGTTGGGGCCCATCGCTCACGCTCCAGGCTCGTCATTTGAATCCGGATCCGTCACCGATGAACGCCCCCATTGGACCTCACGATTCACCAAGCCAACAATCCGCTCCTGCCCTCGGGCAGCCCCCCGGGTCAATCCGATGCCGCGATGGTCGCGGCGTCGAGGGATCACGACTCGGCCTCACCTTGCCGCCCGATCGCGGGCCGCAACAGGAGCTCCGCATGGTTCGTCTTCGTTTGATGCGTCTGGGCCGTCAGCACCGCCCGTTCTACCGCCTGAACGCGATCGATCAGCGCACCCGCCGCAACGGCAAGGTCATCGAGCCCCTCGGGTGGTACAACCCGATGGCGCCCCAGGGCGAGCAGGAGCTCGAACTTAAGGTCGATCGGATCCAGTACTGGCTCAGCAAGGGCGCCCAGCCCTCCGAGACCGTCCGCGACATCCTGGCGAAGAACGACGTGCTCTCCGACAAGGCGAAGGCCGAGTGGGAAGCCGACCGCGAGGTCGCCCGCAAGCGCGTGACGGCGAAGAAGGCCGGCGAGCGTGCCGACGCCGCGGTCGCTGAGCTCGCCAAGTTCGGTGAGGACGCCGACATCGACGTCGCGCCGTTCGAGGCAACGGCGAAGGAAGCGCAGTCCGAGGCCAAGGCCGCCGTGAGCGGTGGCAAGCCCGACGTCGCCGAAGCCGCCGCCGGCAAGGCCGAGCAGGCCCTCGCGGATGCGAAGAAGGCCGACGAGACCGCCAAGGCAAAGAAGGCTGCTGAGGAAGCCGCCGCGGCGGAAGCCGCAGCCGCGGAGTCATCCGGCGAGGGCGGCGAGGAAGCCAGCGAGTAATCGCGACCCCAATCAGATCAAATGAAACAGAGCCCCGCGGTCTCCCGCGGGGCTCTGTTCGTTTCGGCGAAGATGCTGAGCGAGCACATCGCCTTGGGTCAAAAACGAACGCGGCCCCGGTCCCGCGCGATGGGCCGAGGCCGTGTCGTTGTGTGCGTCGCTCCGGGATCCCGGGATCGGCGTGATGAGCCAGCGACCCAAGGGTCGAAGTGCTCGCCGCCCGGCGGGCGATGCTTCGCTCGTTTCGTGCGCGGGCCGTTCATCGCCCGTGCGTCCCCGAGCCCGACCGGAATGTGCACCCCGGCCGGTTTGTTTCCGCTCGCAAGACCGGGCTGCCTTGTGGGCGAGCCACCGCTGCGAGCCCAGCTCGGCAGGTCGCGAACCTCCGAGCCGGTTCGGCACACTCCACGGGGGTTTGCCCGGCAATCCGCCGATCCGCCGTCCGGTCTCCCGGGCCCCTGCCGGGGCTTCGACGCTTCGACCGTCAATTGCCGGCCCGTCGGAGGGCCTCGCCACGCCGTGCAGCGACGTGACTGTCTGACGCGGGCTGCTTTTCTTCCCGCGGCCGAGCCCGGCACGCCCGGGTCTCCCCGGGGCCCGTTTGGCCCGACGGGTGAGAGATTAGCCGGTTCTGATCACGCCGCAAGGGGGTCGAACGTTGCTCACTGGTTGTCCACCGGAGCGCCACCGAGTTGTCCACCGAAGGGCGTTCGCGGCGTCCGAAACGCTGTCAAGCGAGCCCCTAGACTGCGGGCCCATGATCGACCTCAAAGCCCTCCGCGATAACCCCGAACGATTCAAAACCGGCGCGCAACTCAAGGGCGTCACGGTTGATGTCGACCGCCTGCTCCAGCTTGACGCGTCCAAGCGCGAACTCGGCACCAGAGCCGAGGCGCTGCGCGCCGAGCAAAAGAAACTCGCCAAGGAGACCGGCCCGAAGCTCGGGCAGCTCATGGGCAAGATGAAATCCGCGTCCGGCGCCGAGAAGGCCGCGCTCGAAGCGGAGGTCGAATCCATCAAAGCCGCCCCGGCGCGCTTGAAGGACGACATCCAGAAACTCGAAGCGGAAATCGCCGCGATCGATCCGGAGTTGCAGACCATTCTGCTCGCCGTGCCGCTGCCGCCGGACAACGACGTGCCGCGCGGCACGTCGGAGGCGGACAACGTCGAGCTCCGCCGCTGGGCGCCCGATGGATGGGACTTCGCAAAGTCGTTCGAGGAGAACAAGGGATTTGCGCCCAAGACGCACCTGGAGCTGTGCGAGTCGCTCGGGCTCGTGGATTTCCCGCGCGGCGTCAAGATCGCGGGCTCCCGCTCGTACGTCCTGACCGGGCGCGGCATGCAGCTGCACCAGGCGATCCTCCGCTTCGCGTTCGACACGATGGTCAACGAGAACGGGTTCACGCCAATGAGCGTGCCGGTGCTCGTCCGCGAGGAGTCTATGGTCGGCACCGGGTTCTTCCCGGCAGGACGCGACCAGACTTACCACATCGAGGAATCCGCGCGCGGCGGCGGGTACGACATGTTCCTCACCGGAACGGGCGAGGTCGGGCTCATGGGCCTGCACGCGGACGAGATCCTCGATGAAACCACCCTGCCGCGCAAGTACGTGACGGTCTCGACGTGCTTCCGTCGCGAGGCGGGCGCGGCGGGCAAGGACACGGCGGGGCTCTACCGCATCCACCAGTTCGACAAGGTCGAGCAGGTCATCATCGACAAGGCGGACGAGCAGACCTCGCGCGCGCACCACCAGTCGATGATGGGGTACGTCGAGGGGCTGCTTCAGAAGCTCGGGCTCCCCTACCGCCTGCTGCAGTGCTGCACGGGCGACCTGGGCGTGAAGAACGCTGATATGGTGGACATCGAGTGCTGGATGCCCGGGCGCGGCGACGTGAACTCGGACGGCCGCCCCACCGGCGCGTTCGGCGAGACGCACAGCGCGAGCCGGCTGTACGACTACCAGTGCCGGCGGCTGAACATGCGTCACCGCGAGGGCGGCGAAGCGGGCAAGGGCGCGACGACGTTCTGCCACTCGCTCAACAACACGGTCGCGGCGTCGCCGCGGATCCTGATCCCGATTTTGGAGATGCACCAGAACGCGGACGGGAGCGTGACGGTGCCGGAAGCCCTGCGGGGGTACATGGGCAGCTTGGAGGTGATCGCGTGAGCGATGTCCCCAAAACATGGGTGGTGCGTTCCCCTCGCGGGACATTTGCCGAGGATTGGGAAGAAGCGGGAATCGTCGCGATCGGATACGGCGGGATCGGCGGAGACTTGAGCGGGGTCAAAGACTACAAGACCGCGGTGGAGCGAATCACAGCCGACAGCGGTCGCACCTCGTTCAAGAAAAACCAGATCTGGCAGGTCGCGCGATTCGCCACCGAGCCCAAAGAGGGTGAGAGGGTCCTGACGTACGACACCAGCCGGCGGGAGTACCTCCACGGAAAGATCGGCGCGTATCAGTTTGATGCGTCTCCCGATGCTCGGATGCCCCACGTGCGCGCCGCGACATGGGAAGGTCGCTTCTCGCGTGACGCACTGTCCACCGCCGCGAAGAACGGGCTCGGATCGCTCCAGACGGTGTTCACACCGCGTGAGGAAATTGCATCCGAGATCGATCGGGTCATCCGAGGCGACCAAACGACGACCACCGCCAACCCTTCCGGTGAGTCTGATTCTGAAGAAACCGAGGACGGGATCTCGGCCGGCGACTATGAGTCGCTGAACACGCAGGCAGTTGAGCTGATCAAGGACCGGGTCATGGGGCTCGGCGACGATGAGATGGAGCACCTCGTCGCGGGCATCCTGCGGGCGATGGGATTTAAGACGCGCGTCAGCCCGGTCGGAAGCGATCGCGGGCGTGACGTGGTCGCGTCACCCGATGGACTCGGGTTCGGACACCCCCGAATCGTCGTCGAGGTCAAGCACCGACGCGGTGCCACATCCGCGCCAGCGATCCGAGGGCTTTCGGGCGCGATGACACCTTCGGACCGTGGGCTGTTTGTCAGCACCGGAGGCTTCACGAAGGACGCCCGCTATGAGGCGGACCGCGCCAACCCGCCCATCACACTGATCGATAGCGACGAGTTGGTCGAGCTGTTGACCGAGAACTACCCTTCGACCGACCCACAGACGAAGGCCCTCGTGCCGCTCAAGCCGCTCTACTGGCCTGCCTGAGACACCGCCGTCAGGGTGAGGAGGCAAGGGATGCTCCCGCGAATGATCGCGCTCGCAATGTGCTGCTTTGCGTTCCTGTCGCACGCCGCACCACCGCAGGTCGTGAAGGCGGTCCCCGACAACGGCGACGTCAACGTCGATCCAAACCTCTCCGAGATCCGCATCACCTTCGACCAGCGGATGGACACCGGCGGGCGCTCCATCGTGGGCGGCGGTGAGTCGTTCCCGCCGATCGCCGACCACATCCGGTGGGAGAACGCGCGAACGGTCGTCATCCCGGTGAAACTCGAACCGGATCACGAGTACTGGCTGAGCATCAACAACCAACAGTTTCGGAACTTCAGGAATGTGCGCGGCGAGTCGGCCGTGCCCTACCCGATCCGGTTCGTGACCGGGGGCGCGGGCGAAGGCGCGGCTACCGACGCGGATCTGCGCGAGCTGAACGCCGCCGCGATCGACACGCTCGGCGGAGCGCTTGGGTCGATGTACTCGTACCGCGACCGGACCGGTCTGGACTGGGAGACGTTGCTCCACGAGAACCGGGACGCGCTTGAGCGGGCACGCTCGCCTCGCGCGTTCGGACGGGTCGTCTCGACGCTGCTCGCGAAGGCCGAGGACAAGCACGTGTGGGTCGAGGTGGGCGACTCGCAGATGGCGACGTACCAAAGCCCGCCCGTGCCGAACGTGAACCCGGAGCTCTTACACGAGGCCGTGCCGGGGTTCGAGCGGATCTCACCGATTGTCTTCATGGGGCGGTGGGACGACGGCATTGGGTACATCAACGTCGCGTCGTGGGACGGGACCCACCCCGAGGCGGTCGAAGCGGCGTTCGAGGCGTTGTGGCGGCTCCACGATGCGCGCGCGGTCATTGTCGATGTCCGCATGAACGGCGGTGGCGACGAGACGCTCGCCAAGGCGTTCGCCGGGTGCTTCATCGATGAGCCCGTGCTCTACGCCAAGAACCGGTACGTGGACCCGGCGAACCCCGGCGCGTTCGGGCCCGTGCTTGATCGGGTCGTCGAGCCCAGCACGCGGCGGCCGCGGTTCACGGGGCCCGTCGTTGTGCTCTCGGGCCCGGTCGTGATGAGTTCGAACGAGGCCTTCATCCTGATGATGAAGGCGGCGGCGCGGGCGACCGTCATCGGCGGGACCACCCAGGGCAGCTCGGGCAACCCCAAGCCGCACGACCTCGGCAACGGCGTGACGGTCTGGCTGCCCTCGTGGCAGGCGATGGACGCCGAGGGCAACATGTTCGAGGGCGTCGGGATCGACCCCGACATCGCGGTGGATGCGCCGCCCGAGCGAGTGATGCGCGCGGACCCGGTCCTGGACGCGGCGCTCGAGCACCTCCGCGAGTGATGCGTACGCTGGGCCGATGCCCAAGCTCTGCCCCAAGATCATCCTCGAAGGCACGCGTCTCACGCACAAGACGGACCTCGCGTTCGCACTCAACGAACACCCGCGGGTGGTGGGCGAGCGGAAGTACCGGTACCACTCGCCGGTGGTGTCGGGCGAGTGGTGCGGTTTCACGAACACGCCGTGGGGGCGCGGGCTGATCAACTTCGAGCCCGATGAGCTCGACCATGCGCTTGCAACCTACGACGCGTGGGTCAACCTGATCGAGCACCTGCCGTTTTATTCGTGGATTATCGACCGGTTCCACATCTCGACGCTCGCGCATCAGCGCCACGCCGCGACACTTGGCGTGGACGAGCAGGCGCTGTTGGAGGACCACCTCCAGCGGACCGAAGCCCGGTTCCACGCTCTGGGCTTCCGGCTCGTGCTGTGCGTGCGAGATCCCGATTCGTTTGCAGCAGCTCGCGTCGAGCGTCTGAAGGTCTCGGGCAACCCGTCGCAGTACGACGACCTGTCGTTGTTCGAGGACGAGCAGGAGCGCCTGCGAGTGCTCGCGTCGGCGTCCACGCTTGAGACGCTGGTGGTGGACGTCTCGGACGCTGACGTTGCGCGTGCCGCGGATCAAGTCGCGGACTGGCTCGGGCAGGACGGCGGGCTGCACGCGCCGAAGTCCTTGGCCCTGCCCACGGATGAATAACACACGCACGCCCCGGAGTGCAGGGGCGTGCGTGCGTTTCAGGGGAGTGAAATCTGCTGATCGTTGATTAGCGGCGGCGGCGGCGGGCCACGGTGAGACCGCCGAGCCCGATGAGGGCCGCGGTGCCCGGGGCGGGGGTGATCGTCATGCCCTTGAACGTGAACTCGGTGAAGAAGGGCCAGGTGCCGGCGTCCACGGGGTCAAGCCGCAGGGTGGTGGTCAGGCCGCCGAAGAGGGAGCCATTGCCTTCGTCTTCGCCGTTGAGCGAGGTGAGCAGGTAGGAGGCGCCGCCCTCGCGGATGAGGCTGCCGCCGAAGTCCTGCCCGCCGAGGACGGTGCCGTTCGGGGCGCTGAAGGCACGGACGATCCACGAGCCGTTGTCGGTGGTGATCTTGACGCCCTCGTCGATGATGTCGCCGTCCTCGCCCAGGGCGTGGAGCATGCCGAGCTGGAGTTCGTGGATGTAGACGGGTGTGTCGAAGGCGAAGTTGAACTCGTCAACGGAGCCGATCATGGAGTCGCCGCCGCCGCCGAAGACGCCGATGCCCTGCGAGCCGTCGCCCTGGTAGGCGACGCCGCGGGGATCGGCGTTCAGGGTGACGCCGATGCCATCGACGATGATGGTCTGGTTCTCCGCTCCCTCGGCGAAGTCGGTGCCGACGAAGGACCCGGCCTGTGCGGTGCCGGCGGTTGAAAGCAGGGCGAGCGCGGCGATCGCGCCAATGCTGGTACGCATGTCTCTCTCCTCATCTCTGGTGTTTTCTCTCTCACCGGAGCACGAGGGCGCCGGCACGCAAAGGTGCCACGGCGCGGGGAGACTGGCGACCGTTCAGCGTGGTTTGTCGAGCGCGCACGTCGGGGTGTGCGGGTCGTGACGGTCGGGCCGCCCACGTGTGCGGGCTGGCGAAACCGGGTAAGCTGAATTTGTGAGCGATCTTGCGTTCAGAACGATCACAAGCCCGTTCGGGCCCATGCACGCCGTGGCGTCCGAGCGCGGCGTGCGCGTGTTGTCGTTCGACGGCGCCGGGGAGCGGGCGGCGGGCGAGAGCCCGGTGCTCGCCCAGTTGGAACGTGAACTGACCGCGTACTTCGCCGGCGACCTCGACTCGTTCTCGGTCCCGCTCGATCTCGAAGGGACCGCCTGGCAGCGCCGCGTGTGGCGTGAGCTCATGACGATCCCGTGCGGCGAGACCGTGAGCTACGGGCAGCTCGCGCGTCGATTGGGCAACTCGAATGCCGCGCGAGCGACCGGGCTCGCCAACGGCGCGAACCCGGTGGCGATCGTGGTGCCGTGCCACCGGGTGATCGCGTCGGACGGCACGCTGGGCGGGTACGCGGGCGGGCTCAAGCGCAAGCGTTGGCTGCTCGACCACGAGGCGTCGATGTCCGGCGCTCCGACGCTGTTCTAGGACTCGGACGCGCCCTCACGCCCGATCCCAAACCGCGACAGCGGCACCGTGCCCTCGACGTGCACGGGGTCATCCGACGTCGCACGGGCGCGGAGGTCCGAGATCACACGCACCATGTCGTCGGGCACCGGCGCGCAGAACACGCACGCCGCGCCCGTCGCGGGGTGTTCGAACGCGAGCAGACCGGCGTGCAGGGCCTGGCGGGTCAGCGCGGGCTCGCCGCGTTCGTCGAGGTGCGGTCGCCCGCCGTATAGCTCGTCGCCGACAATCGGGTGCCCGATGTGCGCCAGGTGCACGCGGATCTGGTGCGTGCGGCCGGTCTTGAGTTCGAGCTCGACGAGCGTGCGGTGCTCGTCCCCCACCGCCGACCCGCGGTCCTGGATCCGGAACCGTTCGCGGACGCGGCAGATCGTGATCGAGGGCTTGCCCAGATCGTCGTGGCGGACGACCTGCTTCTCGCGCGCGCCCTTCACCCGGCTCGGCGAGGGCCCGATCGGCAGCTCGATCACTTGCCCGCTCGCCTCGACGTTGCCGTGCACGATCGCGAGGTATCGTTTGTCCACCGTGCGCTTTTCGAACTGCTGACCGAGCTTCCAGTGCGTCTCGTCGTCTTTGGCAAAGACGATGCACCCCGTGGTGTTCCGGTCGAGCCGGTGGACGACCCCGGGTCGAGCGAACTCCTCGCCCACGCCCGAGAGCGCCCCGCCCGAGACGTTCGCGAACCGGTACGCGAGCGCGTTGATGAGCGTGCCCGATTTCTCCGAGCGTGCGGGGTGAACGATGATGTCCGCCTGCTTATTGAGAACGATCAGCTTGTCGTCCTCGTGCAGCACCGTGACGGGGATGTCCTCCGCGACGATTTCGCCCGAGGGCGGCGGCGGGAGCGTCACCTCGACCGTGTCTCCCTCGCGCACCTTGACGGACGCCTTGCCGGGCCTGCCGTTGTGCTTCGTGTGCCCGTCGTCGATCAGACGCTGGATCTGCGTGCGGCTCATGAACCCAACGCGGATCGCGAGGTACTTATCCAGACGGATCTGTCGGTCGCGCTGGAGGGTGAACCGGATGGTCGGGCGGTCGTCGTCGCCGGCCGTCTCGAAGTACCGGCGCACGGCGTCCTGGTCGACCTTCCCGCCCGGGGCGATGAGGTCGCTCGACTCGTCCAGATCGTCGTCGGGGCGCTTCGGGCTGGGCCCGGGTTCGGTCACGGCGCGTCGTCGTCGGTCGCCGCGGGCTGCTCGGCGTCACCGGCCGATTCGGTCTCGTCCGCCGATGCCGCGTCCTCCACGGGTGCCGTGACGTCATCCACGGGCACCGCGTCCTCTAGGGGCGTGGGCACGGACTCGGTGGTCGGCAGGTTCATGATCGCCTCGAGCGGATCCTCCGAGCCCTGCAGGATGATCGGGGGCAGCTCGTCGGGGCCGTAGAGGTACGGCGTCTCCGCGAAGTCATCGATCGATTCGGACAGCCGCGCCGCCGCCCTGGCCTGGAGCCCGAGCGCCTCTTCGTTTTCAAGCGCCTCGATCTGCGCGTAGAACGAGCGTGCCGAGTCCATGTCGCCGCGGGACGCCGCGACGGCCGCACGCCCCCAGAGGGCGTTCAGGCGCAGCACCCACATGCCCTCATCGTCCTGCGTCTGCTCGAGCACGAGGCGGTACTGATCGTCCGCGGCGGTGAGGTACGCGTCGAGTTGGTCGGGCGTCAGCGCGTCCTCCTCGTTGAGGAGCGACCCCTGCGGCCCCAGCTCGGTGCCGGGCTCGACGCCGAACCAAACGGATTCCATGTAGACCTGCGCCGCGCGGAGTCGCGCCTGGGCGGACGCCCCGGGTACGTCGGCGTACTCGTCGGCGACCCGCTTGAGCGAGTCGGGCGACGGGTTCTCGCCGGCGGTCGCGCTGGTGTACGCCGCGTACGCCTCGGCGACGTGCGCTTCACGCATCCGCTCAAGCTTCCCCCAACCCCAGTAGCCCGCCATGATCAGGGCGAGGACGAACAGGAACGGGGCGCTCCACTTCTCGAGGAAATCGATGAGATCCTGATTGACCCGGTTCTCATCGAGCCCAGCGCTTTCTTTGATCTGGGCTTGACGGTCGTCCATGGGGTGCTCCTGAGCGGGTGCGAGGGGGAGGAGTCTAGGCCCTACGCCCAGAACGCCCACGGTCGCGGGTCGGCCAGCACTTCGTCCGACACGAGCGCCCGGCGGACGCGAACCGCCAGTTCGGCGATGCCGTCACCGGTCCGCGCGCTGGTCCGGACATCCGCGTCAGGAGCGGCGTTGGCGAGATCCATCCGCGTCTGGACGAGCAGGCTCGGAACACCCGGCGGGCCCGCGACGGGCTCAGCCGCGTGATCGAAGCAGCGGAGCACCAGATCCGCCTGCGACCCCACCGCGTCCGACGCGGCCTGGGCGTCTCGGTCCGGTCCCCCGGTCTGCGATGCCTCCCGCCCCGGCGTGTCGGCGTAGCGAACGGTCAGGCCGTCCAGGTCGATCAACGCCCCCACGTGGTCACGGGTGGTCCCGGGTTGGTCCGCGACGACCGCCGCCTGCCGACCGGCGAGCGCGTTGAGGAGGGCGCTCTTGCCGATGTTGGGCGGCCCGATCGCCACGACGAGCGGAGGGTCGAGCAGACGCCTCAAGGACGCACCATGCGGGGATGGCTCGACCGCGTCCGCCTCATCGAGCGAGCGGGCCAGGGGTGCCCAGCGGGCGACCGATCTGAGCAAGACACCCACGGCACGAGCGCTCGGCGCGACCGAGAGGGCGGCCAGCGCGTGGGCTTCGATCTCGCTCGACGCTTCGGGGTACATCTCGAGCGGTGCCAGAGCGGTCGATGCACCGCAGCGGTTCTCGAGCACGGCCGCGATCGCCCGCACGACCGCGACGCCCCCGTGGGGCATCAGATCCGTCCTGGTCGGCGACCACCGGGCCACGACGCCCAGATCTACACCCGCGATCGAACCGACGCGCGACTGCCCAACCGGGACCGCGTCGAACCCTATCGAAGCCAGCACGCGGTCCATCGACGCGGCATCGACGGTGTTGATGGCAATCGCAGCGATCGCGCCCGCGCGCCCCGCGGGAGTCGCGATCGACCAGCGGACGCTCACGCGGTCCGATCGGACAACGCGGCCCGGCACGCCGCGTGGATGCCGTGCAACTGCAACTCGGGCACGAACCGGTCCACGATGCCCTCGTGCTCGAGCAGCGCCGCGTCGCCACCGGTCGCGATGACGAGCGGGAATGCCCCGTACCGCTCAGCGTCGCGCTCGACCATCCAGCGCACCAGCCCGCACGCGGCCCCCGCGACCCCCAGGTTCATCGCGTCGGGTGTGTTTGAGCCCCACGCCCGGTCGGCCGGCGGCGGCTCGAAGGCGACCTCGGGGAGCTGCTCCGTGTGCTCGTGCAGTGCGCGGAGCATCATCGTGACGCCCGGGGCGATCGCGCCGCCGTGATAGACGCCCTCGCCATCGACAAAGTCCACCGTGATCGCGGTTCCGGCGTCTACGACGACGCAGGCCTGCTCCGTGAGCGCGTAGGCCGCGAGGGCGTTGAGCAAGCGGTCCTGCCCGACGGTGCGGACGCCCTCGTCGTCGAGCGATGTCGTTATGTCGATGGGCAGGTCGGCACCCATCTGGAAGACGTCCAGACCCATCGCACCCGGGCGGATCGCGTCGGTCAGCTCGCGAGCCCGCGCGGGCGCGACGGACCCGATGACGATGACGGGGTCCGGCCCGCCCGTGTCGGTGAGCGACTTGGCGGCATCCCGCACCGCCGCGGCGGCGTCCTCGATCGCGTCGTGCGCGTGCACCGCGGTCGATTCCAGCGCGCCGCTGCGGAAGACCCCGAGCCGCGCCCGGGTGTTGCCGACCGCGACGGCGATCAGGGGAGGCGTGCTCGGCGTGTCGGTGTCGTGGTCTGCCATCGGTGCCCTTCGCGTGTACGGGTTGCAACCCGGGGGTACGCTAGCACCATGCCGACCTGCCAGGCCGACGAATCGATCGCACGCGTCCGGGTGGGCGATTTCGCCTTCCCGCTGGGCGTCTACCCCGTTGAGGAGATGACGCCCAAACGCGGGTACCTCGTCGAGTTCGAGCCCGCCGACGGCGACAACGAAGGCGGCGACTGGGAAGAATGGCCCGATCGGTACGTCTACGACATCGTCGTCTCGTCCGAGCAGATCGAGCCGCTCTGGCGACAGCTCGTCCGCCTGCTCCCCCCCAGGGTCTACCCGATCCTCGATTTCATGGGTCGCGACGCGTACCGCGAGATCGACCCGTACATCTCGTACGAACTCGTCGGGCTCGACCGAGTGACGGACGCCCTGCGCCGTTACCGCGACTTCTTCTTCGAGGATGGGCTCGTCGGGTTCGGTGCAGCGTGCGACGACCCGTTCGTCTACATCTTCGTGGACGAGCACAAGATCCTGACCGTCCGCATCGGGACGGACCGACGCGAGAAAGTCGAGGCGCTGCTCGAAGCGTTCGGGGTCCCCCTCATCGAGGAGCCCATGGGCGCGGACTCCGCGGCCCACGAGCACCGGGGCGTGCTCGCGACGCCTCCCAACCGGCCAGACCTGCTCAACCAGGACGAGATCCTCGAGATCGTGCGCGAGGACTGGAAGCTGGTTCTCAACATCGATCCCGAGGGAAATCTCGACGACGAGGGCCAGGACATCGGCGAGACCGCCTGGCGATGTGTGGTTCGGGTTTCGTGCGAGAAGCACCCCGACGCGCGGTATGCCGAGGTGCTCGCGCTGGCGTCGTCGTTGCTGGAAATCGAGGACACCGCCGGTTCCGCGGCGGCATCGCTCATCACCGACGATCCGGGCGAGTGGACCGAAGCGGTCGTGGTGACGGCGGACCGGGTGACGGCCGAGGCACTCGCCGAAATGATCTCCAAGCCAATACCTGGCAACGGGTTAGGCGCCGGCAAGCGGGAGCCGTCGCCGGTTCTGACACCGGGCTCGAAGGTGCTCAGAGCTGGATGGTTTGGCACCGGAGGTGGGGATGAACCCGCCGACCCGACGCCCGATGCGTGAACAATCGCCTCCGAAGCGTTCGAGCGGGGAACCGGGCGGTTGCGCTTGCGAATGTCGGAGCGAGGCACACGGCTCGGGCGGCCCCGCATCCACCCACAAGAGCCAGTGCCGAAGGGGCTCCAAACTTCGGGACGGTCGAGTGTTTGCGGCGGCGATAGGACCCCGCTACCCTGCCACCCCGGTGGAGGGGCTCTCACCCGGCCTGGAGGTCGGGCCGGGGCGGCAAGATCCAACGGAGCACGGACGCCGCTGGGACGAAGCAAACGGGCATGACGGGCACTGTCATCCCTCGGACCTTGAGTCCTCACCAACCAAATCGGATGCGATCCGCGTGTGGAGATTTCGGATGTCATCGACCATGAATCGTTCGGTTGCCGCCCTGCTGCTCGGGGCCACGATGTTTGCCACGGGCATTGGTGTGGCGAGGGCGGACACCGTCATCGCCCCGTTCGATCTCCCGACCGCGATTGACAAAGCCCAACTCCGCCTCGACATGGGCCACACCATCGAAGCCCGGGCCATCCTGCTGGCGCTCACCCAGTCGGGTGATGCCGTCTCGATGACCGACGCCGAGCGCGAGCGTGCGAGCGAGATGCTCCGAACCGCCAACGCCCGGCTGCGTCAGATGGACCGGGTTGAGCAGTCCATTCAGAAGGCCGAATACGCCCTGAAGACCGACGACCTCGTGTCGGCCGAGCAGCAGGCGATGTCGGTCGTGACCGACACCGCGGCATCCGACGACAGCAAGCGCCGGGCGCACCAGGTGGTCCAGCACGCCGCGATGCGTCGGGCCACCCTTGCCGCGACGGTCGGCGCGGACGTTGACGCGGCCGTCGAGCGGTTCCGCACGGGCGACTACGCCCAGGCGAAGGCGGAGTTCGCACGCATCATCCGAACGGGCGTGACGCTCGACGCCAGGCGGGCCCGAACCGTCGAGAGCTACCGCTCACGCATCATCGATCTCGAGTTCGCCCGCGGGTCGGCGTACGACGCGCCGATCTCGATGAGCCTCTTCGAGGACCGCGCCGACGAAGCGCCCCCGTCGTGGCTGCTCGATCAGCCCGAGGGCGACCGCTCCGGGAGCTACGTCATTGAGGACGTCCCGTCCTCCGGGGCCCCCGCGAGCGAGACAAGCCCCGCGGCCACCCGCGTGATCGACAACTCGTCGCTGCTCTCGAGCACCGCGATGAACTCGTCCGAGCAGCCCGATGTGGACGTGATCGAGGCGGCCCGACGGTTCGAGGCCAAAAGCCTGATCGGCGAGGCGGACCTCGCGTTTGAAGAACGCCGCCTCAACGAGTCGCTCAACAAGTACAACCGCGCGATCTCGCAGTACGGTCAGTACCTCGACGCCGCGGACATGCAGCGTGCCCGCGACCGGATCGCGGAGATCGAGGTCCAGACACGCGCCCAGGGCGGGCCGCAGGGCGGCGTGGACGACGTGATCGGCGACCGCGCGATGATCCGTCAGCGCGTCCTCGCGACGTACAACTCGCTGCTCGAGCAATCCAATGCGGCGCTCGAGTCTGGCGACACGACCCGCGCCCGCGACTTCATCGCCCAAGCCCGTCTCGAGCTGAACCGCGGGCGGAGCGTCCTTGCCGAGCGCGAGTTCGAGTCCATGCAAGAGCGGATCGAGATCGAGATCAGCGAGATCAACGAAACCGAGGAAGAGATCAGGCGCATCGACACGGCCGAGCAGGCCGAACGGCTCCAGCAGGAGACCATCGATGCGCAAGTCGCCCAGCTCCAGCGCCGCGACCAGAAGATCAACGAGGCCATCGAGCGCGTCCGCGCCCTCCAGCAAGAGCTGAAGTACGAGGAGGCCCTCGAGGTCGTCGATCAGATCCTGTTCCTCGACCCGATCAACCCCGCCGGGTTGCTCCTCAAGGACGTGATCGAGGACACGATCATCTACCGCGACTACCGCGAGATCAGCCGCGACAAGCGGTACAGCTGGGCTCAGCAGGCGATCGAGAACGAGCGTGCGATGATCGCGCCCCCCGACCTCGTGAACTACCCCGAGGACTGGCCCGCCATCAGCTTCCGGCGTGGCAGCCCCCTCGACCTCAACGAGACGCCCGCGGACCGATCCGCGATGGCCGCGCTCAACGAGGACTCGGGCCCGATCCTCTACGACGACAACTTCCTCGTGGACGTCATCGCGAACGTCACGACCCGCGCCGGCGTGGACATCGACGTGGACTGGAACTCGCTCGAGGACATCGGCATCGATCAGGAGACCCCCGTCACCCTCCGCCTCTCCAACGCGGCGTGGAACACCGTCCTCGACCGTGTCCTCGACAAGGTCTCCGAGCCCGACCTCCCCGCGAGTTGGTCCGTTCAGGACGGCATCGTCACCATCGCCTCCAAGGACGTGCTCGACCAGCGCACCTCGCTGGCGATCTACGACATCAACGATCTGCTCTTCGAAGTCCCCTACTTCGACAACGCGCCCGAGTTCGACCTCAACACGGTGCTCCAGAGCGGCTCGGGCGGCGGCGGCGGGCAGTCACCCTTCGGCGGCGGCAACAACCAGAACGACGATCGCGAGAACCGCGAAGAACGCATCCAGCAGATCATCGACCTCGTCCAGAACTCCATCGACCCCGACGGCTGGGTGGATCTGGGCGGCAACACGGGCACCATCCAGGAACTCAACGGCAACCTCATCGTCACCCAGACCCCCCGCTCGCACCGCGAGATCGTCGGCCTGCTCGATCAGCTCCGTCAGATCCGCTCGCTGCAGATCAACGTCGAGGCGCGCTTCCTCCTGGTCAACGAAGACTTCTTCGAGCAGATCGGGTTCGACCTCGACGTCTACCTCAACCGAAACAATGAGTTCAACATCGCCCAGACGATCGATCCCTCGATCGACTTCACCGACTTCTTCGGCGAGAACGGGGAGCTGCTCGACAACGTCACCGGCGGCGGGCTTTTCCCGATCGACACCGACGGCGACACCGTCGCCGATCAGATCGGGCTCATCCAGCAGCCCGTCTTCTCCCCCGGCACGCAGGGCGATCAGTTCTCCGTCATCCGCGGTGCGCAGAACTCCTTCGGCATCACGAGCGGCCTGACCGCCGCGGCCAGCGGGTTCGCGCAGGAAATCCTGAACTCCAACCCCGCGCTGGGCATCACCGGCCGATTCCTCGACGACATCCAGGTGGACTTCCTCCTCGAAGCGACCCAGGCCGACCGGCGCACCGTCACCCTGACCGCCCCACGCCTTACGTTCATGAACGGGCAGCGGGCCTTCATCGCCGTCGCGACCCAGCAGACGTTCGTGTCTGACCTCACCCCGGTCGTGTCCGATTCGTCGGTCGCGTTCGATCCGGTCATCAGCACCATCTCGTCGGGTGTCGTGCTCGACGTCGAGGGTGTGATCAGCTCGGACCGGCGCTACGTCACGATGACGGTCCTCACGAGCATCTCCGAGTTCGACTTCGACTCGGACCGTGACCTGTCCTTCACCGGCGGTGCCGGCGGCACGGGCGGCAGCACAGGCGGCGGGACCGCCGAGGCGTTCGTCCAGGTCCCCGTCACCCAGGCGACGACCCTCAACACGACGGTCACCGTCCCCGATCAGGGCACCGTCCTGCTCGGGGGCCAGCGCGTCGTCAACGAGGTCGAGATCGAGACCGGCGTGCCCGTCCTCTCCAAGATCCCCGTCCTCAACCGGTTCTTCTCCAACCGCTCGGACGTCAAGGAAGAGCAGACCGTCATGGTCCTCATCAAGCCCACCATCCTGATCCAGGACGAAGAGGAAGAGAAGAACTTCCCGGGCCTCCTCGATCAGCTCGGCGGCTGATACACACGGCTTCAACTTCCCCACGCGCCGGGCCACGTGCCCGGCGTTTTTTATTCAGGGCCCCTATAGTGCACGCCACGGGCCCGGGCCGGGCCAACGGAGAGCGACCCCCATGCCAGCCGACTCCAGACTCCGGATCAGCGAAGCCGACGGCGTCACGCAGGTCGAGTTCGTCGACCGCAACATCCTCGACGAGGCCAACATCCAGGCGATCGGCGAGGAGATCGGCTCGATCATCGAGGCGTCGCCCTCGCCCAAGCTCGTCATCAGCTTCTCGAACGTGGACCACCTCTCGTCCGCGGCGCTCGGCGCGCTCATCACCATCAACAACAAGGTGCGCGCGAAGGACGGCGCCCTGCGCCTGTCGAACATCGACCCGCAGATCTACGAGGTCTTCACGATCACGCGCCTCAACAAGATCTTCGAGATCCATGACTCGACCCAGCAGGCGCTCGAGAGCCTCAGCTGACCCGACTCCCGCGGCCCTCGAACCACGAGAGGAGCGATCCGTTTGGCTAGCCCCGACGACAAGGCGAGCGGCGTCGTGCAAGTGCACGATGAGCGCGCGCAGATCCAGGAGGTCGAGGACCTGATCCTCGCCGAGCTGGGCCGTCAGGGGTACCCACAGGCCTCCGAGTTCGCCGTCCGGCTCGCGTTCGAGGAGGCGATCACGAACGCCTTCGAGCACGGGCACCGCGAGCAGCCGCACGAGACGGTCACCGTCGAGTACGAGGTGAACCCCTCCACCGTCCGCATCTCGATCGAGGACAAGGGCCCGGGGTTCGACCCCTCGACCATCGCGGACCCGACGCTCGATGAGAACCTGGACAAGCCCTTCGGGCGGGGCATCATGCTGATCCGCTCGTTCATGTCGGAGGTTGCCTACAACGACTCGGGCAACCGACTGACGATGCGGTACGACCGCCCGCCGAACGGTTCGTGAGGCCCTTGTCCCGGCTGAAACCCGATCGTACGATTGGTCGAATGATTCTAAACAACACCGCGTTCACACCGGAGGAGCGCCGATGGCTGTCAAGCTGCCGATTTATCTCGATAATGCCGCCACCACGCGGACAGACCCGCGCGTCGTCGAGGCGATGCTGCCCGCGTTCAACGACACGTACGGCAACCCGGGCTCGCGGAACCACCGGTTCGGCTGGGAATCCGAGGAGCTCGTCGATACCGCACGACGCCAGGTCGCCGACCTGATCGGCGCCGACCGCAAGGAGATCATCTTCACCTCCGGCGCGACCGAGTCGAACAACCTCGCGATCAAGGGCGCGGCGAGTATGTACGCCACCAAGCCCGCCGGCGAGAAGAACCGAGGGCACATCATCACCGCGGCCCACGAGCACAAGGCGGTTCTCGACCCCGTCAAGCGCCTCGCGAAGGACGGGTTCGACATCACCATCCTCGAGCCCCCGGCGGACGGCGTCATCACCGCCCAGATGGTCAAGGACGCGATGCGCGACGACACGATTCTCGTCACGATCATGTGGGCCAACAACGAGATCGGGACCATCAATGAGGTCCCTGACATCGGCGCTCTCTGCCACGAGCGCGGCGTTGTGTTCCACACGGACGCGACCCAGTGGGTCGGCAAGATGCCCACGGACGTCAACAAGGACAATGTGGACCTGCTCTCGCTGAGTGGGCACAAGATGTACGGCCCCAAGGGCGTGGGCGCGCTCTACGTCCGGCGCCGTCGCCCCCGCGTGCGCCTCACCGCGATCATCGAGGGCGGCGGGCAGGAGCGCGGCATGCGCTCGGGCACGCTCAACGTCCCGGGCATCGTCGGGCTCGGCAAGGCCTGCGAGCTGTGCGCCCTGGAGATGGACGCCGAACGCGAGCGTCTCTACAAGCTCCGCGTCAAGCTCGAGCAGGGCATTACGGGCCAGCTCGATCACGTGCAGATCAACGGGCACGCGGAGAAGCGGCTCGCCCACCTCACGAATATCTCGTACGGGTTCGTCGAGGGCGAGAGCATGATGATGGCCGTGAAGGACATCGCCGTGAGCTCCGGTTCGGCGTGCACGAGCGCGTCGCTCGAGCCGAGCTACGTGCTCAAGAGCCTGGGTGTCGGGGACGACCTCGCGCACAGCTCGCTGCGCATGAGCCTCGGACGTTGGAGCACGGACGAAGAAGTCGATTACACCATCGGCAAGGTCGTCGAAGCGGTGAAGAAGCTCCGCGAGCTCTCGCCGTTGTACGACATGCACAACGAGGGTATCGACCTGAGCAAGGTCGAGTGGCAAGCGCACTGAGTTGAGTCGCCGCCCTTCGGCGGCGAGCCGTTGCTGCCGACGGAGAACGGCAGCGCAAGGACAGCACCGCACACCTACGAGGTGACACATGGCATACGGAAAGAAGATCATCGACCACTACGAGAACCCGCGCAACGTGGGCTCGTTCGGCACGCAGCAAGAGATCAAGGAACGCAAGGACGTCGGCGTCGGGCTTGTCGGCGCTCCCGAGTGCGGTGACGTCATGCAACTCCAGATCAAGGTGGACGACCAGGGCAACATCGAGGACGCGAAGTTCAAGTGCTTCGGGTGCGGCAGCGCCATCGCGTCGTCGTCGCTCGCCACCGAGTGGCTCAAGGGCAAGACGCTCGACGAGGGCCTGGGCATCAAGAACACCCAGATCGTCGAGGAGCTCAGCCTCCCGCCGGTCAAGATCCACTGCTCCGTCCTCGCCGAGGACGCGATCCGGGCGGCCATCAGCGACTACAAGCAGAAGAACGGCATCCAGACCGCCGATGAGGCCCACACGCACTGACGCCCGCCTGGCCTCGGCGATGCCCCGAACCGGGGGTCGTTCAGAGGCGTAAACTCTTGGTAGAGGGCACGATGCCCGCCGACAGGAGCGACCCATGACGACCGACACCCAGACCGCCGCCGACCCGAGCGTGATCCTCACCGAGTCCGCGGCCCGCGAGATCCGCAACATCATCGCCCAGCAGGAGCTCGAGGCCGACAAGGTCTGCCTCCGCGTCGGCGTGAAGGGCGGCGGGTGCTCCGGGTTCAGCTACGTCCTCGACCTCACCGAGACCCAGAAGGACTCTGACGAGGTCATGGTCCAGCACGGCATCCGCGTCCTCTGCGACCCCAAGAGCCTGCTCTACCTCGCCGGCACCACCGTGGATTTCAAGGACGAGATCATGGGCCGCGGGTTTGTTTTCCAGAACCCCAACGCGAACACGACGTGCGGGTGCGGGTCGAGCTTCTCGGCCTGATCCCTCCGTATCACGGGCGGCGCGTTTTCCTTGCCAAACGCCCGCAAAACCTGCTACGGTAGTCGCTTCGAGCGAGACGCCAGCTGCCCGTCGTGGGGCGTGGCGGCGACCGATCGCCCAGGACGGCACCGGGATGCGAGACATGAGCGAGGCAGCGACGCCTTTGGACACCGCCCAGGGCTTCGCCCCGCCGACCGTCACCCAGTTCTCCGTGTTCCTGACCAACAAGGTCGGGAAAATGCTCGACCTCGTCGAAAACTTCGACGATTCGCCGTGCCAGATCTGTGCGTTGTCGGTTCACGAGGCCTCAGACCACGCCGTGGTCCGCCTGATCGCCAACTGCGCGCGTGATGCGAAACAGCTCCTCCTGGCAGACAAGCTTCCCTTCTCCGAGCACGATGTGCTCGTGGTTGAGCTCGACATGGGGCACACCCTCACGAGCCTCTGTCTGAGCCTCCTGGGAGCCGAGCTCAATATCGCGTTCGCCTACCCGCTGATGCTCAAGCCCAACGGAAAACCGACCATCGCCCTCGCGGTGGACGACCCGACCCTTGCGGGCCAGATCCTCCGTCGCAAGGGCTTCCGCCTCTTGGGCGAGGCTGATCTGCCGCAGATCTGATCGGGAATCGACAAGCCCCGCTCCGGACGGAACATGCGGATCCTGCTCACGGATCGGTAGACTGTCGCTGCGGCCCTGCGGTCTCCGCGGGCCCTGACCACCCCCCGAGAGGAGCCACCCATGCCGCGTGCCTCGATCACCCGTCTCACCGCCGTTCTCGCCCTCACCGCCATGGCGGGCCTCACTCACGCCGGCCCGGAGACCGTCCGGACCGGCCTCCCGGACTCGGCCCAGGCCACCCCTCTGAGCGAACTTGTCCCCTTCGAGCAACCCGACCTCTGGATCGGAGACAAGGCACCCGACCTCGCGATTGCAGAGTTCGTCAAGGGCGACTCGGTCCACGCGTTCGAGAAGGACCGGACCTATGTCGTCGAGTTCTGGGCAACCTGGTGCGGGCCGTGCATCCGGGCGTTCCCGCACCTGAGCGAGCTGCAGGAGGAGATGGCCGACGACGTGACGTTCATCGGTGTGAACATCTGGGAATCGTCCCGTCGCCCGAACGAGTCGCACGCTGCGCGTCTGGAACGCGTGCGGGACTTCGTGGACGGCCAGGGCGGGCGAATGGGCTACACCGTCGCGGTCGAGCAGGACGAGAAGATGGCCGAGCTCTGGATGGAAGCCGCCGGCCAGGACGGCATCCCGGCCGCGTTCATCGTGGACGGGAAGGGCAAGATCGCCTGGATGGGTCACCCGATGGGGATCGACGAGCCGCTCAAGGCGATCGTCGCGGGCGAGCACGAGTACGAAAAGACCGCGACGGAGCTGCGTGAGGGCCTGCAGGTGATGGCGGGCTACCGCGCGTTTATGACGGGCATCCGGTCGGGCGACGAGACGCAGGTGAAGCGTGCGTACAAGATCGCCGACGCGCTGGCCGCGGGCCCGGGCAAGAGCGAAGCGGGGCTGCTCAACGCGCTGGCGTGGACGATCATCGACGACGAGCGCGTGCAAGACCGCGACTACGACGCCGCGTACCGCATCGCCAAGCTCGCGGGCGACGCGAGCGACTGGAACGAGCCGATGATCCTCGACACGATCGCCCTCGCGGCGTTCAAGGCGGGCGACCGGGACCGCGCGATCGAGCTCCAGGAGAAGGCGATCGGGCTGCTTGATGCGGACGCCGATACATCCGAGTATGTCGAGCGTCTGGAGATGTTCAGGTCCGACGGCTGAGCGTGACAGATTCGTACATCGTTGATGGAATCTCTTAATCGGACGCGCCCGACCGCGTTCGTGTGTTGTCGTCGTGTGTGCACGGGTATCGAGCACATCGATCCGTCGCTCGGCGTCGTCTGACCGCACCTCGTACGAGAGCCAGTCCGAAGAGTGCCATCGACGGAGTTGCCGGCACCGTTGCAAGACCGCTCATCACGTCGAAGAAACTGTTGAGCGGATTACCCACGAGGTCGTACTGGTACACGCCGGTCGGGCTGGAAATCGCACTGGCCCAGAGAGAATCGGTGGTGACTGCCAACCCTTCAACGTTCCGCGTTGTGGGGATGTTCCCAACGATCTGCCCTTGAAGGTCCACCACCAGCACGTGAGAGGTTTGCCATTCGCCCAAATAGTAAAACTCGCCATCGAAGTCCAGTGAACGAGCGTCAACTCGACGCGAGAGCGTCAACTCCTCGACGAGCGTGCCGTCCGAGGCATAGGTGAGAATGCGGTTCGAGTTCCCAGCGACGATGAGATTGCCGTCTTTGGTGGCAAGTCCCTCGGGGGTATCGATGTCGCACACGAACTCGTCTGTGAGCAGCCCGCTGACGGGATCGACGCGGGCGATCATCTCGTTGCTGCCCGCGAGCCAAACGTCCTGTCCGATCACAGCGATCGAGCCGACGGCACCGATGTCTAGATCGCCGGCACGCCAGACGGTTGTGCCAGTGATCTGACCCGCCCCGTTGTAGCTTCGGATGAACCCCTCTCTCGCGGCGACATACTGCAGCCCGATGAACTCGCTATTCGCAAAATCCAGGGCCGCTATTGAATTCGACGCGGGACAAACAGCGAGGCAGATCGCAAGCAACCGCATTCTCATATCACATTTCCCTCCGGATCAAATCTACCGAACGGGCGGCATCCGATCAACGGGGGCTTCTAGGCAATCGAGCCAAGATCATGCTCGGCGTCGAGCGCGGCCTGACACCCCATGCCCGCCGCGGTGATCGCCTGGCGGTATCGAGCGTCCGCGACGTCGCCCGCGGCGAAGACCAGCGGGATGTTGGTTCGGCTCGAGCGGTCGTTGAGCATGATGTAGCCCGCGTCGTCGAACGCGAGCCCGGTGTCCCGCAAGAACCTGGTCGCCGGCGTGTGCCCGATCGCGACAAAAAGGCCCTGCACGTCGAGGTCCGAGCGTTCGCCCGATTGGGTGTCTTCGAGGGTGACGGCGCGGATCTTCTCGCCGTGCTCGGTCTGCTCGCCGAGGACGTCCACGACGACCTTGTTCCAGAGCACCTCGGCGTTCGGCTGGGAGAGGAACCGCTCCTGCATGACCTTGGACGCACGGAGCTCGTCGCGTCGGTGGATGACGGAGACCTTGGACGCGAACTTGGTGAGGTAAGTCGCCTCTTCCATCGCGGTGTCGCCCCCGCCGACGACGGCGAGGTGCTTGTCGCGGAACATTGGGAGTGCACCGTCGCAGACGGCACAGGCGCTCACGCCCCCGCCGGTCTGGGCCAAGCGGAGCTCGGACTCAAGCCCGAGCCAGTTGGCGGTCGCGCCCGTCGCGATGATGACGGCGTGCGTCCTGACCAACCCGCCGCCGGACGTGTGCAGCGTGTGGGGCGTGGTGCCGTCGGAGAACTCGATGCGCTCGATGTCCTCGCCGATGACCCTTGTGCCGAACCGCTCGGCCTGCTTCTGGAACATGGACATCATCTCAGGCCCCGCGACGCCGTCGGGGAAGCCCGGGTAGTTCTCAACGTCCGTCGTGAGCATCAGCTGCCCGCCGGGAAGGACCGGGCCGGGGTTGGCCTTGGGGACACCGACATAGACGACGGGGTCGAGTTGGGCCCGCGCGGCGTAGATGGCGGCGGTCCAGCCCGCCGGGCCCGAACCGATGATGACGACCTTGTGCACCTGCTCACTCACGCGTTGGCTCCCGTCTGATCTCAGTGGGTGGACAACGCGGCGGCGTTGCCCGGTGTTCCCGCAAGGAGCGGATGGTACGTCCCCCAACGACAAACGCGGCCGCCCGGGTCAGGCGGCCGCGTCGAGAGTATGAGAGTCGGGGAACGCTTGGGATCAGCCGGCGACGTTGGACCGCGTGCCGGTGTGGCGGCGCGGGTCCTCCGAAGTCTCAGAGACGTCGTCGAAGTCGGTCCTGCGGAAGAACCGGCTGGGCTTGGCGTCGTTGAGGCGTTCGTGCAGCTTGCTGAGCGACTCCTCGACGACCTGACGCACCCGCTCGCGTGAGATGCCGACCTCGCCGGCGATCTCCTTGAGCGTCAGCGGCTCGGAGCCGTCGAGCCCGAATCGCATCCGCAGGATCTCCGCCTCGCGATCGTCGATCGTCTCGAGGAGCTTGCGGAGTACGTCCAGCTCTTCCGTGCGCAGCGTGTTGTCGTCGGGCGTGCCCACGCGGGAGTCGGCGATCAGCTCGCCGAGCCCGATCAGGTCGCCATCGGAGCCGACGGGCTCCTGTGTCGGGGCGCGGAACGCCTTGACGGCACGCTTGATGATCTTGACCTTCTTGAGGGGCAGGTCCATCGCCTCGGCGAGCTGCTCCATGCTCGGCGGGTGCCCCAGCTCGTTCTCGAGCTGCCGCGAGTGACGCTTCCACTTCGCGATGAGCTCGACCATGTACGCCGGGATGTGGATCGGCTGCGTGGCGTTGATGAGCGCCCGCTTGATCGCCTGCTTGATCCACCAGCTGCCGTACGTGCTGAACCGGGCGCCCTGCGCGGGGTCGAACCCCTCGACGGCGCGGAGCAGCCCGATGTTGCCCTCCTCGATGAGGTCGGGCAGCGGGAGGCCGCGGTTCGTGTAGTGCTTCGCGATCGCGACGACCAGCCGGAGGTTCGCGCGGATCATCCGCTCGCGTGCCGCCGGGCAGTTGTCGTTGATGATCGCCCACCCCAGCTCGCGCTCCTCCTCAGGAGTCAGCAGCGGGGTCCGATTGATCTCTCGGAGGTAGACCTGCAGATCAGACTGGACAGTGCGACTGCCAGTCCGCGCCGCGGACCTCCGGCTCGTGCCGTTTGTACTCACCGTTCTACCCACCCTCTCTCCGCGGCGAGCGCCGTCGGACAGATTCTCGTTCTCTGGGCCAGCCCTACCGGCCCAACACTCCGTTCGCGAGTGTACCCGATCTGTTCCATCGACCGCGCGGAATTCACCCTCAAGTTCGGGGATTTCCTTGCATCAAACGTTCCTGTTTGTGACGCCCGGCTGAGACGAATCTATGGTCTGGCTCGAAAAGTCGAGGATGTGATCGGGCGATCAACAGATCGACTGGCACCCCTTGATATTTGCATTCTGTACGGCTGCCCCGTTTCCGGGACCCAGGAGCCCAGATGGACCGAGACCTCACACGCCTGCTCGAAGAGTGGCCGTACGAAGCCGGACGGATCAACGTCCGCCTCATCCGCAGCGACGCGGGGGACCCGCTCGTCCAGGTCCGCCTCGACCTGGGGATCCTCCAGATGAGCGTGGACGGGCGCCCAGACGGGTTCCGGGCAGACGCCGCACCGAGCGTCCTGGAGATGCATGAGGCCCGTCTGGACGAGCTCAGCTTGGGCGAGCCAGAGGACGACGAGGCGGGCGGCCCGGGAGCTCTGGCGTTGTCCGCGGACGAGTGCCGGCAGCTGCGCGAGGAAGCGATGCAGTACGCCCACCGGTATGTGGCCCTTCTGGTGCTGGAGGACTTCGAGGGCGTCACACGCGACACGACCCGGAACCTGCGGGTGCTGGACCTGCTGGCGTCGCACGGCGAGACCGAGGCGGACCGGCGCTCGCTCGAGCCCCAGCGGGCTTATCTGCTCATGATGCGCGCGCGGGCCCGCGCGAGCCTGGCGATGAAAGACGGCGAACCCCGCGCGGCGCTGATCGCGATCGACGAGGGCATCGAGGAGCTCCGCAACGCGTTCGCGCTTCAGGACAACCCGGACGCGTTTGAGACCTCGAAGGAAGTCGGCGTGCTCCGCGGCATGCGCGAAGCGCTCGTACCCAAGCTGCCTGTCAGCCAACGGGCGGAGCTTCGGGCTCGCCTGGACGAGGCGTTGATGCAGGAGAATTACGAGCTCGCCGCGATTTTGCGCGACGAGCTCCGCATGCTGCCCGAGTGATCATTCCGGATCGTCGGCTAGGTGCTCGGCGAGTCTCGCCGCCAACGCGTCGGCGACGGCGGTCTCTTCGACGAACGCTTCGTCCGCGCCGAGTTCCTTCGCGAACTCCGCGACCTGCATCAGCGATGCCCGGACGATGATGCGGATCTCGGGCCGCATGGAGCGGACGACATGCACGCCCCGGAAAACGGCGTCGCCGTCGGGCATGGTGAAGACGATGATCTCGGCGTGATCGATGCCCGCGTTCTCGAGGACTTCACGGTTGGTGATGTCTCCATAGAGGATGGGCTTGCCCTGCTCGGCTTCGCGCCAGACGGTGCGGGCGTTGAGCTCGACGATGGTGTGCCGGACGTCGATCGATTCGAGCTTTGCGGCGCACGCACGGCCCACGGGCCCGAACCCAGCGATGATGACGCGGGCGGGGGTCCTGTGTCCGCCGTCTTCGCTGTCGGCATCCAGGAGGGCGGGGTGGTCCGAGATCGTGGGCACGCTGAACCACGGGGCGGGCGGCACGCGCCCGAAGCGGCGTGCGATCGACGCGCCGTGCTCGACAGACCAGGGGGTGAGGACGAGCGTCGCGACGACCGCCGCGATCACAACGCCTTCCGTGTTGGGTTCGATGAGGCCGAGCGATGCGGCGACCGTGAGCACGAGCAGCGAGAACTCCCCGCTTTGCCCGAGCGCAAGTCCCGTTCGCACGGCGACGGTCGATGCGGCACCCGCGGCCCACGCGGTCGCGGCGATGATCAGCGCCTTCACGGTCGGGATCACGATGATCGCGGCGAGGACGACCCACCACCCCGCGAGCACCGCTTCGGGGTTCACGCGCATGCCGACGACCGTGAAGAAGACCGCCATGAACAGATCACGCAGCGGGGTGATCTGCCCCGAGATGTTGTGGCGGAAGGGCGTCGAGCTCAGCAGGAATCCCGCGATGAACGCGCCCAGTTCCGGGCTCAAGCCCGCGGCGCCGGTCAGCACAGCCGCGCCCAGCGCCGCGGCGGCGGCGACGACGAGCATCAGCTCCTGGTTCCCGCCCGCCGCAACGAACCGCATGAGTCGGGGGAGGAGCAACCGCCCCACCACGATCAGCAGGCCCACGGCGCCGATCGCGACCAAAGCCTGCGCCGCCGCGGCGCCGAGGTTGATGGGCTCGGCGTCGGGCGACTCTGATCGCATCACGGCGAGCACCGGAAGCAGCGCAAGCATGCCCACCACGAGCAGGTCCTGGATGAGCAGGATGCCGATGCTGGTGCGCCCGTGCGCCTCGAAAAGTTCGCGTCGAGCCTGAAACAGCTGGAGGACGACGGCCGTCGAGGACATGCTCAGCGCCATGCCGATCGCGAGGGCGCCGCCGAGTTCGATCGACATCCCCAGCGCCAGGCCCGTGACCGCGATGGCGCTGAGCACGGTCGAGACGGCGCCGATGGTCACGATCGCGACGGCACCGCGGCGCATCGCGGACATATCCAGGTGCATGCCGATCGAGAACATGAGCAGCACCGTCGCGATCGAGGTGATCTCCTCGATGCGGGCGATGTCCGTCACGAGCCCGAGCCCGTGCGGGCCGAACAGGATGCCCGCGATGAGGTATCCCGGGATCGCGGCGACGCGGAGGCGGGAGAGCCCCATCGCGGTGATGCCCGCGACCGCGAGGATCGCGAGGAGGTCTACCGCCATGCCGCCCGAACCGCCCGCGCCGATCGTGAGCGCGCCGGTCGTCATGCGTTGCCCGCCCGCGCGACGCGTTGGCGTTTCACGTGCACGCTGAGGAGGGTGAGATCCGCGGGTGTCACACCCTCGAGTCGGCCCGCCTGACCGAACGTCTCGGGGCGGAACGTGTCCAGGGCGTTCATGGCTTCGGCACGCAGACCGTTCATCGCGTGGTAGTCGAGCCACGCGGGCAGGGGACGCCGCTCGTTCGCCTGCGACCGGCGGATCTCGGCGAGCTGGCGCGCGACGTACGCGTCGTACCGGCGGTCCGCGTGCGCGGACTGCCAGACGTGATCGGGCGCGGTCACGGTTGGCAACGCCGCCTTGAGGTCGGTCCACGCGAACGCCGGGCGGCGCACGGCGAGCGAGAGCGCGTCCTCTCCCACCCGCCCGGTCTCGATGGCGTCGTGGATCGCGGACTTCGCGCACTCCCGGTTCGCCTGTTCGCGCCCGCGCAAGCGACCGACTTCGGTGGTGCCGAGCAAGCCGAGCTCTTCCGCGATCGGTGTCAGGCGGTCCGGCGCGTTGTCCGCACGAAGCAACAGCCGGTGCTCGGCCCTGCTCGTGAACATCCGGTAGGGCTCGACGGGGCGCTTCGTGACGAGGTCGTCCATCAGCACGCCGATGTACGCCTGGTCACGCCCGAACGCGTACCCCTCCTGCCCCCTGGCGTGTCGCGCCGCGTTGACGCCCGCGACGAGCCCCTGGGCGGCGGCTTCCTCGTACCCGCTCGTGCCGTTGATCTGACCGGCGAGGAACAGCCCCCCGACCCGCTTGGTCATCCCCGTCGTCGTGATCTGGTGCGGCATCACCGTGTCGTACTCGACGGCGTACCCGTGCTGGGCGATCTCGGCTCGCTCGCACCCTGGCATCATGCGGACGAGATCGATCTGGACATCCGCCGGAAGACTCGTCGAGATGCCGTTGCAATAGACCCAGTCGGTCTCGTGCGATTCTGGTTCGAGGAAGACCCCGTGCTCGGCGCGGTCGGGGAAGCGGACAACCTTGTCTTCGATGCTGGGGCAGTAGCGCGGGCCGGCGGACTCGATCTGCCCCGAGAAAATCGGTGCCCGGTCGAGATTCGCGCGGATGAGGTCGTGCATCGCCTCGGTCGTTCGCGTGCGCCGGCACTCGGCCTGCTCGATCAACGGGAACCGGTCGCACGCGACACGGCCGACCGACCATCCGGAGCGAGTGAGCTCAGAGAACGGCGTCGGGTCCCCGTCGGGTGGTTCGACCTCGAGGCCGAACCAGTCGATCGTGCCCTTGCGGAGACGGGGTGGGGTGCCGGTCTTGAGGCGTCCCAGCTCGAAGCCGAGCTCGGCGAGCGCCGCTGACATGCCCGACGCGGCGGCCTCGCCTTCGCGCCCGCCGGGCGTCCGGGCGGTTCCTCGGTGCATGAGCCCGCGCATGAACGTCCCGGTCGTGACGACGACCGCGGAACTCTCGATCCGCCCGACGCCGCCGATCTCCACGCCGGTGATCTGTCCGCGGTCCGTGAGCAGCCGCTCGGCCGGCCCGGCGATCACGTCGATCTCGGGGCGGGCCTCGATCAGCGTCCGGACGGTCCGGGCGTACGCGATCTTGTCGGATTGGCACCGCGGGCCGTGCACGGCGGGGCCCTTGGATGTATTCAGTACCTTGAAGTGGATCCCCGTCGCGTCCGCGGCGAGCCCCATCAACCCGCCCAGCGCGTCGATCTCGCGGACGAGCTGCCCCTTCGCGAGCCCACCGATGGCGGGGTTGCACGCCATCACGCCGATCTTCGCGGGGTCCAGCGTGACGAGGGCCACCGCGTGGGGGCGACCGAGGGCGTTCGCGGCGGACCACGCGGCTTCCACGCCGGCGTGCCCGCCCCCCACCACCACGACCTCGTACCGGTGCATCGACATCAGGGAACAACTGTACGCCAGGCGAAGCGCGTCCATGAGGGTGGTTCGGGTGGCGGTCGGTCGATAAACTCTGGGTGTTCGTGCTGCTTTCGCTTGTCAGGAGATGTCGCATGCCGTTGTTCTCGTCACACGGGCCGCGCTCGGCCTCGGTCTTCGCCGCCTTCGGGATCCTCGCGGGCCTCGCGGGCACGTCCGCATCTGCCGACACCGTGGTGACGAAGGGCGGCGAGACGCACTTTGGCACCATCATCGAGAACACGCCGCGCAAGATCGTGATCCGCACGGTCATCGCCAACATCGTCTCCGAGGTCGAGATCCCGAAGTACAAGGTGCGCGAGTACTCCGTCGAGGAATCGACACGGATCGATCACATCCACGAGCAGGAGCAAACAGAGGCCTCGTCCGACGAAATCGCGGAGGAGGTCGAGATCGAGGCCGCGCCTTCAGCGACACAGACAATCACGAAGCGTGACGGCGTGCCGCTCGTGCTCGAGGTCCCCCTCGAGGGCACATTCGGGCAGGACATCTACCCCAAAAGCGTCGCGATGGCGCTCGAGTGGGCGGTCGAGAACCAGGTGTCGGACGTGGTCTTTCGGCTCGATTCGCCGGGAGGCGAGGTCTGGGCGGCCCAAAAGATCGTCGAGATCATGGGACGCTACGAGGACGAGCTGACCTACCACGCGCTGGTTGAGCGCGGCATCAGCGCCTCGATCTGGCCGACTTTCGCGTGCGAGACGATCACGATGCCGCCCGGCTCGACGCTGGGCGGGGCGGTCGTGTACCGCATGAGCACGGGCAACGCCGAGGTGGACGCGAAGATGAACTCCATCCTCGAGGCCGAGCTCTCCGCCGACGCACGCTCGCGAGGGCACGACCCGGCGGTCGTCCGAGCGATGATGATCGGTGAGGCGGAGCTCTACGCGTACCGCGACAAGAACGGCGGCGGCCCCTGGCGTCTCACGGGCGACAAGAAGGAGGCGTACGAGGACCGGCGCGATCGGGAGATCCGCGATCTCGATGAGCGCAACACCGTCCTGACGCTCACAGACGAGGACGCGGTGATCTACGGCGTCGCAGAGCCGCTCTCGGACCGATCGCTGGAGGCGCTCGCGGGCGTGCTCGGGTTCGCTGAGTACGACGACGCGGGAAGCTACGCCAGCACGCTCACAAGCGAGTGGACGGAGACGTGCGCCGACCTCCGCAAGGAGATCGATCTCACGATCTCGAGCGTCCGTCGCGACTTCAACAGAGCGCAGGGCGGTGGAACATACTCCTCCGTGATGCGGAACCTCCGCGATGCGAAGCGCGGTCTGACGGAGCTGAAACGGCACATCGAGGAAGCGCAGGATCTCGAGATGGACGAGGTCCTGACCGAATACGACGCGATCGACCACGAGCAGTGGATGGAAGAGATCGACAAGGACCTTGCCAACCTCAGGCTGCGCCGTCGCGGCGGCTGAGCGCCCCGAGCGATCTTTGGTCACCGAAGCATCGATATGCGATCCGGCGCCGCGGAACGATCAGCCGGGGTAGTTGGGGTTGTTGCGGACCGAAGCCGGCAGGTTGATCTCCGACCCGCCGAAATCAACTCCCCTGAGGCCTTCACGCGTCCAGCGGAAGTACTGGAACCACCGGTCGGTGTGGTCGCCCTTGTACCACAACGGGAACGTGTCCAGCGGGATGTACGCCTGCCGCCAAAGCTGCCCAGGGTTCTGCGGCCGCCACCCGACGTTACAATCCGAGGATTGCTCAGCGCGCACTGAGCCGTCGAAGAAGAGCAGGTTGCACTTCGCTTCGGGGTACATCCACGCGATGCCCTCGGCGTCGGAGAACCGGTCGAACTCCTCGAACATGTGCACCTTGGCCGACGGGAATGAGACCTCGGAGTACTTCCGCCCGCCGAGCGGGACGTTGCCGACCGCGGTAAACAGGTGCGGCGTCTGCGCGACGGGCGAGTACGACGGCGTGCGGTCCTGGTTCCACGCGGCCGGTACGACCTGGTACGTCGAGGCGTACGCCCACCGCTGGCGCGAGTTGAGCTTGAGCCAGTTCGGGTCGGTGTCGTGATTGTCGAGCGGCCGGCTCGCGTACGGCACGGTCGAGAGATCGAACGGGTCCGCCTGCCAGTTCAATAGGTTCCGGTCGAACGGGGACGCGGCGATTGGCTCTGGCTGCGCTGATGTGAGGTAATCAAACAGGACGAGATGGCTGTACCTGCGGTGCGGGAGCCGGGTCAGCCATCGGCGGATCTGATCGGGACCGTCGCACCGGTTCGTGAGCCGCCGAAGGATGTGCTGGTTCTGCAGCGCCGCGGCTTCCTGATCATCGCCACCGGTTTGCGGCTGCCCGCAATAGATGTCGTACTGGACGCCGCCCTTCCAGTTGTACGCAAAAATCTTGTCGTCGAACGCGTCGGCATACCCGTACGAGCTCTGCCCGAGCGAACGCATGTTCGATTGGCTCAGCACGTTCCGCGCCGAGGCGCGGGCCTTGCCCAACGCGGGCAGAAGGATCCCGATCAGCAACGCGATGATCGCGATGACGACCAGCAGTTCGATCAACGTAAACGCGCGACGCACCATATCACACAACCCCACAATGAACTGAATCCGTCGAACTCCGGGTGATCACGGGTAATCCGGGTGATCGCGGACCGAGTCCGGGAGATTGATCTCCGACCCGCCGTAGTCGATGCCCTGCAGGCCTTCGCGTGTCCACCGGTAGTACTGGAACCACTCATCGTTCCGGTCACCCTTGTAGAACGTCGGGAACGTGTCCAGCGGGACCCAAGGCTGCTTCCAGAGGGTGTCTTCGCCGCCCGGCGTCCAGCCCGGGTTCGAGTTCGCCGAGAGCTCGCCACGGACGGAGCCGTCGAAGAAAAGCAGGTTGCACTTGGCCTCGGGGTACATCCACGCGATGCCGTCGGAGTCAGAGAACCGATCGAACTCCTCGAACATGTACACCTTGCCCGCGGGGAAGGCGACCTGGGTGTACTTGCGGTACCCGGTGGGGATCGTCGAGTCGCCGGACATCAGGTGCGGCGTGTCCTTCACCGGTGTCCACGAGGGGTAACGGTCCTGGTTCCACGCGGCGGGCACGGTCTGGTATGTCGCGGCGTACGCCCAGCGTTGCCACGTGTTCGCCTTCTCCCACTGCGGGTCGTCGTCGTACACGCTCGGGTCCGGGTTGCCATTCCGGTACGGCACGTCCGACAGATCCAACGGGTCGGATTGCCAGCGGATGAGGTTCCGGTCGAGCGGCGACGCCGCGATCGGCTCGGGCATCGACGCGGTGAGATAGTCGAAGATCACGAGGTGTGTGAAACGCCGCTGCGGCAGACGCGTCGAGAACCCGAGGATCTTGCCCGTGCCGGGCCCGTTCACATCATTATTGTTGATGCGTCCGGTCAGACGCCTGAGGATGTGTGTGTTCTGCTGCTGGACGGCCTGAAGGTTCGTCGCGAACGTGATCACCTGCTCATCGCTCGAGCCGCCGACGCCGAGCATGCGCTCGGGGCGGTCCTTCCGCCAGCTGTAGGCGGGGATGTAATCGGAGTGATCCGAGGCATAATTGTTGGACGCCTGCCCGAGCGAGCGCATGTTCGCCTGGCTCAGCACGTTCCGCGCCGAGGCGCGGGCCTTGCCCAACGCGGGCAGCAGGATCCCGATCAGCAACGCGATGATCGCGATGACGACGAGCAATTCGATCAGCGTGAACGCGCGACGACGACCCATGACCAGCCTCCTATGGACTCAGCAGCAAGGCGATCCCCACGACACCATGGCTGCTCGCTGACAACGGACACCCCGAGCGGGGCGGGCCGAAACGGCCGCAAGCCACTCTAACAGATCGCTGATGGGCATGCCAAGCACGAAAAAACCCCCGGG
>JAUHXM010000129.1 GCA_030426605.1 Phycisphaerae bacterium | reverse complement strand
CTCGGGCAGCGTCTCGGCGGACTCGCCGGCATCCGAGGTCGCCTCTCCCATCGCCGGGCTCGTCTACCCCAAGGCGCGCATCGAGGAGGTCGTCCACATCCTTGAGTCCGACCACACCGCGATCGTCGTGGACGCATCACGGATCGTCGGCGTGATCTCCAAAATCGACCTCGTTGACCACCTCGCCCGCCGCGGGCGCTGAAGCAGAACCAGGGAACCCACATGCACAACGACAAGCGATTCGCGACCCGCTGCATCCACGCCGGGCAATCGCCCGACCCGACGACCGGCGCCATCACGACGCCGATCTACCTGACGAGCACGTATGTCCAACGCTCGCCCGGCGAGTTCAAGGACGGGTACGACTACTCACGCTCAAAAAACCCCACGCGCCAGGCGCTCGAGGACAACCTGGCCGCACTCGAGGGCGGCGTCCGCGGGCTGAGCTTCTCGTCGGGGCTCGGGTCGATCGATTGCGTCCTCCACCTGCTCAGCTCGGGCGACCACGTCGTGCTCTGCGACGACGTCTATGGCGGAACCTTCCGCCTGTTCAAACGGGTCTTCGAGCAGCTCGGCATCACCTTCTCCCGTGTGGACATGACCGACCACGACGCCACCCGTGCCGCGTTCACCGACAAGACCAAGCTCGTTTGGCTCGAGACACCCACGAACCCGACGCTGAAAATCATCGACATCGCCGCGATGGCTGAGATGGCCCACGCCAAGGGTGCCCTGCTCTGCGTGGACAACACCTTCGCCACGCCCGCCCTCCAGAACCCACTCGCGCTCGGGGCGGACATCGTGAGCCACTCGACCACCAAGTACCTCGGCGGGCACGCGGATGTCGTCGGCGGCGCACTCATCGTCAAAGACGAAGAACTCGGCGACAAGCTCTGGTTCAATCAGAATTCCGTCGGTGCCGTCCCCAGCCCGATGGACTGCTTCCTCACCCTCCGCTCAACCAAAACCCTCCATGTCCGCATGCAGCGGCACTGCGAGAACGCCGCGAAGGTCGCCGACCACCTCGCCAACCACAAGGCGATCGAGAAGGTCGTCTACCCGGGGCACACGACGCACCCGCAGCACGAGGTCGCCAAGAAGCAGATGTCAGACTTCGGCGGGATGATCACCGTCTACCTCGCCGGCGGACTCGACGCCGCCAAGCGGATGCTCGAACGGGTGCAGATCTTCTCGCTCGCCGAGTCGCTCGGCGGCGTTGAGTCGCTCATCGAGCACCCGGCGATCATGACCCACGGGTCCGTCCCGCCCGAGGAGCGGGCCAAGATCGGGCTGACCGACGCCTTGGTCCGCCTGAGCGTGGGCATCGAGGACGTCGCGGACCAGATCGCGGATCTGGATGCCGCCCTGGCCTGAGTGCAACGTAACCCGTGTGTTCTCGGACGCATGGGCCGATTGAAATTTTGTCACTCAACATGTTGACTGCAGGGACTCAACATGTTGATGATTGACCCGTGACCGCCGAGGCCAATCCCAATCACGACCCAAACTGCGCCGAGCCGCCCGAGTCCGGCGTGGTGCACCGGATCTTTCAGCTGCACCACGTGATGATGCGCCTGGGCGATCGGCTCGCCGAGCCCTTCGGGCTGACGAGCTCGCGGTGGATGGTGCTCTGCTCGATCGGGCGGCGCGAGGAAGACCCGACAGTCGCTGAGTTGAGCGACGACATGATGCTCTCGCCGCAGAACATCGCGCGGATGGTGAACTCGATGGAAGCCGAGGGCCTGCTCGAGCGGTACAACCACCCCGAGCGCGGGCGCGCGGCACGCGTCCGCCTGACCGAGGCCGGCGAGCACGCCCGCCAGAAAACATTCGAGCTGCGCGACCGCTTCCTCGAGCCCTTCCTCGAGGGATTCACCGACGCCCGGCGCATGAACCTGGAACTCGACCTGGACGACATGATCGCGAACCTCGCCCGGTTCGAGCAGCGGCTGGACGCCGCCGAGGAGTAACCCGCATGAAGCCCGCGCACGCGTTGCGTCCGTTGATCCTGCTGCTGCTCACCGCGAGCGTCACGTCTGCCCAGCCGGCGCAGCTCGTGGTGGTCGAGACTGCCCGCGTTGAGCCGATGGCCGCGATGCGCACCGTCACCGGCGACATCCGGACCAAGCGCCAATCGCTCGTCGCGGCACAGGTCGACGGGTTCGTCATCGAATGCTCGCTGCTTGCCGGCGACGCCGTTGAGACGGGGCAGGTCATCGCCCGGCTCGACCCCGAGCTCGCCGAGCTGGAAGTCGAGCGTGCCAGCGCGACGCTCGCGGCGAGCGAGGGCGTGGTCGCCGAGCGCGAGGCGCTGCTGGATCAGGCCAAGCGCGATCTCGAGCGATTCCGTGCCGCCGACCGGGGCGGCTCGATGTCCGCGACCGAGCTCGACGGCGCCGAGACGACCGTCCGCACACGCGAAGCCGAGTTGGCCCAGGCGCGGGCGGACGCCGCGAGCGCCCGGGCAGAGCTCGCCCGCGAGGAGCGGATGCTCCGAGACAAGACGATCCGAGCGCCGTTCGCCGGCGTCGTCGTCGAGAAGCTCACCGAGCTGGGCGAGTGGGTCTCGGCGGGCGACCCGATCGTCGAGCTCGTCAGCGTCCGCGAGCTCGAAGCCATCATCGAGGTCCCTCAGCAGTTCGTCGGGCTCCTCCAGATCGGCAGCGACCCGATCCGCATCAGCGTGCCCGGCTTGGGCAACGCCGGCGAAGCAAGCGCGACCATCGACGCGATCGTCCCGCTCGCCGACGAGTTGAGCCGGCTCTTCCCGGTTCGCCTGGGCATCCCGAACGAGTCGGGCGTCCTCAAGCCCGGCATGAGCCTGACCGCGCACGTGCCCACGGGCCGCATCGAGCCCACGCTGACGGTGCACAAGGACGCGATCCGGCGCGACGACGCCGGCGAGTTCCTCTTCATGGCAGTCCCCCACTCCGTTGAGGGCAACCCCGCCGTGACGGGTCAGGCGATCCCGGCGCGGATCACGCGGCTGTACGCCGTGGGCGACCGTGTCGCGATCCGACCCGGGCAGGTGCGGGACGGCTCGGTCGTGCTCGTCGAGGGCAACGAACGCGTCTACCCGACCCAGGGGCTGATCATCCAGAACCCACCGCCCGGCTCGCCCTTCGCATCCGCCGAGCATCCCGCGGAGGGCGGCTGACCCATGGACCTCGTCAAGTTCTCGATCGCCAAGCCCGTCGCCGTCACGGTCGGCGTGATCCTCATCGTCATGTTCGGGCTCATCGGGCTCACCCGCATCCCCGTGCAGCTCACGCCCAACGTGGACCGCCCGATCATCAACGTCACCACGACCTGGCCCGGGCGCAGCCCCGAGGAGATCGTTGACGAGATCGTCAAGGAACAGGAGGAGGAGCTCAAGAACGTCACGAACCTCAAGCGGATGAAGTCCACGAGCACGCAGGGCAGCGCCGCGATCCAGCTCGAGTTCTACATCGGCTCGTCCATGCCGCGCGCGCTCCAGGAAGTCTCCGACGCGCTCCGACAGGTCTCGGACTACCCCGAGGAGGTCGAAGAGCCCCAGATCAAAGCCGCGGACGGCGCGAGCGAGAACGCCATCGCCTGGATCATCATCGACGTGGACCCCGCCGTCGTCGATCAGTTCCCCGATTTCGACATCAGCACCCTCTACGACCCCCTCGACAAGGAGGTCAAGCCCTATCTCGAGCGCATCGGCGGCGTCGCGGAAGTCAACATCTACGGCGGCCGTGAGCGCGAGGCCCGTGTCTACACCGACTCCTACGCCCTCGCCCAGCGCGGGCTCAACCACGGGGACGTGGTGAACGCCCTGCGCCGCGAGAACCGGAACGTCTCCGCGGGCACCATCGCTGAGGGCAAACGCGACTACCGCGTGCGATTGCTCGGGCAGTTCGAGACGCCCGAGCAGATCGAGGGCACCGTCGTCGCATACCGCGAGGGCATGCCCGTCTACATCCGAGACGTCGCGGACGTCGAGATCGGGTACCAGAAAGTCCGCGGCTTCGTCCGCTCACTCGGGCACCCGTGCATCGCGATGAATGTCATCCGACAGTCGAACGCGAACGTCGTGGACGTGATGGCCGGAGTGCGCGACCGCCTCGACGAAGTTCGGACGGACATCCTTCCCAACATCGCGCCTTCCCAGCACGCCGCCGTGGGACCGCACCTCCGAATCCGCCAGGTCTACGACGAGACGACGTACATCGACAGCGCGATCGGGCTCGTCACGAGCAACCTCTTCATCGGCGGCGCGATCGCCGCGGCGATCCTCCTCTTCTTCCTCCGCTCGATCACCTCAACCGCCATCATCGCGCTGGCGATCCCGATCTCGGTCATCGGCACATTCCTCGTCATGCTCTCGCTCGGGCGGACGCTGAACATCGTCTCGCTCGCCGGGCTCGCGTTCGCCGTGGGCATGGTCGTGGACAACGCCATCGTCGTCCTCGAGAACATCTATCGACGCCTGCAGAACGGCGAAGCGCCGAAACGTGCCGCCTATCTCGGCGGACGTGAAGTCTGGGGAGCCATCCTCGCCTCCACGCTCACGACTGCCGCCGTCTTCATCCCCGTGCTCACGATCGAGGAAGAAGCCGGGCAGCTCTTCCGTGATATCTCGCTCGCCGTGGTCGCATCGGTCACGCTATCGCTGGTCGTCTCGATCACCGTCATCCCCGCCGCGTGCTCGCGCTGGATGCGCTCGCGCAACCCCGACGCGCCGCGCCGTACGAGCGGGTGGCAGGGTCTGTTCGGCATCGACAAACTCGCCGGCTCGCTCGTCAACCGCTTCGCGAACGCCATCCACTGGTTGATGACCGGGTGGCGGGCGTGGACCCTCCGCCCCGCGTTGATCGTGGTCATGACGATCGCGAGTCTCGGCGGCGCCCTCCTGCTCGCGCCCCCGCTCGACTACCTCCCCGCGGGCAACCGCAACCTCGTGTTCGGCGGCGTCCTCGCCCCGCCCGGCCTCAGCGTCGATCAGTTCGAGACGATGGCCAAGAGCATCGAGCGCGACATCAAACCCTACGTCGATGCCTCGCTCGACGAGCCCGCGAGCTACAAGGACCTCCCGAAGATCGACCGCGCCTTCGGCAACCCCAACGGCCCGCCCCCCTTCGAGCCCTTGCCCGTGGACAACTTCTTCATCGGCTCGTTCGCCGGCGGCATGTTCGTCGGCGGCACCTCCGAGATGGAAGAGACCGTCCGCCCCGTCGGGCAGCTCCTCACGAACGCGATGATGAAGCTCCCCGACTCCTTCGGCGGCGCGAGCCAGACCTCCCTCTTCACCGGCGGCATCGGTGGCGGCAACACCGTCAACCTCGAGATCTCCGGGCCCGACCTCGAACGCGTCACCGCCGCCGCGAACATGATGTACGGGCTCGCGGGCAACCGCTATGGGTTCGGTCGCAACGTCTCGGCCAGCCCCAGCAACTTCAACCTCGAAGAACAGGAGTTCCAGGTCATCCTCAACGACCGAGCCCGTGAGCTCGGCGTCACGAACGAAGCGGTCTCCCCCGTCATCCGCGGGCTCTTCGACGGCGCCTTCGCCGGCGACTACCGCTACATGGGCGACACGATCGACCTCAACGTTCTCCCCGTCGGCGGACGCCTCGAGTACAAGGAGCAGCTCGCGTCCGTCCCCGTCGCGACGCCCGTCGGGCGCGTCGTGCCGCTCGACTCGATCGTGGACATCGTGCCCGCGCTCGCACCGCAATCGATCGAGCGGATCGAGGAACTCCCCGCCGTCACCCTCCTCATCCAGCCCGCCGATGACATGACTGTCGAGGAGCTCGAAGCGGACATCGAGGAGAACGTGATCGGCCCCGCGCTCGCCGCGGGCATGATCGACCGGACGATGCGCTGGAAGCTCGAGGGCACCGCCGCGAAGCTCGACGAGGTCCGCGCTTCGCTATTCGGGCGTGCGCCCGGGGGCGGATCGGACTCGACACTTGAGACCGCGTCCCGCGCGCTGGTCGGCCTGCTTGCGCTCGGAGGATTTGGCCTCTGTGCCTATTTCCTGATTGTCCCGATCTCACAGGTCTTCCGCGATCGCCCCGGCCGGTTCCCGCTGGCGGTGTTCATGACGCTCGTTGGCATTGTCGCACTCGTCGCGTGTGTGTACGGGTGGGGAGCCGTGGACCGCCAGACTGCAGCGTTCATGGCAGCCCAAGCCGAAGCGGCAGCCATGGCTACAACCGAAGCCATGAACGCGGGCGAACCTGTGCCCCAGATCACATTCGTCTCCGTGACTGTATCTGCGACACTCGCCA
>JAUHXM010000128.1 GCA_030426605.1 Phycisphaerae bacterium | reverse complement strand
AGCCCTCGTCATCCGTATGCGAGAGGATGACCGTCTCCCCGCCGCTTGAGAGCTTGAAGTTCGCGTGCAGGGGCCCGTCGGCGGCGTCGTCGTCGCACCAGACGAGCACAAACCCCTTCGCGGGGATCACGGTGCCCGCGGGGATCTCCCACTGGCGGGGCAGGCCCGGGTCGTCGGAGAGGTACATGCCCGAGACATCGATGGGCACATCCTCATCGTTGTAGAGCTCGAGGAAGTCCTCGAACTGCCCGGCCTCGTCCGCGATGACGGATTCGTTGACGGCGAGCACTTCGTTCACGAACACGCGTGGCAGGGGCCCGGGGTCGCCGACAGTGGCGCGGATGGAGGCCATCCGCGCCTCGATGTAAGGCTTGACGCCCCAGACCCAGCCCGACCCACCGGAGTACGCCGCGGGCGTGGTGTACGAATCGAGGAAGTCCTGGTTGGTGTACCCGAAATCGACCGCGCCGCCGGAGAATGAGCCCGTGTACGCGTATGGCGCGAGCTGGGCGCGGAGGGCGTCGATGTGCGCCTCACGCGGCGCGAGCGTGAATGGGCCCTCGACGTGCATACCCGGCCCGGGATTGAAGGGCGTGAGCGTGTGCGAGCGGAACGCCCCGGGCGTCGATGGCGTGTCATAGTCGGGGGTTGCCTGGCCCGCATTGGAGAGGTGGTCCACGCCCGGCTCGACGGGGGCGCCTCGGTCGTTGGTCGTCACGACATCGAACGCGAACGAGTCGGTGTCGGCGAGCCCGACGGCGGCGAGTGGCATGCGGTAGCGGATCACGCCGTCGGTCTTCGAGCTCAGGTCTTGGTCGAACCCGGCGGGGTCGTTGAAGGAGGCATGGACGAGCTGCCAGTCTCCGTTATGCCAGATGTAGAAGATGAACCCGCCGCCGTTGTCGGTCCAGGAGCCCAGGAAGCAGTCGGCCTGTACGGTCGAGTTGATGGCGCGTCCCCAGGGGTTGGTGGTCGAGCCGCCGGGGAGGAAATCAAAGAAGAACATCACGCGGGTCTGGTCGGTCGAGCCGCCCACATCGATCGGGCCGGCGAGGGTGACCTCGGCGAGGAGGTTGTCCTCGTCGTTGGCCATTGTGACCGAGAGAAGGTCGAAGTGAGGCTCGGCACCGCCGAGGAAGGTGTCGCCCGCGGTGTCGGTGAACAAGGTCTGCGTCGGGACGGCCGGGTCGCCGACGGCACCGACAAGCTCCCGGAGGTACCGGTGGTATTGGTCCCGCCAGGCGTCCACGGCGAGCACACGCCGGACGAGCGGGGGTTCGGCTCCGCCGCCGAACGGGGAGTTGTAGTCCCACCCGAACCCGCCGTTGCCGAACGAATCAACGGGGCGAGCGGCCCAGTCGGTCGCGAAGAAGTCGATGCCGTAGGTGTTGTCGAGGTCGTACGGGATGTACTCGAAGCGTCCGGTATCGGGGTTGGCGTAGAGGAAGAAGTTGTTCGCACCGTACCACATGTTGTCCCAGTGCCCGTTTACGCAGTCGACGGCGAGCGAGCGCAGGAAGTTGTCCACGCTGAACCAGTCCGGGAGGTCGGCGGCGAACATCGCGTCGTCGGCGGTCTCGATGAACGCGATGAAGTCCGCCAGGTCTGCGTGCTGGTTCGCGCCGCTGTCCTCTTCGAGTTCGTAGGTCGGTGTGCCGAGCGTCGCGTACGCGTTCGCGTCGCCTGGCGGCACGAACCGCAGGTCCGCCCGGGCGCCCTTGTACGCGCACTGGTAGAGATTCCCGGTGTCGTTCCCAAACCATGCCGTCAGGAACTCATCGTCGATCTGCTCGGCGTTGACATAGACATCGTCCACGAGCGCGCCGTCGTTGATGATCAGGCGGACCATGCTGGCGCGGGGTGAGGGGACGCCAAAGTCGTTGTAAACATCCCACGCGAGCTTGCCGCGGATGACGGATGGATCGTTCTGGTGCCCGTTGAGATTGAGCTTCTCGAGCCCGTGGACCTCGCGCCCGGGAACAAACTCGTTGAACTTCAGCTTCCAGGATTTCTTCGTCGCGTTCCGTGAGGTGTTGCCGCGCGGGCGGATGGCCACATCGAGGACCGTTTCATCGATGTGCGAATTGGCGATGTGCACCGAGCAGGGTCGGTATGTATTGTCGAATGGGTCCGCGAGCATCGCGTCCAGGTCCGCCGGGTCCATCGTGACCGTGATTTGCGTCAGTTCATCATCGACGAAGATCGTCGCGCCGGCGTCGGCGTACCCCGCGTCTCCGGTCGGAGGCGGCGTCTCAGCGCTGGCCGGAGGGGCCACACACACAGCAACACAGAGCACGAACAGTCGCATGAGGAACTCCGGCAAGAGGGAATCGGTCGCCCACAACATACCCAAGCGCTACGGTCGAATCGAGCCCAAATCAGGCTGAATTCCTGGCCGGCGCAAACACTCCCAGCGCCACCGTTGTCCCGCTGAGAATCTCGAGTGACCCGCCCCGGATTCTGCGATGAGCATCATCCAGGCTGGCCGAGTTGTCATCAGGGGCGGTGTTCCAACGCTCGAGCTCGGCGGAAGTGATCGAGATTCCCAGCCAGATGACCGTCGAGCCCCCGCAGATTCCACTGCGCGATGGTCTCATCCCGCCCCGCCGAGAGCAACGTCCGTCCATCTGGGCTGAACGCCAGCGCGAAGATCATGTCGCGGTGCGCCGGCCAGGAAGCGAGACCACCGCCCGTCGCAAGGTCCCACACGCGTACGTTGCCGCCGCGGCCCGCCGAGACGAGCAACGAGCCATCGGGCGAGAACGCGAGCGCAAACACGTCGGACTGATGCCCGTTGAACTCTCGAACACACTGGCCGATGCGGCCGGAGTTGAGCGACCAAAGCCTGACGGTCAAGTCGTCGCCGGCGGATGCGATCAGCGTGCCCGACGGCGATGCACGGACAACGCGGATCGACTGAGTATGCCCCGGCAGCCGGAGCGTCGTCCCGGTTGTGCGGTCGATCAGCAGGATCGTGTTCGGGCCCATTTCCGCCGCCGCGACCCAGCGCCCGTCCGGCGTGACACACACCGAGGGCACGCGCTTGGAGACCGTCGCGTGTTCCTCTTCAAACGCTGGGTCCGAGAGCCGACGAACCCGAACGATCCCGTCATCCGCGGCGAACACGACCTCGCCAGAGCGTGAAATGTCGATCGAATTGATCACGCTGCCGAGCGGCCCGAAAATCACAGATCCGACTGCGTCTTCAGCATCCGGGTCGAGCGACCAGCGTCTCGCGGTGCCGTCGTGACCCGTCGAAATCGCATACGTGGCATCCCTGTTGATCGCGAGAGAACTGACGGTCCCCGTGTGTCCCTCGAACGAACGAATGACGCGGCCGTCCTCCGCATCGAGGTGGATGACGGCGTTCTTGCGGTCCCCGGTCGCCATGAGAATCCGTGATCCGTCCGGTGTGTAGCTCGCGGCGAAGACGGAGTCCGACTCGACCCATCGCCGACACCACGCGTTTGGCGTGAGGTCCCACCCGCGGACGGCGGTGTTCCCCAGCGTGACGACCGACATCGCGTCTTCGCTCAGGACCGCGCCGAAGAGTGGCGACTCATGGCCACTCAGGCGGCCCACCAGCCGACCCGACGGGACTTCCCAGACGTACGCGCTCTTGTCGATACTCGACGCGACGACCAGCGTCGGGCCGGGACCGGTTGCCGAGAAGGTCAGGGACGAGATCCAACCCGCGGCGTCGGTGAGACGGGCGACCACCCGCTCGCTCGAGACCTCGATCAGCGCGACATCGGCGCCGCCCACATCGCATGCGAGGTACGCCCCGTCCGAGCTGAACGCGACGTGCTTGACCCATCGCTCCGGTTCGAGGAGCGTGGAACGGAGCGTGCCTGTCCCGGTGTCATAGAGCCGCAGATGTCCGTCGCTCGCGGCGATCGCGGCGGTGTCTCCTGCGGGGTTGATCGCCACGCCCTGGATGACGCCGCCGCCGGACTCGATGCGCACGGGCGGATCACCCGGTTCACCGAGCGTCGCGCACACCACGGCGGAACCGTTCCACACCACGGCCGTACCGCCATGAGCGATCCGGATGCCCAGCGGGTCGTCGAGACCGGTTCGCACCGCGACTCGGCGATCGGGGCCCGCTGGATTCCACGTGACAACGTCGCCGTTCGCGAGCGCCAGCCAGACGTCCTCGCCCACGCGTCCGAGGCACGCGGCGCGAATATCGCCCAGATCACGCGGGGCGGTCCACATCACATCCCCTGTCCTCGCGTCGATGCCGGCGAGCCCCGCATGGTCCTGAAACAGGAGAACGGCCGAGCCATCGTCGGCGAGTTGCGTGCGCGGGCCGATCGGCGCGGGGAGATCGGCGGTCCACCGGCATGGGTGCTGCGCGTACAGCTCGCGGAGCGCCCAGAGGGCAGCACGGTCGCCCGTCGCGAGATCTTCGGGGCCGGGGTCGGGGGGCAGAGAGTCGAGCAGTTCCGCCCAGAGGATGTCCTCCGCGTCGATGATCGATCCGGTGGCACCGAGCGTTCGCGCACGCTCGACGTTGCTCGTGCGCAGCGCGGCTTTCAGCGCACGCCCGTGTTCCTGCAGGTTGGCCGCGACGAGTGTCATCGACACCGCGAACACGCACAAGAGAACGAAGACGCCCGCCGCGGCGCCGTACGCGAGCCGGTGGCGACGGATGGACTTGCGGACCGTGTACCAACGACCCACACCGCGCGCGAGCACCGGAGCGCCAGCGAGATATCGTTCGACGTCCTCGGCGAGCGCGGACGCGAACTGATACCGTTCGTCACGTCGTTTCTCGAGCGCGCGCAGTACGATGGCGTCGAGGTCGCGATCGATCCCCGGCCGCACGCTGGACGGCGCCGCGGGGGTTCGGTTCACGATGCAGTCGAGCACCTCGGAGAGCGAGCCGTCCGTCGGGTATGCCGGCACACCAGCGACGAGCCGGTAGAGAATCATGCCCAGCGCGTACACGTCAGTGCGCACATCCTGATCGCCCGGGTCACCCGATACCTGCTCCGGAGCGGCGTACGCGATCGTCCCCATGAACCGACCAGCCTGCGTGTGCCCCGATCGCAACGCCACGCGGTGCGGGTCGATGAGCTTGGCAAGCCCGAAATCAAGCAGCTTCACCCACCCGCTTGCGCTCACGAGGATGTTGCTCGGCTTGATGTCGCGGTGAACGATCAGACGCTGGTGCGCGTGCTGCACGGCCTGACAAACCTGCAGGAAGAGCCGCAGGCGGTCGCCCAACCCGAGCCCCGCGGTGTCGCAGTACGCATCGATCGGCACCCCCTCGACATGCTCCATGACGAGGTACGGGCGTCCGCAATCGTCGGCGCCGCCGTCGATGAGGCGGGAGATCGCGGGGTGGTCAAGGTCCGCGAGGACCTGCCGCTCGAGGTGGAACCGAGCCAGCACCTCGGCCGACCAGTCTGAACTCGACCCGCCACCACGCCTCACGAACTTGATCGCGACCTTTTTCTCGTACGTGTCGTCGTCTCGGACGCCAAGACAGACCGCACCCATGCCGCCCGCGGCGATCACGGACTCAACGCGGTAGGGCCCGAACCGTTTGCCGACGTACTCGGCCGGGTCCTCGCCCTCGGCGGGCAGCATCGACGCGACGCCCCCGAGCGCGGGACGGTCGAGAAAGGCATCCCCGCGGGCCGCGGCCTCCAGGAGCGAGACGACTTCGCGGCGCAGCTCGGAATCGTCGCCCGCGTTCGCACGGACGAACGCCAAGCGATCCTCTGGCGAGCGGTCCAGCGCGCGGGAGAGCAGGTCGTCGATCTGGCGCCAACGCTCGGCGTTCATCACGCGGGCCCGCGGGAGAGTTCTCGCAGCAGGTACGCCCGGGCGGCGGCCCAGTCGCGCTTCGCTTGCGCGGGCGAGACACCCAGAATCCGCCCGACCTGCTCGAAGGTGAACCCACCGAAGTAGCGGAGGTGCACGACCTGGACCTTGCGGTCATCGAGCTCGGCGAGCCGGTCGAGCGCCTCATCGAGAACAAGCAGGTCCTCGGGGCTCGCGTCAAGGTCCTCGGGGTCGGCGCTCAGCGTCACCCGCTCGCCACCCCCGCCCCGCTTCAGACGCGCTCGGTCACGGGCGTGGTTCACGAGGACCCGGCGCATCGCGAGTGCGGCGACGCGGTAAAAGTGCGCCCGGCTCTCCCACTGCGTGTCGTCGGAGCCGACGAGCCGGAGGAACGCCTCGTGGACCAGGGCGGTCGGCTGAAGTGTGTGCCCAGCCCGCTCGTGGAACAGATAGCCCGCGGCGAGCCGGC
>JAUHXM010000127.1 GCA_030426605.1 Phycisphaerae bacterium | reverse complement strand
GGAATCACCAGCGCGTGGTAGTTCATCGTCGAGTGGAAGTGGGTTCGCTCGAGGTAGTCGCGGGCGTCGCCCCACTCCTCCGCCACGGTGAACGCCTCGGGGTTGATCTCCAGGACGAAGGCATTCCAGTCGCGCCAGAAGCCGTCCGGCACCTCGCTCGCCACGTCCAGCCGCCACCCGTCGATGCCGTCGGAGGGGTCGCCGTCGCCGTTGGGGTCCATCCAGCGGCGGGTCACATCGAAGATGTGCTGCTTCACAGGTTCGACGAGGTTCCGGTCGTCGTCCTGACGGAACTTGGGCAACCACCCGGAGGGCTCGTCCCAGGCGGTCCACGACTCGAGGTTGCCTTGGGCGTCGAACTCGGCGAAGTACCAGTCGGCGTAGGGCGAGTCGGCGCCGTTGGCCATCACGTCCTGGAACGCCCAGAAGTTGCGCCCGGTGTGGTTCCACACCCCGTCGAGGACGACGCGGATGTCCCGCTCTCGGCAGGCGGGGAGGAACTCCTCGATGAAGTACCGGTCCGCCTCGGTCCAGGTCCAGCTGGACGGGTCTCCGGTCTCGCCCTCAATGCCGCCCCAGGCGGCGAGGGGGCGCGTGTCGGTGTTGGCGAAGTTGTCGTCGATGTGGTGGTACGACGAGGCGTCGTACTTGTGCATCGAGTCGGCCTCGAAGATGGGGTTGAAGTAGATCGCGGTGACGCCGAGCTCGCGGATCCAGTCGAGCTTCTCTTCGACACCCTGGAGGTCGCCGCCGTAACGTCGGTCCCAGATCCAGTGGTAGAGGTCACCGCCCTGGCGGTATTCGAGCGGGTCGTTCGGACCGAGCCCAGCGCGCGGGCGCCAGGCTTCTTCTTCGCCCGGCGCGGTTTCGTACCAGTCGGCGGTCCAGGGCATCTGGAAAACCGCGGGCCCGTCCGGGTCGTTCGTCGGGTTCGCGTTGCGGAAGCGTTCGGGGAAGATCTGATACCACACGGCCCCCATCGCCCAGTCTGGCGTGTCGGGGGTGGGGGCGTTCAAGCGCTGTGTGAACGGGCCGTACCGGAAGACGACGGGCCCATCCTTGATCTCGAACCCGTAGTCGATCGTGTGGTCACCGTCGAGGACGCGGGCGGACCACTTGTCGAAGCCGGAAGGGTCGTCCGATCGGGTGAAGCGGACGCCGCGCTCCTCGGGGGTGCCGGGGTCGATGAGCATGGTGACCTGCTGGGCGTCGCCGGGCATGGTGCGGAGGGAGACGTCCACGAGCCCCATGCCGTCGGAGATGACCTTGAGGTCGCCGGGCGAGAAGGGGTCGTGCGAGACCGCCTGCGTGACGATGTGGTCGGGCCCGACGGCGGGGAAGTCCTCGGGGCGCGGGCCCACGTTCACGACGCTCGCGGGGGTGCCGTCCTCGAAGGGGAGCTGCGACTCGGCGTTCGGGTCCGCGGCGATGCGTTCGCCATCAAAGAGAACCTGGTAGCGGTGGGCACCCCGGGGGAGGTTCGCGTCGCCCACGAAGACGAGTTGGCCGTCCTCGTAGCGCGGCGAGAGCTCGAAAGCGCCGGGCAGCCCGGGGCGGGCCCACTCGTTGAAGTCGCCGATGATGTGGGCGCTGGCCGTGCCGAACTCGGCCGGGACGCGGAAGGTGTGCCAGTTTCCGGGGACCGCTCCGGTGGGCACGTCGGGCGAGTTGGAAGCCACGGGCCCACGCGGGCCCACCTCGATGAGGTAGGTGCCGGGCGCGAAGACGGCGCCGTGCTCTTGGGCGACGATGCTCCGCCCGCGTCGGAACCGCATCGCGTCGAACGCGGTCCGTTCCGGGACGTCAATGAGCGCCGTGGCGGTGCCGTTGGGTGTGTTCTCGAGTTCGACGATTCTCGGTGCTTCGGTCTGATGGATCAGCTGGACCTGGTACGCCGGACGCACGTCAAAGGTCATCGTGTGCTCGGTCGTGCCCGAGGCGTCCGCGACGTTGAACGTCAGGGTGAGCGGGCCGGTCTCAGCCGGCTTGAGCGCCGCCGTCGCGGGGATGCCCTGCACGGGGAGCACGCCCGGCGTGGGCTCGACGCGGAGGGCGTCTCGGCTGCTCGTGAGCGAGCGGGCGAACGAGACGTAGAAGGTCCGCCCGGCGGTGGGCACGCCCCACACGTCCGCGACGACGATCGGCGCGTCCAGATCGATCGGCTTGAGCGACCAGGTGTTGTCGTTCGTGTCGAGGGTGATCGCGTAGATCGCCTCGGCGGGGATCTGCAGGCGGATGTCGCTGCCGGGCTGGACGAGCGCGTCGCCGGCGGCTTGCCCAAGGTGCCCGGATCCCCACTCGCCGGCGTAGACGAATTTGAAGTCGTTCGTGCCGCGCGGGAGGCGCTTCTCGAGCACCCAGACGCCCGGTTGGTCGTCGTCCGGGGTCATCGCCCAGGCGTCGTCGCGGGTGTTCCACGAGTTGAATGTGCCGGCGAGGCGCCAGACGTCCTGGGCGTGGGCGGACCCCGCGGCCAGGGCGGCGGTCAGGGTCAAGATCAGCATCATCGAGCGGTTGGCGTGCACGGCGGCTCCCTCTTGCGTCGGTCCGGTGCCCGATCTGTCGGGCGGTGTTCGAGAGACGGTAGCGTCCAACGGTTTACAGCGGAATCCGGCCCGAGGATTCCGAGGGCGGGCGGCATCATGTTTGGGATCGAACCGGGGGTCTGGATTGGTGCTGGGGCGGATGTGGAATCTGGATGATTTGATTCCAAAAGAGCTTCATCGCGACGGGGGTCGCGCGGTAGGGTCTCATGGAGATACGCACCCGGGCGGACCGCCCGGGACGCCGGGCACGCCGGGCGGCGCCGCGGAGGCGGAACGCCGGGCCATTCCAGGGGAACAGCATGGGACGTGGTCGCGGGTCGCAGGCCTTTGGGTTGTGTGTAGCGCTGATCGGGCAGGGGGTGCTCGCGGTTTCGGCGAGCGCGGACGGGTCGCTGCAAGCCGGGCACGGGATGCTCCAACGCGGGCTGTACGACCTTGCGGCGGAGGAGTACCGCGGCGTCCTCGAGGATCCGGGGTCGGCGCTCGAAGCCGACGAAGCCCGGTACGGGCTCGCGGTGTGCGCGTACCGCACCGGTGATCTGGAATCGGCGCTCGAGCAGATCGGTCGTCTGCGCGGCGCGGACGGGTTCGGGTTCGCGGACGACGCGGCGGTCATCCGAGCCCACGCGTTGTTCGGGCTCGAACGCTTCGACGAAGCCGGGGCGGCGTTCGCGGCGCTCGCGGAGGATTATCGGGAGCACGCGGCGACCGCCGCGGGGGTGGCGCTCGGTGTCGAGTCGCTGCACCGCGCGGGCGAGGACCGGGCCGCGGTGCGGTTCGCGGAGCAATTCGGTGATCTCGTGACGGACGCAGACGCCGCGGCGCGGATGGCGTTGTTCGCCGGGCAGTCGCGCGAGCGGCTGGGCGATCTGGAGGGGGCGGTGGAGACCCTGACGCCGGTCGCGCGCGACGCGGCGGGGGCGATCGGGGACCACGCGAGTCTGCGGCTTGCGCTGATCCTCCACACGCTCGAGCGCATGGAGGAGGCCCAGCGGTGGTACGACCGAGCCGCGGGCGGGGAGACGGACGCGGTGCGGCCCGGGGCGTTGCTTGGCCTGGGGACGGTTCGGCGCGTGCGGGGTGATGCGGAGGGCGCGCTCGACGCGGTCCAGCAGCTCATCCGCGCCTTCCCCGACTACGAGCCGGCGCGAGCCGGGTACGAATCGGCGCGGGCGCGGTTCGATCTCGGGCAGTACGGGCGGGCGCGCGACGGGTTCGACGCGCTCGCTCAAGGCGAGCCGGGCGAGCTCGCGGACGATGCGGCGTACTGGGGCGCCAAGAGCGCCTTGCGATCGGGCGACGCGGCGGACGCGGCCGAGCGGCTTGCGGGTGCGATCGACGCGTTCGGCGGTGGTTCTCTCGGTGCCGAGATGCGGTACGACCTTGGTGTCGCGTTGCAGCGAGCAGGAGAAACCCAGCGGGCCCGCGAGGCATACGGAGCCTTTCGCGCCGAGCACGGAGACCACGAGCTGGTGGCGGACGCGCTGCTCGCAGAGGCGTCGCTGTCGTTGGATCTTGACGACGCGGAGGGGGCGCTCGAGCGCTCCGAAGCGATGCTCCGCGGGCACGGGGCGCACGACGAAGCACCCGTCGCGGCGCTCATCCGGGGCGAGGCACTGCACCGGCTCGGGCGCTACGAGGACTCGGTCGCGCAGTTCGAGGCGCTGGTCGATCTCGAACGCCTCTCGCCCGACGATCGCGCCCGCGCGGCGTACCGGCTCGGGCTCGGGCTATGGCGTCTGGGGCGGCACGATGAGGCGCTGGCACCGCTGATGCGGGTGACGTCAGGCGCGCAGACCGACCCCCAGTTCCGCGAGGGGCTGCTCGCGCTGGGTGATGGCGCGTTCGCTCGTCGTGAGTGGGCCGCGGCGGAGGCGTTCTTGCGGGCTTACCTCGGGCTCGACCCCGACGCCGACGGCGCGGCGGACGCCCGGCTTCAACTGGGGCTCTCGCTCGCGCGGCAGGGGCGTCCGGGCGAGGCACGCGGGGTGTTCGATGAGTTGCTGGCTTCCGAGGGTGCCGAGCGTCACGCGGCGCACGCGACGTTCGAGCTCGGGCAGGCGCACGTCGAGCTTGGCGACGACGACGCGGCGCGTGCCGCGCTCGAGGGCGTGCTTGCGATGGACGACGCCGAGCGGTTCGAGCCCTACGCCGCGAGACACCTCGGCGCGATCACGATGCGGGCCGGCGATGGAGCCTCCGCCGCCGAGTGGTACGAGCGTGCCGAACGCACCGGTTCTGGTGTCTTCACGAACGGCGAGCTCATCGAGATCGCGACCGATCGGGCGGCGGCACTCGTGAACGTGGGCGATCCCGCGGGTGCCGCCGAGGCGCTCGTTCGCTACGACGGGTGGGAGGAATCCCGAAGGGCCCGTGCCTGGCGTTCCATCGCGCTTGCGCGTACCGGCGATCATGCCGGCGCGATCGGGTTGTTCGCCGGCACGGACGGGCTGGACGCCGAACTCGCGGCGTTGCTCGCGTACGAGCGGGCGCGGTCGCTGCAGGAGATCGGGCGGACGGACGAGTCGCGGTCGGCGTACCGCGAGCTGATCGAGAACGACGACGCGTCGGGCGTGCGCGCCCACGCGCTGACGGATCTGGGAACCTCGCTGCTCGATTCGGGCGATCTCGAGGAGGCGGCAGACGTCCTCGAACGGGCGCTCGCGATCGGGGGCATCCCAGCCGATCTGTGCCGCAGCGCGATCTATCAGGCGGCGTGGGCCCGGCTTGAGCTTGGCGATGCCCGCAAGGCGGCGTCGCTGCTCGATGCGGATGCACGCCCGTGCGAGCTCGCCGAGCTCGAAGCGCCGGGCGAGTTGGTCTACGGCGAGGCATTGCTCGCGCTCGGGCGCCCCGGTGCCGCGGCGGATCGGCTCGCCATCGCCGCTGCGCACGAGTCGTCGCCCGCGCACGAGACGGCGATGCTCCGTCTGGGCGAGGCGCAATCGCAGGCCCAACGTTGGCAGCAGAGCCACGACACATTCGAGGCACACCTGCGGACCTACCCGGACTCGGACGACTGGTTCCGGTCCCGGTTCGGCATGGGATGGGCGCTCGAGAACGCAGGCGAGCCCGAGCGGGCGCTTCCGCACTACCGGGCGCTGGTGGAACGGCACGAGGGGCTGATGACGGTCCGAGCGCAGTTTCAGATCGGCGAGTGCCTCTTTGCGCTTGGGCGGCACGAGGAGGCGGCGCGTGAGCTGCTCCGCGTCGATGTGCTCTACGAGGCGACCGAGTGGACGCCAGCGGCGTTGTTCGAGGCGGGCCGGTGCTTCGAGGCGATGAACAAGATCGGCGAGGCGCGGGCCGAGTACCGCGCGGTGGTCGAGCGGTTCGGCGAGTCCGACTGGGCAACGATGGCGCGCGACCGGCTCGCGCGCCTCCGCTCGGGCGGCGCGCCGGGCAGGAACGGGGGCTGACCCATGACGAATCCGATGCTGACGTTGGCCCAGGAATCCCAGCCCGAGGCGCTCGGGTCGGTCTTCGAGCTCGCGACGCGCGGCGGGATCATGATGATCCCCATCGCGATCTGCTCGCTCGTCGTCGTTGCCGTGGTCGTTGAACGCGTGACGGTGCTGCGGCGGAACAAGGTCGTGCCGCCCGAGTTCACCGAAGCGCTCGACAAGGCGGGTTCGGACGCGGCGAAAGCCCAGAAGGCGTGTGACGAGGGCGACAGCCCCGCGGCGCGCATCGTGCTCGCCGGGCTCGGCAAGCTCGGGCACGTGCGCGAGGTCATCGAGAAACA
>JAUHXM010000126.1 GCA_030426605.1 Phycisphaerae bacterium | reverse complement strand
TGTCGCCGGGCGTGGGGTCTCCCTCCACGCCGGGCGGTTCTCCGCGAACCATGCATCGGCGAACCGGGCGGCCCGGCTACACTTGCCGCCCGTCAAGAAAGCACAGCGCTGCCGGTTCTTCCGGCGACCGCCGAGAGGAGCACCCCGTGGCCGAATCCAAGCCCATGATCGCGTTCGAGGACTTCGCCAAAGTCGACCTCCGCGTCGCCAAAGTCGTCCACGCCGAGAACCACCCGAACGCCGACCGCCTCCTCAAAATCCAACTCGACGACGGCAGCGGCACGCCCCGCCAGATCTGCGCGGGCATCAAGGGTTACTACACGCCCGAGCAGCTCATCGGCAAGCACATCGTGATCGTGGCGAACCTCGAGCCGCGCACGATCCGCGGCGAGGAATCCCGCGGCATGCTCCTGGCCGCAAGCGACGCCCCCAAGGACCCGAACGCTCCTCAATCCGAGCGCAATGTCGTTGTGCTCACGCCCATGAGCGAGATCGCGGCCGGCTCGGTCGTGTCCTGAAATCATCGGCCTCCCGTCCCCAACCCTCTGGTAGTCTGCTCGCGCTGGGTGTGCGGCGCCCGTGCTCCGTGTAACCCAGAGGAAACAAGGGGACTCGATATGAAGTTCAACGCGTTGGGTTTGATTGCCGGGCTCGCCTTCGGCGCGCTGTCGGCGTCGCTGGTGTCCACGGTTATCGCGGACCAGCCCGCGAAGGAAGCGGGGGAATCGCCCACGCGCACCGACGGCGGCGCGCAGGGTTTCCCCGACCTCGTGTCGGGTCTCAGAGAGGTCGAGGGTGTGCTGGGCGTCGAAGCGGCGCGCACGAGCAGCGGGAAGAACGTCATCTTCGCGTGGTTCGAGAACAAGGCCGCGGCCAAGCGGTGGTACTACTCCGACATGCACCGCGGCGTGATGGAGAACTTCGCGGGCATGGCGCCCGAAGCGATGACCCCGATGGAAGGCATCGCCGACGACATCCCGATCCTGTGCATCGCGAGCGTCACACCTGCCTCGAAGGACAAGCCGGGTCAGGACGGCGCGCCGTTCGCGCAGATCGCCATCGAGTTGTACACGACGCTCCCGGGCGGGATCTCGCTGGGCGGTTCGTTCTCGCCCGAAACGCTCAAGGTCAAGGGGATGGAGCGGTACTGAATTCGTCGGGGACTTCCACCCTCGCGAAACTCATCGCCCACTCCGGCGCCGCGAGCGTCAGGCCGTCGACTTTCGCCTTCGTGAGCCGCATGCTGTACTTGCCGCGCGCCGGCCCGAGGTCCGTCACGCTCGACCACGGGATGCTGATGACCCTCGCGCCGGTGAGGCGCATCACCGCGAACGGGATCAGGTGCAGATGATCCTCGTCGGCGGCCATCGAGATCGCGTTGTTGAAGCGGGCGAGTTTCCCGAGCTGGAGCGACTGCCCGAGTTTCACGATCGCGTCGCGTGATTGCGGCGCGGCGGGGAACCGCCGCTCGTAGGGCTTCCACAGGAAGAAGGTCATCCCCGCGAAGATCGCGAAGGGCAGCCCGAGCATCACCGGCGCGATCCACAGCGCCTGCGCGGGCGAGAGCGACGCCACGATCGCGGTGACCACGACGAGATCGACGACGAAGATGACCCCGAGCAGCAGGTCGACATTCATCCCGCCCTTCGGGTTCGCGAGGCGCTGTTTGATGTCGCTGACGCGGTCATCCATTCGCGCGTAGTCTACTCACCGATGAAGAAAATCGCCCTGATGGGAATCCTGCTGGTGATCGGGTTGGGTGTTGGTCTGGTTGCCTTCAGTGTGGCGATCAGGTCTGACGATGTCGCCGTCGCAAGACTCTTTCGGGACTATCAAGGCGCCATTCTCGCAAATGGTCACGAAACGATCTACGAGATGTTGAGTCCATCGACTCAGGAATGGCTGGGCACGATTCGGAAGCTGGCGATGGATGCGACCCCCGAGCATTTCTTCCAACTCAATGGGCGCGACGCCTCCCTTGTCTTGGAGTTGCGAGAGTGCTTCACGGCCGAGGAACTCTCGAAATTGTCGGTCCCGCAACTGGCGCAGCGCGTTCCCGCACTCCTCGCGCCTCCGTTCGCGATGGAGGCGATGCGGGTGCGCGTTGACGAAATCAACGAGAATGAGGCGGAAGTATCGCTTCACTTCCGTGATGAGAACGGATGGGCGCCGTTCTACGCGAACGGGTCCGCGTTCATCCGGGTGGATGATGCATGGACGCTCAATCTCATGGAGGCCTGTTGGCCAGATTTCATGATCAACGTCTCGCTCAGCCGCGAACAATGGCTCGATGTTGGCGACGAACAATGGATGATGACATTCGGCGTACCATTCGATGAGCGACTGTTTGAAGCACCGTTGGGTCGGACGCGGACTGAGCGTTCGCTGATCGCGACATCGGGACAGAGTACAGAAGAGTGATCAAGCGCCGAGCATCGGCTTGAGGTACTCGCCCGTGTAACTGCCCTTGGTCTTCGCGACCTCCTCGGGCGTGCCGGTCGCGATAATCGTTCCGCCCTTGTCGCCGCCCTCGGGGCCCAGGTCCACGATCCAGTCGGCGCGCTTGATGACATCGAGGTTGTGCTCGATAACGACGAGCGTGGCGCCCGCGTCGGCGAGCCGGTCGAGCACGTTGCACAATTTGCGGACATCCTCGAAGTGCAGGCCCGTCGTCGGCTCGTCGAGGATGTAGAGCGTGTTGCCGGCCGACCCGCCCCCGAGTTCGGCCGCGAGTTTGATGCGCTGCGCCTCGCCGCCGCTGAGCGTGGTGCTGGGTTGGCCGAGCGTGATGTACCCCAGTCCGACATCGTTCAGGCACTGCGCGTAGCGCAGGATCTTCGGCATGTTCTCGAAGAACGAGCACGCGTCCTCGACGGTCATGTCGAGCACCTGGGAGATGGTCTTGCCCTTGTAGTGCACCTCGAGCGTCTCGCGGTTGTACCGCGCGCCCTTGCAGACCTCGCAGGGCACGAAGACATCGGGGAGGAAGTGCATCTCGATCTTTTTCAGGCCGTGGCCGGCGCAGGCCTCGCACCGCCCGCCCTTCACATTGAATGAGAAGCGGCCGGGTTGATACCCGCGGATCCGCGCCTCCTTCGTCTGCGCGAAAATCTTGCGGATGTCGTCGAACATCCCCGTGTAGGTCGCCGGATTGCTACGCGGCGTGCGGCCGATGGGCGTCTGATCGACCTCGATCACCCGGTCGATCTTCGTCAGGCCCGTCACGCTCTTGTGTGCGCCCGGGCGCGCGCGGGTGTGGCCGAGTTTCGCCTTGGCCGCCTGCAGGAGGATGTCGTTGACGAGCGTGGACTTGCCCGAGCCCGACACGCCCGTGACGCAGAGCACACCGCCGAGGGGGAAGGTCGCGTCGATGCTCTTGAGATTGTTCTGCTTCGCGCCCTTGACGACGATCGCCTTCTTCTCGTTCAGCGCGCGGCGCTGGTCGGGAACATCGATGCGCATCTCGCCCGAGAGGTACTTGCCTGTGAGCGTACCGCTGGTGGCGATGTCTTCGAGCGTGCCCTGCGCGACGATGCGCCCGCCGTGCACGCCGGGGCCGGGGCCGACGTCGAGGACATGGTCGGCGGAACGGATCATGTCCTCGTCGTGCTCGACGACGATGACGGTGTTGCCGATGTCCGCCAGGTGGCGCAGGGTGGCGATGAGCCGGTCGTTGTCGCGCTGGTGGAGCCCAATCGTGGGCTCGTCGAGCACATAGCACGCGCCGACGAGGCCCGAACCGACCTGCGTCGCCAGGCGGATGCGCTGCGCCTCGCCGCCCGAGAGCGTCGCGGTTTTGCGGTCCAGCGAGAGGTATTCGAGCCCGACGCCCTGCATGAACCCCAGCCGGTTGCGGATCTCCTTCACGATCGGCTCGGCGATCGTGAGGTGCTCCTCGGAGAGGTCCATCGCGCCGACGATGCGCAGGGCCTCGTCGATGGTGAGCGAGGTGAAGTCGGCGATGTTGAACAGGTGGTCGTTGCGCGTCAGGCCGTGCGCCGCGCGGCGGGCCATCTGGTCGGTGGGGAGCGGCTCGGTCGCGCGTATCAGCACGCTGAGCGCTTCGATCTTGAGGCGGTCGCCGTGGCATGTCGCGCAGGGCGAACTGCTCATGAAGCGGCTCAGCCACTCCTTGATGTTCGCGCTGTCGGTGCTCTTCCACCACTCGGCGGTGATGGGGATCACGCCGTCGAACTTCTTGGACGCGCCGTATTTCTTCGTGTCGGCGGGTGTCGAGCCGTGCAGCAGGATGCGCCGCTTGTCGGGGTCCATCGTGCTCACCGGCGCGGTGTACGACACGCCGAAGGCCTTGCAGAATTTCTTGAGTTTGCGGCACGAGGGGCAGGCGCCGAACGGTGAGTTGAACGAAAACAGCCGCGGCTCGAGTTCTTCGAGCGCGCAGTGGGGATGGATCGAGCAGGCGTGCTTCTCGGAGTAGACCGTGTCGGTCCAGACCGACTCGTCTTTCTCGTTCTTCTCCTCGCGCGAGACGATCACCGCGCCCTCGCCGATGCGCAGGGCGGTCTCGATCGAATCGGCGATGCGTTGGCGGCTCTCGGCGTTCACCACAACGCGATCGACGACCGCCTCGACGGTGTGCTTCTCGTAGCGTCCGAGGTTGAGCGGGTTGTCGCCCGCCTCTTTGAGCGCCTCGCGCAGATCGACGACCGTTCCGTTCACGCGGGCGCGGACGAACGCCTGGGATTGCAGGGATTCGAGCACCTCGCGGTGGAAGCCCTTCTTGGCGCGCACGGCGGGGGCGAGCAGCATGAGCCGCGAGCCCTCGGGGAGGGACGCGACGGCGTCCACGATCTGGGACGCGCTGGTGGCGCGGATCGGGTTGCCGCACCGTTCGAGCACTTCGCCGTTCTTCCCAAGTTTCGTGGGCTCCCAGCAGGTGGCCTTGCCGACGCGCGCGAAGAGCAGACGCAGGTAGTCGTAGATCTCGGTGGAGGTGGCGACGGTCGAGCGCGGGTTGTGGCCGCTGGTGCGCTGCTCGATGGCGATGGTGGGGGGGAGGCCCTCGATGTCGTCGATCGCTGGCTTCTGCATGCGGTCGAGGAACTGGCGCGCGTACGCGGAGAGCGACTCCATGTACTTGCGCTGGCCCTCGGCGTAGATGGTGTCGAACGCGAGCGAGGACTTGCCGCTGCCAGACAGCCCGGTGACGACGACGAGGCGGTCCCGCGGGATGTCGACATCGATGTTCTTGAGGTTGTGCTCGCGGGCGCCGCGCACGCGGATCGCGCGGAGCGGGTCGAGCCGATCACCCCCGACCTTTGGCGCGTTGGCGAACGACACGGGCGATGGCCCCGGGACCTTGCGCTCGAACTTCGGGGCGGCGGCCTTCGCGGGGGATGAACCGGGGGCCGGGCCGGGGGCGGGGGCCTGGCCGTTGGCGCGGGCTTCCGGCGCGGTCACCTCAACGGGTTTCCGCTTGGGGGACGACTTCGCCTTGGACTTCTTCTTCGTGGTGGACGGCTGCCGTGCGGGCAAGGGGGTGGTCACTCCGAGTCATTCGTGTGAGGCGAATGGTAGGAGTCAGGAGTTAGGAGAATCTGGCCTCCGTAGTTCGAAAACAGGAAGATAGACGCGCGCCGCCAACAGCATGCCGCCCGTCGCTGCGAGAAGATCTATGAATGCCCAAACTCCGCGCGAAAGATGGACCGGCTCAACCGGGTTAAAAAGCAAACCGATCGCGGCCATTGGTATAGCTTGGGCGGGCAGGTTGCATCGGAAGGCAATTACACAGCTCACTAAAAATACTGGTGAAACGACGAGTCGAAGAAATTGGTAGTACCCGTACGGCCATTCTCCGAGCGCGACAATCAAGGCGATGGTTGCAATGCTGTGCGCCCAAATCATCGCTGTCGCTAGTTGCTTGGAAGGTGAATATGTTGAATTTCCAGCGTTGGATGTCATGGTGCGGCTCCCGTTGGTGCTTCCGGCGATGATGGCAGTTTGTGCCCTGGCGTTCCCGCGGCCTTGCTCGACAGCAGCACCACGCCCGCGATGATCAGGAGCAGCCCGAGGACCTTCTTCGCCGTCAACGCCTCGTGGAAGATCGGGACCGCGAGCATGAACGCGATCGCGGGACGGCTCGAGTTTCGCGATGTGCACCGTCCAGTAGTAGGCCATCCACAGGATCGGCAGGGCGACCGCCGAGCGGACGGCGGCGACGGTGATCGGCCCGACCTTCCCGGTGTGGAGCACGGATTTGCTGAAGAGTTCACCGACGCCCCAGCAGACGCCGGCGAGGACCGCGAAGAGGATGGCTTTCATGGGGGAAGAGTACCGGCAATGGGCAATGGGCAATGGGCAATGGGGGAGAGCGGGAACGCCCTCACCCGGCCCTTCGGACCACCCTCTCCCAGCG
>JAUHXM010000125.1 GCA_030426605.1 Phycisphaerae bacterium | reverse complement strand
GCGGATGTCCACCTGCGACGCGGGGAGGAAGACGGGCACGCCGATATCGACGAGCAGGCCGCCCTTGATCTTCCGCATGACGGTGCCCTCGACGAGGTCACCCTCCTTGGTGGTGTCGACGATCTTCTGCCAGGCGATCTGGCGGTCGGCCTTGCGCTTGGAGAGGGAGATGAGCCCGCCGTCGCCCTCGAGGGTTTCCAGCAGTACGTCGATCTCGTCGCCGATCTTGAGGGAGCTCAGCTGGTCGCCGAACTCTTCCTTGTGGATGAGCCCCTCGGACTTGAGCCCGACCTCGACGACGACGTCGTCGCCGGCGAACCCGATGATGCGTCCCTTGATCAGTGAGCCCGGCGCCATGTCGGCGGTCTGCTCGCCGATGAGCCCCTCCATCGTGTCCTGACCGGAGGATCCGAAGGCTTCTGCCATCAGGGCGTCGGCTTCGGCGTCCTCCACCCCGAGGGAGGCGATCAGCGTCTCGTCAACCATGTGTCGTGTTCCTTCCGCCTCGGGGGTTGCCCTCGGCATTGGCGTGGTCGGTCCGTCGGGCCCCCGCCGGCGATGGGGCTCGCGTTCCGATCCGCCCCCGGAAATCCCTCGATTCGGGTGTGTCCGGGTGCCCTCGATTCGAGGGCGGTCTGGCGTGATGTGCGACCGGAGGCCCACACGGGCGGTCCGGGCCGGCGACCCGCGCTGGGCGGGGTCACGATGGTAGATCGCACGCCGCGGGATTCCAAGGGGTTCGCGGGATCTTCGCGGAGGTGGAATCTCAACCCATGACGAACCGTGCCCCGATTGAACCCCCAACGGAGGCCATCGCATGAAGACTCAACTCGCGGCACTCGCCCTGGCCACAGCACCCTCTTTCGGGGAAATCGTCACCGGGTCGCTGGTGTTCGAGGTCACAAACTCATACGTCCCTGAAATCGTCGCCGTCGGCGACCAGATCTCGGCGACGATCGATGTCGATCTCGACACTCGATTGGATATCTCAGACTTTGCGGGGGAGGTCTCGTTTCGAAATGGCGTAGACGTCACTCTAAATGTTGGAGGCGAGACGCTGACCGCGTCAGACGCGACGTGGTACTTGTACGACCGGACGGGGGGCTCGAATTCGAACGTCTCGGCGTTTCTCGATCCGGCACTGATTCAAGATTACAGAACACACTCTTTCGAGCTCTCCGGTTGGACGCCGAATTCGGATGCGTACTCAGGATCCGGATCCGACTGGGATCCATTCGACCCTGAGGTTCTCATCAGCGATCCGAGCGGGTATCTGACGATCTGGATTGTCCATGCACAGAATGGCAGGGGCGAACAGATCGACGCCCGGGTTGTCAGCGTGACAGTCCCCGTGCCAACGACTTCTGCCGCGATGGTTGGCTTGTGCAGTCTCTGCGCCCGCCGTCGGCGTTGATCACTCCGCCAGCGGGTCCGGCTTGTACAGCCGCGGGTTGCCCGTCAGCGCCCACTGCTTCTCGGTGAAGTTCCCGCCGAGATCCAAGCCCGCCGCCATGTCCGGGCGGGTCGCGTTGAGGGCGATCCACATCTTCGCGTCGATGTTGTCGAGCATGTTGACGAGGATCGCCTCGGGCGTCGCGGGCACACGGGCGGCACCGTACTCGGGCTCGCCGTGGTGGCTCAGGATGATGTGCTGCAGCACCGTCATCGCGCCGGCGGGCATCCGCACGCCCTTCTCGCGCATCAGCTGCTGGGTCTTGTCCTGCAGCATGATCGCGCCCTCGACGATGTGCCCCACGAGGTGCCCGCGGTCGGTGTAGGTGAACCCGCGGTCCCAGGCGAGCTCGCGCGTCTTGCCCAGGTCGTGCAGGAACAAGCCGAACAGCACAAGATCGCGCGAGATCTTGGGGTAGAGCGGGCAGACGACGTCCGCGAGCTTCATCAAACCGAGCGTGTGCTCGACGAGCCCGCCCAGGTACGCGTGGTGCAGCTTCATCGCGGCGGGCGCGGTACGGAACGCGTCCATCAGGTGCTCGTCCTCGAGGTACACCTCGGCGAGCGCCTTGATCGCGGGGTGCTCGAGCGTGCCCAGCAGCTGCTGGACCTCGGCGAACATCTCGCTCGGGTCGCGCTCCGACGCGGGGAGCAGCTCGCGGAGTTGCTCGGGCGTGGGGTCGATGCCATCAATGTTGTGGATGATGATCTGCAGCTCGCCTTGGTAGGCCTGCGTCTCGCCCTCAAGCCAGACGAAGCCGTCGGTCGGCAGGCGGCGGTAGAGCGCCTCGTCGATCGACCACATGCGCCCGGCGACCTGCCCGGTCTTGTCGCCGATCAGGCAGCGCAGGTAGGGCTTGCCCTTCTGCGTCGTGCCCTGCTGGGCGTTGGCGATCGCGAAGGCCCCATCGACGCGTTCGGCGTCGCGGAGCTGGTTGATGTACTTCCGGTCGGTGGTCGTGTCAGGCATGGCCCGAAGGGTAGGGCGGACGCCCATACAACGAGCCGTGACCGCCAGGGAGTGGTCTTCACGAGGACGAGATTCTGGCCCGTTCCCTCACGGTCGCGGCTCGTTCGTGCGGGTGCCGTCGTCTGAGCGAAGCGAAGGCCACGCCTCATCATGGCCTTCGCCAAGGACGGCTCAGACCATGGCACCACTGCGAAGGCCGCTCTCCCACGATCGGGCTCGTCAGGAATCGAGCATGGACTTGAGCCGGCGCAGGTTCATCGCGTCGTAGGGCTTGCCTTTGTCGTCGTCGCCCTTGGGGGTTTCCATGATGGCGGGGATGCCCCTGAACTCGGCCCGGTTCATGAATGCTGCGAACCCTGTGTCCTTGAGCGGGATCTTCCTGGGCTTGCCGCTCGGGCCCGGGGGCTTGCCGATGGTGCCCTCGCCGATGTGCGCGTGCCGATCCTTGCGGCTGCCCATCTCCTTGAGCGAGTCGTTCACGTGCAGCACCTTCACGTGCTGCAAGCCGCAGACCTTGTCGAGCTCGTCGAGCACCGCCTCCGCTTGGGCGCGCGAGCCGAGATCGTACCCGCCGGCGTGCGCGTGGCAGGTGTCGATGCAGAACCCGACGCGCGATTCGTCGCCCGTGCGTTCGATGATCTGCGACCGCAGGTCCGCGAGTTCGTCGAACGTGCGCCCGAGGTTGGACCCCGAGCCCACCGTATCCTCAAGGCACGAGACGGTCTCGAACCCCTTCGTGCGTTTGAAGAGTTCCTTGTACGCCTTGGCGATCCGCGTGATGCCGGTCTCACGGTCGCTGGTGGTGAACGCGCCGGGGTGGTGCACGAGGAACGGGATGCCCAGCTCCTCGCAGCGCTCCAATTCAACAACCATGAGCCCGATCGACTTCTCCCACAGCTCGTCGTCGGGCGACGCGAGGTTGATGAGGTAGCTCGCGTGGCTGACCGTGCGTCCGCCCCACCCGAGCCGGTCGATCTCGGAGCGCCAGTCCGCGACGGCGCTCGGGTCGAGCGGTTTGACCTTCCACTGCTGTTGGTTCTTTGTGAAGACCTGCACCGTGTCCAGCCCGAGCGCCTCGCCGGCCGTCAGCGCGTTGGTCATGCCCCCCGCGATGGAGAGGTGCGAGCCGAACAGCGGCGACGTGGATCGGTCGGTCATCGGGCGATCCTAGCCGCGGGGCGCCCCGTTTCGGCGCGCATCGAGGGATGCCGCGTCACTCGCAGCCCGCGAGATAGGCCGCGCCGAACGCGCCGACGTCGTGCACATCGACCGAGCCGTCGTCGTTCAGGTCGGCGCCGAAGTCGCCGGCGAGCGCGTCGGTCGCGAAGATGATGGCGTCGTGGTGCGTGTACCGCCCGTCGCAGTCGAAATCGACCCGACAGTCCGGCAGCGAGACGCGGTAGATGTAGACCCGACCGGCCTGATCCTGTTCCGGGTTGCCGGCGGCGTCCCACGGTGCCGCGAGCGCGATGTACCGGTCCGCGATGACGATGCTGCGCTTGTTGCTGAGCAGCCCGCCCGGCGTCCGGCGGTCGGCACGCTCGGGCTTGATAGTCGGCTCGGTGAGTTCGGCGATGAGCCCCCATGCGCGGTGCCCGCCGCTGCGCTCCGCGTAGACGTACCCCGCGGGCAGCACCGAGCCATCACCGTCGGGCCGACACCGGCTGTTCGTCGAAACCCCGAGGATGCTGTTGTGCAGGCTGATCTTGCCCGCGAAGTTGGTGGGTGTCCCCTCGGGCTCGATAAAGGCGAGCCCGCAGCCCGCCGGCACGTCGATCGCGGGCGTTGCTTCGTTGGGCGCCCAGTGCCCGGGGGGCCCCTCGCGGAGCACGAGCACCCCTTCTTCGACGATGTTGTGCTTCCCGCGGCTCCCCACCATGACATACGCGTCGCTCAACGCGATCTGCTGGGCGTAGGTGTGGGCACACTCGCCGACGGGGTCCGCCCCGACCCGCGTGAACGCGGGCGTCGTCTCGGTCGGGCGGGTCGGGTTGTTCCGCCCGAGGCCGTCGAAGACGTGGAATCCGTTCAGCTCGTTCCAGCCCGGGAATTCGTACCCGTACTGGCCGATCGCGGCCCGAGTCCCGTGCAGCGACACGCTGTTGCCGAACGCGAGCCCCGGCCCCTCGCGCGGATGATCCCAGACCTCGGGGTAGACCCGGCACCCGCCGTCGTGCACGAACGGCAGGCCGAACGCGCCGTCGTGTGGTTCGCCCGCGCGTGTCCGCGGCAGCCGGTCCCGGTTCGCGACGTCGCCGCACACGGCCGGGTTCAACCCGAACGCCTGCTCCCATCGGCCGGACGCGGGGTCGAGCGCGTACACGTAGGCCCACCCCGTGTTCGTGGCGTATGCGTGCGGGCTCGGGCCGACGGTGCCCGGGACCGAATCGAACACCGCATCGCAATCGGACACGTCGGCCAGGTGTCGCTGGGCACCGACGACCATCAGCCCGCCGTCGATCGAGACGCTCTGCCCGAACCGCTCATCGCCCTCAGGTTGCACTACCGGCGGCACGAGCTCTTGCGCGAGCGCCCACCGGTCTGAGCCTTTGCGGCTCTCGCGCCGGAACATGAGCACCCGCCCGTTGCCCTGGCCCGTGGACGGGCTCGAGAAGGTGCGATCCGAGACGGCGATCCAGTCACCGCTCACCACGATCTCCCAGATGGCGTCGCCCGTCGCGAAGAAGGACGCGTCGAAACTCTGGCGATGATGCCACGCGTCCGCGTCCGACTTGCTGTAGATCTCGAGTGTGTGCTGCCAAGCGCCCGAGCCAGGCGGCGTTTCCTGAACGGTCGCGACCGCGAGCGTCTCGCCGTCGAAGCCCATCGCCCACCCGAAGCTCCGACCCTCGGCGAGCAAACCGCTCGGTTCTTCGATCACCTGCACGAGTTGGACCGGGCCGAAGGCGGGCTCGGATGCGGACGCGGCAAACCCGCACACGACGACACCCGCGACCCCCGCGGCTCGCACGCATCGGTGCACTGTTCGCACGTCCGTCATACGTTCACTCCCCGGCCCAGCAGCAATCTACGAGAAGCGCCCGCAGTTGCAACATCGGGTCGGTCCGTGCGTGTGTCCGGCTCGACTAGTCAGGGCGCCGCGATTCGAGGAGTGCCGCCAACTCGTTGGCAAACTGCCCGCGCGTGAGCACCCGGTCGCACCCGCGCCGCCGGGCCTCGGCGAGCTCGCTCACCATGACGTGCGGGCCCCAGGCGATCAGCTCGATCGCACGCTCGGCTTTCGTGGCCCCGTCGCCCCGCAGCCGATCGATCACGGCGAAAGCCAATTCGCTGTTATCCAAGTCCAGCAGCACCGCCCGAACGTCCTCGTCTTTCAGGCGCATCTCGAGCATTTCCAGCGAACGGATCGGGCGGCAGGGCGTACCCACCTTCTCCCCCGTCGCTTTGATTCGTGTTGCCCAGAGAAGATCGGCGGCGGCGTAGAGTATCATCGGTCTTCCGTCGGATGACTGGCCCGAGCGAGGGAGCCTACCCGAACCGCGTGCACCGCACGCGACGGACCGGCGGCCCGGACCACGACCCCACGGATCTCGGCGCGTCGGGGCGGGTCCGACGTGAGTTACCGGGCAAGCGCACCCGCGATTTAGTCGATGGGGCCCGAATCGGCCCTGATCCGGCGCTCGCTGAGGGACCCGCGCCGGCACCCCCGTCTCCCTCTTGGATGTGTGTGACACCATGACCACCGCGACCTCGCCAAGCGCTGCAACAGATGTGCCCCGCGACCCCATCCTCGAGGAGCTCGGGTTCCCCGCCGACCCTGACAACCTCTACCTCCAGACCTGCGGCACGATGCTGAACGCGGCCGAGCTCATCGACCTCAAGCACCGTGTCCGCATCATCCTCGCCCAGCCCAAGAACGAGATCATGGTGCACTTCCCCGTCCGCATGGACGACGGGCACCACCGGCTCTTCAAGGGCTACCGCGTGCAGCACAACAACGCGATCGGCCCCTACAA
>JAUHXM010000124.1 GCA_030426605.1 Phycisphaerae bacterium | reverse complement strand
CGCCACCGCGATCAGGATCACGTGCACCACGATCAGCAGCACGTGGAGCGAGACAAAGAGCTGCGGCGTCATGAACTCGCGGATGAAGTCTGGCATGGGACGGCAGTGTAGTCCCAGGCGGTCTCGGCGTGGCCGCGGATGAGCGTTCCTTTAGACCCGCCCGCTAGGCTGCCAGCACGGTGACCGACGACCACGCCAGCCCCCGCCAACGGCTCCGACCCCGAGAACCTCGAGGACGTGATCGACCGCGTGCTCGACTCAACCGAGGGCGAGGACGACATCTCGGTCGGGGACGTCCTCGACGCGTTCAGCGACCGCCTGTTCGGGCCCCTGCTCGTCGTGCCCGCCCTCGCGCTGATCTCCCCGGTCGGGGCGATCCCGGGCGCGCCGATCGTCCTCGCCGTCATGCTGGTGTTGCTGGCCGGGCAGAAGCTCGTCGGGCTCGACCGCCCGTGGCTGCCCCAAAAGCTGACCAAACGGTCGGTCTCCCGCGACACGCTCGAGAGCGCCATGGGCAAGCTCAGACCATGGGCCAAGCGGATCGACGCCCTGATCCGCCCGAGGCTGACGGTCCTCGCCGAAGGCCCGGCGGTCTACGTCGCGGCCGCCCTCGTCGTTGTGCTCGCGGTCGCGATCGTCCCAATCGGGCTGATCCCATTCGCCGTCGCCGCCCCGGGCGGGGCGATCCTGCTCATCGGGCTTGCGCTGACCGCGCGGGACGGCCTGCTCGCGATTCTCGCGCTCGCCCTGACCGCCGCCTCGGGATGGCTCGTGATGACCGCGCTCGGTTAGCGCGCCACGACGACGTCGCCCTCGCCGCCCGGATCCCCGCCGGACGACTCCGCGCCCGTCCGGCACCGCCCGGACCGGGACACGCGGAGGTACCCCGCCGCCACCAGCATCATCAGCACGCCCAACGCCAGGAAGCTCGCGACCCGCACGCCCGGCGCGGCGTCCGCCAGATCAAGCACCACCGCCTTGCCCGCCGCCAGCATCATCATGCCCAGCCCCAACCACCGGGCCGGGGCCTTGCGGGCGAGCGACCCCGCCGCAATGAGCCCCACGCCGAACACGCCCCACCACATGCTGACCGCGCCCCCCCGCGCCCCGGGGTTCTCGACCAGGATCTCCGCCGCACGTGCGACCTCCAGGCTTGTCGCGGAGAAGACCAGCACCGCGCCCCCGATCCAGGGCATCATCCGCACGGGCGCCCACGCCTCGGTCCGCGGGATCCCCGCGAGCTTGAACACCACCCAGCCCACCGGCGCGAGCGCCAGCGCCATCCACATCCCCGGGTGCAACCCCGGCGCCGCGCCGGATTCGAACCACCCCGGCACGACCTCCGCGACCACCCACGCGAGCACCGCCGCGCCGTACACGAACGGCGCGGCCGCCTCGAAGCGCAACCGCCGCTCGAACCGCCCCAGCGCCCCGACCGCGACGGCGAGCAGCGCCCACGCCGCGCACACCGAGCGCGCCGCGGCATCCTCGTGCACCAACCCGAGCGCGAGCGCCCCGACCGCCAGCGCCGCCATCGTGCGCGCCGCGACGTGCCACCCGCTGACCCGCTCGTTCGCGGGGCCTGCCGGGGGCTCGTCGATCGCGCGGGCGGCGATCGCCAACGCCGCGGCCGTGAAGGCGAGCAGCCCCGTCCACCCCGTCAGCACGAGGCCGAGGAAGTCAACACCCGTCGCGTGCAGCCCGCCGATCGCCGGCTCCCACACCACCGCGCGGACCACGCCGAACCCGAGCAGGACGAGCCCGTACGCCATGACCGATTTCGCCCGGCACGCGCGCCCGCCGAGCACGATCGCCGTGCCCGCGACGAGCCACGTCGTCGTTTCGATCCACCCGCTCAGACCCAGCGCGACCGCCGCGAACAGTTCCGAGCCCGCCAGCGCCGCGAGGGTCACGCCCAAGCGCTCGGCGTCCGTGCGCGGCGTCTCGCGCACCAGACGCATGCCCGCCGTCATCATCACCGCGCCCATCGCGCTCGCGATGCCCAGCGCGGCGGGGACCATCCACCCCTCGATGCCCGCCCGCGTCGCGAGCATCCACCCCAGGCACGACGCCCACCCCGTGAGCACGACCGTGCCCAGGAGCATCCGCGACGCGCGGGCCGTGATCGGCACGAGCGCGTCGGACAGGTCCTCCCCGTGCGGGCGCACGCGGCGCGCCGAATCGAGCAGGTACCCCGCCCACACCGCGCCGACAAACCCGAGCGCGATCAGCGGGTGATCGCCGCCCACGTTCACCGCCCAAAGCGTCCCGACGCCGGCGGTGCCGATCCAGCCGATGATCCGGACCGCCTCGAACCGGCGCTGCCACGCCGCGAGCCCGACGCCCACGCCCGTGAGCCCGAGCAGGTAGATCGGCAACGCCCACGCCGACGCGTCCGGCGCCTGCGCGATCAGGGGCGTGAGGTACCCGCCCACGAGCGAGAGCACGCCGATCGACACGAGTTTGGCGCGCAGGGCAATGCCGATGCCCAGCGCGCACACCGCCGCCATCAGCACGAACGCCGCGCCAACCGGGATGAGCCCGTACAACGCGTGCGCGCCGAACGCCGCGACGAACATCGCGCCCACGCCCGCGCCGAACAGCCCGGCGGACGCCGCACGCCCGAGCTTGCGGTACGCCGCCTCGCCCATCATCACGAGCACCGCGCCGAACCCCGCGACGCCCAGCACCCGCGCCGGCTCGGACAGCCGCAGCCACCCCGCGTCCCACGCGAGCTTGAGCGACAACCCGAGACCGGCGATCACGATCAACGCCCCGATCGCCGCGAACCAGCGCCCGCCGATCAGACGCTCGAGCGTGAGCGCGTCCGCCGAAGCGCTCGTCGGCACCGTCGGGGGCGTGCGTATGGGCACCGCCGGCGGCGTGGGTTTGGGAGCGGGCGCCGCGCTCGAATCCGACACTGCCTTCACGCGCGCCGTCGGCGGTGACATCGGCTCGGGCACATCCACCGGCTCAGCCGCCCGCGACGCCATCGCCGCCTGCTTGCGCGCGAGCACCGCATCCAGACCCGTCGGCTCGGGCGTCCCGCCGGTCGCCGGGCGGGGGGAATCCGGCGCCGGCGGGACATCCGCGAACCGACTCGGCGCGGGCGCCGGGGTCTTGGGTGCCCGCTCCGTTTGCGGCCTGCCTTCCAGCGCGTCCACACGAAGCTCGAGTGCGATCAGACGCCGGTTGAGATCGGAATCGCTCGTGGTCATGCTGACCCCCCTTGGGCCAAAAGATAGTGATTGCTAACTTAGCATACACAAACATCCTTGTTCGGTCAACCGACCTCCGGATTTCAGCCCGATGTGTGGGTTTCCGGCCCTGCAGGGCGGGTGGACGGCGACAGGCCGGCGTTCAGGACGCCCCCGCCGCGGTCGCCACGACGTCTTCGATGATCTCGCGGTGGTTGGCGCACCGCGGGCACTTGTGCTGCCCGCCGAGCTTGCCTTTCGCGTCGAGCCACCGGTGGAACGTGCCGGGCGTGAGCGGCGAGAGGGTCGGCGGGCCCATGCCCACGCCGTCCGTCCGCTTGGTCGTGTAATCCACGTTCACCGCCTTGACGCCGTCGTCGAACGCCTCGGCGAAGTTCGCGAGCTCCGGCCCGCTCGGCGGGCGCTCGAACTCGATCGCCAGTTCCAGCCCAGCCCGGCGCCCCGTGTCCGGATCGGGGTACACGGGAGCGGCGGTGAACTCCCCCACCACCAGCCCCGTCGCGGCGCAGGCGGCGGTCACGCCTTCCTCGATGTGCTCGGCGATCAGGTTCTCGCCGAACGCGTTGATGAAGTGCCGGTGCCGACCCACGATCCGGAACCGCGCGGGCCCGCCCGAGCCGTCCACCGCGGGCACCTCATCGAACTCGACGACGTCGCCCAGCACGTAGCGCCACAGCCCGGCGCACGTCGTGAGCACCACGACGTACTGCTGCCCCTTCTCGACCTCCCAGCACCCGAAGGCCTCGGGCGCGTCGTCGTCGATCTGCTCGCGGGGGACGAACTCGAAAAAGACGCCGTTGTCCACGATCAGGCGCATATTCGCGTCGGTCGGGTCGTCCTGCATCGCAACAAACGCCTCGGACGCGGGGTAGAGCTCGAGGCGTTGCGGGATGTCGATGCTCGGATCGCCCGAGTACGCGCGCGCGAACCGGGGCGCGAAGGGGTCGTACCGCACGCCGCCGTGCACGAAGACCTCGAGGTTGGGCCAGACCTCGCGCACGCACGACGCGCCCGCGAGCTCCGCAACGCGTTGCATGAGCACCAGCCCCCACGAGGGCATGCCCGAGATGAACCGGATGTCCTGATGGACCGCGAGCTCGGCCATCGCTTCGAGCTTGGCGGGCCAGTCGCTCATCAGCGCGATCTTCGGGCCGGGGCTGTAGATGGCACTCAGAGGCCACTTGATCAGCGGCGTGACGAGCCCCGACAGATCCCCCGTCGCGACGCCGTGCTCGTTGTATTCCAGCTCGCTCGACCCGCCCAAGAACAAGCAGCGCCCGGACATGATGCGGGTGAGCGAGACGCCGCGGTTGATGAGGTAGGCGAAGATGTCCAGGCTCGCGCGGTAGTTGGACTTGAACATCGCCTGGCTGACGGGGATGAACTTGTCGCCCGCGGTGGTGCCCGACGTCTGCGCGAAGTGCTTGACGAGCCCGGGCCAGAGCACGTCGGGCTCGCCGCCCTCGCGCATGTCCGCGATGTGGTGCTTGAAGGCGTACCAGTCCGCGATCGGGACCGCCGAGCGGTAGGCGGTCACGCGGTCGCGCGGGTCGGCGATCTGGGCGAGGCGGGCGAAGTCGTGCTCGCGCCCGAAGCGCGTGCCCGACGCCTCGCGCAACAAACCCGTCATCTGCTCGATCTGGATGCGTGCCGAATCGCGCGCCCATCGCTTGCGGTCCGCGAGCTTGCGCGCCCGGGAGGCGACCTTGGCGTGCAAGCCCGCGCCCACGAGCGCCGTCCAGCGAACGGGCGCTTTGGTGGTCGTGGTGCTCATATCAGGACGATTCTGAATCGCGCCGGTCCAGCTCGCGCGCGAAGTCGCGCATCGCGCCCGCGAACGTCGCCGGGGCTTCGATCATCGGGGCATGCCCGCATTCGTCGATCCACGCGATCCGCGCGTCGGGCAGCAGGTCGAGGAACCCCTGGGCCGCGCTCGGCGGCGTCACGATGTCCTCACGCCCCCAGATCAGGAGCGTCGGGCACCGGATCTGCGCCAGATCGTCGCCCATGTGGTTCCGGCGGGCGGTCTTGGACAGCCGCACCATCGCGCGGGCGCCGCCCCGGGCGTTCAGCGCCGCGTGGGCGCGGTCGATGTCCGACTCGGCGACCTTGGACTTGTCGTAGAACAGTTCGCCGATCTTCTCGCGCAGCCACTCGCGGCTGGGACGGACCGGGGCGCCCTTGACCATCGTGCGTTCGATCAGCCCGCTGGACCCCGCGAGGACCAGGCCGCGGACGAGGTCCGGGCGGTCGCGGGCGATGCGGAGGGCGACGTGCCCGCCGAAGGAATTGCCGACCAGCACGCTCGGCCCGCCGATGTGCTCGTCGAGGTAAGACTCGGTGATCTCGGTGACGCCCTGGACCGAGCAGTCCGGGCCGCGGAGGTCGAGCAGGGGCAGTTCGAGCGTTGTGCAGCGGGCCTCGTCCACGAGGTCCCGCACGACCTCTTCCCAGTGCTCGTTAAGCCCAACGAGCCCGTGCAGGAAGACGAACCGGTGGCCCGAGCCCTCCTCGCGCACGGACGCGGCGATGTCCACCCCGGACGGGCCCCGGAGTGTGACCGTCGCGGGCGATGCCTGCGGCGGCGAGCTTGTGTCAGTCGTCGGCGGCATGACGTCCGTGGAGCCTCCCAGCCCAATCCTACACAGACACCCCCGACACGGCCGGGAGGGCCTCAGGGGCATCTTTACCCCGCCGCGGGCTCCGATTTCTCCCGGTCCTTGGAGCCGGCGGGGGTTTCTTCGATCCTCCCGTCGGCGATGCGGACGACCCGGTCCGCCCGCTGGGCGTTCTCGGGGTCGTGGGTCACCATGAGGACGGTCAGCCCGAACCGCTCGCGGAGGTCGGCGAGGACGTCGAGGATCGCGTTTCCGGTATCGCGATCGAGGTTGCCCGTGGGCTCGTCGGCGAGGAGGAGCTTGGGGTCGTTGATGAGCGCGCGGGCGATCGCGACGCGCTGGCGTTCGCCGCCCGAGAGCTCGGCAGACCGGTGCCGCAGCCGGTGCCCGAGCCCGAAGGCTTCGAGCAGTTCGCGCGCGCGGGCCGTGACCTTCCCTTTCTCGCGCGCGAACCCGACCCGGCCCAGGCGGACCATCGCGCCGACGGTGACGTTCTCGAGCACCGTGAGCTCGGGGAGGAGGTGGTAGCTCTGGAAGACAAACCCGACGTCGCGCGCGCGGTAGCGGTCGATCGCGCCGCCGGGCTGGGCGGTGAGGTCGCGTCCGTCGAAGACGATGCGGGCGCGTGGGGAGGATTTGT
>JAUHXM010000020.1 GCA_030426605.1 Phycisphaerae bacterium | reverse complement strand
CGACCGCTGCCCCGAGTGCGGGCGCGACACGATTGTGTCGCCCGAGTTGCACGAGCGTCTGATTCGGAACTCACATCGGAAGCTCGTACACCGTTCGGTGCGGTCCTGGATTCGGGCCATCGGGCTCGTGTTTGTGGTGTTCGGCGTGGGTCTGCTCTGGCTCATCGGCTGGCCGTCGGCATGTATCCTCGGGCTCGGGGTCGCCGTGGTCGCCGCGAGCATCTACCGGCCATGAGGGTGCGCGTCCAGCAGCTTCGGAACCCCCGAGCCTGGGGGGCGTACCCTTGAGGACGCCCGGGAGGATCCCGGGCGGGTTCGGCCCGGGCACGCAAGGGCCGCCAGCGCGAGCACGGCCAGGACCGTCGGCCGGTGGCACCGAGGAGCGGGGCTCGCGCCCTGACACCCCCCAATCAGAGCGTCCGCCGGGCCCGAGCCTGGGCGGGGTGTGCCGTCTGTGGGGCGTCGGATCGCGCGGGCGAACGCCGGGCGTGTGTAGCATCAAGCCCGTCAGCCCGCCGGCACGATGAGGTGTGCATCTTCTGATGACCCCGCCCACCACGGAACAACCCACGCGGGCCCAACGCCGGGCCGAGCGGTCGGCGTGCCCGAAGCGTCGCAAGCGACGCCGCCGCACCCGCCAGTGCGGGTACGGGCTGTTGGGCCTGGCGTTCGGGCTGATGGGGCTCGGGCTGATCCTGACGCGGACGCCCGTCGCCAAGCGCCTGCTGCTGCCGCGCCTGAGGGACATGACGAGCACGCCCATCACGGCGGACCGCGTCTACGTCGGGCTCGACGGCAGCATCGTGATGGAGGGGGCGACCTTCTACGTCCCCGGCATGTCGCGTCCCACCGAGACGCCCGGGCCCGAGGCGCGGTTCTTCGAGGTGGACCGCGCGGTCGTCTGGATGGACTGGGGCTCGCTTCTGTCGGGCATGCCCATCGTCGAGACGATCGAGCTCGAGCGGCCCCGGTTCCGACTGAGCCATTCGAAGGACACGGGCCGCCTGAACATCGCCGGGCTTTCGTTTCTCATGCAAGACGCCGGGCTGGGCGACGTGTCCGACGATTTCCACCTGCCCGTGCTGAGCGCGGCGGGCGGGGTGATCGAGATCGGCGAGCACGACGACGCGGGGTACACCGCGCTCAAGGAGATCCCGGTCGAGGGCGACCTCGTCCCCGTTGCGCTGCCGGGCGGGCAGACCTTCGGGTTCCGACTGCGCCAGGTGCCCGACGACCGCGGGCGGCGCGGCATCGACATTTCCGGGCGCTACGGGGCCGACGGGCTCGCGATCACGCTCGACGAGTTCGTCCTGTCGGACTGGTCGAGCGAGGTCGTGCCCACGAAGGTGCGTGATCTGTACGAGCGGCTGGCGTTGTCCGGGGCGATCGGCGAGACGACGCTGCGCGTGTCGCCCGCGGGCAAGCCCTCGGCGGAGATGTCCCTTGAGGGCGTGGGGGTGACGCTGCCATTTGACCTATCGGGCGCGCTCACGGACACGACGTCGATTCGGATGGAGGGCACGACGGGGACGATCGAGGTCTCCGCTGACGGCGTGCTCGCGCGCTTGTCGGGCACCCTCGACGAGGTCGCCTACAGCGTCGAGCTCGACTCGGACGGGGTCGAGCCCACCAGCCCCTTCCGGTGCACGCTCGTCACGGACACGCGCCTGAGCACGGACATGAGCCTGCTCTTCACCGCTCCCGACGCGGTGCTCGAGCCGATCGGGCTCTTCGTCGATCCGGAGGCGGACGTTGTCGCGACGGTTCGCCTGGAACGCCCGAGCGCGATGGACGGTGCCGTCGCGCCCATCCGCAAGACGGGCGAGCTGCGTTTCACGAACGGCACCGCGGCGTACAAGAACTTCCCCTACCGGTTCGAGAACCTCGAGGGCGTCGCCCGGTTCGACGACACGACCCTCTCGATCGACTCGATCGAGGGGACGCACCCGAACGGCGCGCGCCTGTCGGCGACGGGACGGTTCGCGCCGCTGGGCCCGGAGTCGGAGGTCAACCTCGACGTGCGTGTGACGGGTGTGCCGATCGACGACGAGCTGCGAGCGGCGATGTCGTCGGCGCGCCGGAAGATGGTCGATGCGCTGTTCAGCCCGGACCGGCACGCGGCGCTCGTCGAGAACGGGCTCGTTTCGACGCCCGGCTCACCCGGTGAGGCGCCGGTCTTCGCGTTCGGCGGGCGCGCGGATGTGGACGTGCGCATCCACCGCGAGCTCGGGCTCGAGAGCGTCTGGACGCGGACGATCGATGTGCGCGTGCCGCGCGCGGGATTGGTGCCCGATCACTTCCCGCTGCCCATGATCGCCGAGGACGTGTCGATCAACATCAACGAGCAGCGGGCGCACCTGTCGGGCGGCGTCTACCGGGGGCTGACGGGGGGCACCGCCCGCGTCGAGGCGCACGTCGCGCTCTCGGACGAGGACGGCAACCCGATCCGGGACCCGATCCCGAGCGTGGAGATCCACGCGAGCACGATCCCGCTGGACGAGCGTCTGCGCGCGGCGATCCCGGGGTACGCGTCGTCGGCGCCGGGAACGCCCGGCACGCTCCGGGACATGCTCGACCGGCTCGGGCTCGAGGGCGAGGCGGACTGCGAGGCGCTCATCGCGGCGCGCCCGGACGGGTCGCTCGGGTACGAGGTCCGCGCGTCGGTCGATGGGCTGACCTCACGCCCCGTGCCGCGGGTGGGCGACCCGATAGGCCCGCTCGTGCTGAAGGATGTCGGCGGCGTGATCGAGGTGAACGAGCATGTCGTCGGGCTCGACCTGGCGGGCATGCTGACGTTCGACGACGCGGACGCGGGCGAGCCCGCGCCGTTCCGGCTGGACGCGACGATCGGGTACGAGCGGAACCGCCCGGGCTTCGCGCCCGAGGCGCCGGAGGACGGGCCCGCGCCGCCCGGCCCCGAGTTGGACGTGCTCGTCTCGGCGGAGGGGTTGGATCTCGCGACGCCGCTGCGGCACGCGGTGTCTGTCTTCAGCCCGTCGTGGGGCGATCGCGTCGCGGGTTGGCGCCGCGCGTATCAGCCCGAGGGGCGGATGTCGGCCGCCGCGCGGTTCGAGGGCCACGTGGGGGGTGAGCTTTCCGCCGAGATCGAGTTGACGGACGTCGAGCGTGCCGCGTGGGGCACGGGGGCGGAGCGCATCGACATCGGGCGCTCGCTGGGATCGATCGTGCTGAGCACGGGTCCCGAGCCGTGGGTGCGCGCTCGGGGCGTGTCGGCCCCGGTGTGGTACGGGCGTGAGCGCGTCGGCACGCTGCGGGCGAACGGGGTGCTGCCGCTGGTCCGCGCGGGCGAGACGCCCGTGCGTTCCGGCGCCTGGGACGGGGCGATGGAGGTCGCGATCGAGGGGGCGCGGTTCGAGAGCTCGTTCACCCGACGCGTGGTCGCGTCGCGGATGGACCCCGGCACGCGCGAGACGATCGAGTCACGCCGCCCGACGGGCGCGTACGACCTGCGGCTGCGTCTGGAGCCGGAGGGCGTCGCGGACGCGTCGGCGCACGAGCCGGGCGAGCTCGTGCTGCCAGAGCTCGGGCTCACGGGGTCGCTGGGCCCGCGCTCTCTGGCGTTCGATCACCGGGGGCAGCGGGTGGAGCTCGGGGAGCTCGACGGGTGGCTCCGCTTCGAGCGGACGGGCGGGATCATCGAAGACGTGAGCGTGGACGCGGGCGGGTGGCGTGCGCGGGCGGACGGGCGCTGGACGGTGACCGATGCCGGCGGTCGCGTCGAGGCAGCGCTGGACGTCGGCTCGGACGCGGGCGTGCCCGAGGGGCTCGCGGCGGTCTTGCCCGAGGTCATCAACGACACGATCGGCGCGCTCGCGTTCGACGCGACGGGGCCCGTGACGGCGCGGGACGTCGTTCTGGAGTTGGAGCCCGACGGGGACCAATGGGCGTACGCCGCGAGCGGGGTGGTGGTGTTCGAAAACGCGTCGCTTGACACCGGCGCGAAGCTGACGGAACTCACGGGCACGATGCGGTTCGACGCGTCGCGTGACGCCGGGGCGGCGCGCGGGGATTACGCGTTCGAGGTGGACGCCGAGCGCGGTCGTGCTGCGGGCGTGCGGTTCACCGACGGGCGTGCCGAGGCGCACGCGGGCCGGCGCGTGGGCGAGACGATGCTGCCCCGGATCGAGGCGCACGTGCACGGCGGTCGGCTCGCGGGGTCGGCGCGTGTCGGCACGGGCGAGGGAACGGCGACGTACTCGGCGGACTTCGTCGCTTCGGGCGTGCGCGCGGCGCCGGTCTTCGACGACCTGAACGTCTCGCCCGAGCCCGACGAGCCCGCGGCGCTCAGCGCGATGGCGGACCCGGAGGACATCGAACGGGCGCACGATGACGAGCGCCAGGCGTGGAACAACACGGCGGACCGGTCGCGCGGCGTGATCGACGGGAGCCTGTCTGTCGGCGGCGTGTCGGGCGACGCGGGCTCGCGCACCGGCCGGGGGTCGGTGCGTGTGCAAGGCGGGCGGGTGCTGGCGCTGCCGGGCATCATGCAGCTGATCGAGTTCTCGAATCTGCAGGCGCCCGTGGGCGAGAGCCTGAACTCGGCGCAGGCGAGCTTCTACATCGAGGGCCCGGTGCTGACGTTCGAGCAGGTGAGCGTGTTCAGCAAGTCCGTCGAGATTTTCGGGTACGGCACGATGCGCCTGCCTGGCCAGGATCTGGAGATGCAGTTCAATTCGCGGTCGGTGAACCCGATCCCGGTGGTGAGCCGGCTGCTCGAGGGGCTGCGCGACGAGCTGATCACGACGCGTGTGCGTGGCACGCCGGGCGAGATGGAGCTGACCACCGAGCAGCTCCCGGGGGCGAAGCGGATCATCCGGTCGATCTTCGGCGAGCCCTCGCCCGAGGAGGAGCGGCTGCGCGAGGTTGAGTCGCGCGCCCGGCAGGGGCAGCAGCGGGCGCTGCGGACCGCGGCGCGTGCGGCGGACCGCGAGGCGATGCCCGCGGCGGAGGGGACGATCGTCCGCGATGACGGGCCTGAATCCCTGGGCGATGAACCGGGCGTGCCTACCCTCGTGATCCAACCGACCGACGACGAATGACGCCCGCGGGCATCGCGGGTCCGACGCGAGGCGACATGCCCAAGCACAACGACAAAGCCGAACCGAACCGGCCTGAACCGAACCGGGTGGAGCTCGACCCGCCCGCGACGACGCACCCCAAGACGGAGTCCGCCGCGCCCCCCGAGGCGGCCGAGCAACGCCGCGCCGACGACGGCGAGGTGCAGGACACCATCGTCGATCTCATCGACATGGTCGCGCCCGGCGCGGACGACTACGACGCGAAGCTCGTGCGCGAGCTTATGACGGCCGCGTTGAAGCTCATCCCCGACGGTCGCGGCACGGGCGAGCTGAAGCTCATGGCGGCGGCGGTCAAGGAAATGCGATACGCCTACCGCGTCTTCGGGCAGTACCCCACGCAGCACAAGGTCACGATCTTCGGGAGTGCGCGCACGCCCGAGGATCACCCGGATTACCTCGCGGCGGTCGATTTCTCGCGCGAGATGGCGGCCCGCGGGTGGATGTCCATCACCGGCGCGGGCGACGGCATCATGAAGGCCGGGCACGAGGGCCCGGGGCGCGAGGGCTCGTTCGGCGTGGCGATCCGTCTCCCCTTCGAGACCACCGCGAACGACGTGATCGCGGGCGACGACAAGCTGATCCATTTCCGCTACTTCTTCACGCGCAAGCTCATGTTCCTGAGCCAGGCCGAGGCGGTCGTCTGTTTCCCGGGCGGATTCGGGACGCTCGACGAGGCGTACGAGACGCTGACGCTCGTGCAGACGGGCAAGGCGAGCATGATCCCGATCGTCCTCGTCGAGGGCGAGCACCGCGAGCGCGGGTACTGGGAGAACTGGGATCGTTTCACGCGCGAGCAGCTGCTCGACCGCGGATGGATCAGCCCTGAGGACCCGGGGCTGTATTACCTCGCGAAGAACGCCGAGGACGCGGCGGACCACATCACCGACTTCTATCGCGTGTACCACAGCTCGCGCTACGTGCGCGACGACCTGGTGATCCGCGTGAAGCGCCCGCTGAGCGAGGCGGCTCTGGCGACGCTCAACGACGAGTTCGCGTCGCTGGTGAAGAAGGGCTCGATCACGCAGCGCGGGGCGTACTCGGTCGAGGACGACCACCTGGACCTGCCGCGGGTGTGCTTCACGCACACGCGGTACCACTTCGCGGTGGTGCGGAAGCTGATCGACCGGATCAACGAGCTTGGCTCGGGGCCCGAGGGCGCGTGATCCCTGGGTGTCGGGCCAGCCTGACGCGGGCGGCGCTGGTCGGCGCGTGCGCGGTCGGGGTCGCCGTGTCATCGGGGTGCGAGCGCTGGCGCGAGCGTCGCGAGCAGCGTCGGCTCGAGCGTGAGCGGGCGGAGCAGCTGGCGGACAAGTCGTTCCTGGACGCGGCTCAGCCGGGCGTGCGGATCGAGCTCGTGCCGGTGCGCGACGCGTCGCCGACGGTGGCGTCGGTGCTGGGGGCGTACGAGACGCGCCCGGTGCCGGCGGACCCGGCGTTGCTGTACAAGTGGCGGCTCGCGGGGCTGCGCGTGATCTCGGTGCCCGCCGATGCGGTTGACGGCGTGCTCGACGCGTTCGAGTCTGCGGGTGTCGGGGACGAGCGGCAGTGGACCGAGGTGCCCAACTGGTCGCCGATCGTCGCGGGCCCGTGGGAGGAGGACGAGGTCGTGGGCACGGGCGAGCGCGCGGCGCGCGTGGGGCCCGGGCGGACGCGGCTGCTCGCGCGGGCGTGGTTCGAGCCGTGGATCGGGGACGGCGGGATCGAGACGACGATGCGGCTGGAGTTCGTGCCCCAGCGTGAGCGTCCGCGTTCGACGCGGACGCTCTCGGCGATCGGGGCGCCCGGCGTCTCGGCGGGCGAGGCGGAGGCCGGGCCGGTGTTCGCCGAGCTCGCGCTGACGGTTCGTGCGCGCGGCGACGACGCGTACATCATCGCGGGCGCTTCAGCCGACGAGGACTGGACGGACGCGGGCGAGCCCGAGCCCATCGAGGCCGCGCCGGGGCCCGAGACGCCCACGGTGCGGGTCGTGGGCGAATCGATGCTGATCGACCCGGGCGATGTGGTGGAGGAAGAGGGCACGGTGCGGGTGCGTGAGCCCGCGCGGGTGCTGGTGGTGGTGCGGCCGCGGGTGCCGGGGGGGGAGACGCCTTGAACACGCTGCTGGCGGTCGGTGCGTTCGTCGTGGGGCTGGTGCTGCTGGTGTTCGGGTCGGACTGGCTCGTGAAGGGTGCTGCGCGGCTCGCGTCGCGTCTGGGGATGTCCGCGTTCGCGATCGGCGTGACCGTGGTCGCGTTCGGAACGAGCACGCCGGAGCTGTTCGCGTCGCTGCGTGCGGCGACGACGGGCATCGGCGACTTGGCGGTGGGGAACGTGCTGGGTTCCAACATCGCGAACGTCTGTCTGATCCTTGGCGCGACGGCGATCATCATGCCCGTGACCGTCGAGCGGGCGGTGATGCGGCTCGAGCTGCCCGTGATGATCGGCATCACGATCCTCGCCGGGCTCACGCTTATGGACGGGCTCGTGACGCGTCTCGAGGGCGCGCTGCTCGCGGCGGGGCTGATCGCGTACGTCGTCTTCGCCTACAAGGTCGGCAAGTCCGACCCCGAGTTGGTCAAGGAGATCAGCCAGGAGGGTGAAGCCGAGGCGGCGGAGGACGCCGACGCGCCAGCGTGGCGCGACGCCGTGCTCATCTTCGCGGGGCTCGCCGGGCTGGCGGGCGGCGCGTGGCTGCTGATCTATGGCGCGAGCTACATCGCGACGGAGCTTCTCGGCGTCTCGACGGCGGTCGTCGGGCTCACCGTCGTCGCGTTCGGGACATCGCTGCCCGAGCTCGCGGCGTCGCTCCGTGCCGTCCTTGGGCGCGAGCAGGACATCGCGGTGGGGAACATCGTCGGGTCTAACGTTTTCAACCTGCTGTGTGTCATGGGCATCACGGCGACGGTCGAGCCGCTGGCGTCGCCCGACATGTGGCACGTGTGGGTCGTCGGCGGGACGTGCGTGCTGTGTTATCCGGTCCTTGCGAAACTGCGCGGGGGGGGGCGGGATATCGGGCGCGTGCAGGGCGCGCTGATGGTTCTGGGGTATCTGGTCTACGTGATCCTGACGTACCGGCTGTCTGGGTGAGCGAACCCTCGACGGTTGTGGATGCGTCCGGATGGGTATCCGATGAATCGGACCGATGCTGCGCGTTCGCACCAACGAGGCGAGGGCTGGGATGCGTCTGGCGCTGCCCGTCTATCACCCCGCGAGGCCCGGGACGGTCCTGATCCGCGCGGGGTTGCCGCTCGAGTCCGTCGCGTTGCAGCGTCTCAAAGAGCTGCGTGTGCCCGAGCTGTACATCCGCTGCCCGAAGCTGGCGGAGATCGAGCGCATGCGCTCGCCGCGGGTGGAGGCGGCGCGGGCGGAAGTCACCGGTGCGATCGCGAACGCGTTCGACGCGGCGACCCGGCGTTTCGACCCCGAGCTGGATTTCGGCACGTTCCGGGCGGTGATCACTTCGCTCATCACCCGCCTGACGGAGCAGGAGCGGGCGGCGATGTTCGTGAGTGAGCTCGCGTGCGTCGGCGCCCCGGCGCTGCGTCATGCGACGGACGTCGCGGTGCTCGCGACGCTGATCGGGCTGCGGATCGATTTCTACCTGCTGCGCGAGCGCCCGAAGAAGCAGGCGGCCCAGGCGAAGGACGTCACGAGCCTCGGGATGGCGGCGATGCTGCACGACATCGGCATGATGCGCCTCGACGAGGGTACGCTGCACCGGTGGAACACGACGCGCGACGAGGAGGACGAGCGCTGGCAGGAGCACGTGCAGATCGGGTACAAGATGCTCCAGGGGCGCGTGGACCCGACGGTGTCCGCCGCGGTGCTGCACCACCACCAGCGGTTTGACGGCACCGGGTTCCCTCGGTCGAGGGTGGACGGCTACGCGCCGGTGGCGCCCTCGGGCAGCGGGATCCATGTGTTCGCGCGCATCATCGCGGCGGCGGACATGTTCGACCGGCTCGTCCATCCGGCGAGCGACCCGGGGAGTGAGGACTACGAGCTGGAAGCTCGTCCCGCCGTGCGGGCCCTGCGGATCCTGCAGCGCGAAGACGTCGCGTGCAAGCTCGACCCCGTGGTGCTGTGGGGGCTGCTGAACGTCTGCCCGGCGTACCCGCCCGGGACGATCGTGCGGCTGAGCGACGGGACGCGGGCCGTGGTCGCGGCGTGGGACCCCGCGCACCCGTGCCGCCCGAAGGTGGTGCGGATCTGCGAGGGCGCGATCGAGGACGTGCTGCGTGATGATCCCGACGGCAAGCCCGAGTACTTCAGGCTCTCGGAGATCGAGGATCTGACGATCGTCGAGTGCGACGGGCACGACGTGAGCAGCGACAACTACGACCTGACGGAGATCGGTGTGCCCGACGAGGTGCCGCTGGACGACGAGGCGAAGGCCGCGTGAGCGACGCCGCGTAGGCTTGAGCGTGCCCGACGAGTGCGGCATCCTGTACGCGGTGGCGGTCGAGCGCGAGGCCCGGGCGGTGCTCGACGCGTTCGGGTGCGATGACGCGCCGCCGAGCCCGTGGCAGGCGGTGCCGATCGGCGGCCGACGCGAGCTGCTCATCACGGGCGTCGGCAAGGCGAACGCCGCGGGCGCGATCGTGCGTTGCGTCGATCCGCGTCGGCACCGGGCGGTGCTGAACGTCGGGGTCTGCGGGTCGCTGCGCGATGATCTGCCCGTGCGTTCGTGCGTGGTGGGGACGTCGAGCGTGTACGCCGACGAGGGGATCGCCGAGCCGACCGGGTTCCGGACGCTCGCGTCGATGGGCTTCCCGGTGCTCGAGGGTTCGGACGGTCTTTTCAAAGCGGATGCGGCGTTGCTCGACGCGTGGCGCCCCCGGGCGGACGCGGCGGGCCCGATCGCGACGGTCTCGACGTGCTCGGGGACCGACGCGGCGGCGGCGGCGGTGGCCGAGCGCACCGGCGCAATCGCCGAGGCGATGGAGGGTGCCGCGATCGCCCACGCGTTGGCTCGCCTGGGGACGGGCGCGGCGTTCGCGGAGGTGCGCACCGTGTCGAACTTCACCGGGGACCGGGCGTCTCAGGCGTGGGACCTCGACGGGGCGTTGGCGCGTCTGACCGAGGTTCTCGGACGCACTCGATAAGCGAGGGGGTGGGTCCCCGACTTCCGGTGGTGCCGCGTGCGCCGTCTCTGCGCGACGGATCGGGGCGATCGGACCGGGCGTGCGGGTGATGCGTGAAGGGGCGGGCGTTTTGGGCCGATCCTCGGACCGTGCCGTGATGCCTTGCGCGTGGTAGGCGCAGGGCGTGGCGTGGACGGAGAGCGGATGGGCTTCAAAGGCTTGGGCAAGCTCGGCGGGAAGAAGAAGCGGCCGGCGGAGAAGCCGGAGGCGGCGCCGTCCAAGCGCGCCATGCCCACCCTGCGCTCGGCCCCGCCCCCGGTCGCGATCGACTTCGGCGTCGGGGCGCTCAAGGTGCTGCAGGTGACGGGCGCCGAGCCGCCCGCGCTCGTCGCGGCGGCGTCCATCGACGTGCCCGAGGAACTCCAGACCGACCCCGCGCGTCGCCTGCGCTGGCAGCTCGACGAGCTCCCCAAGGTGCTCAAGAAGGGCGGGTTCAAGTCCACGCGTGCCGTGTGCGGCATCCCGTCGGGGCAGATGTTCTGCAAGCACCTGCAGGTGATCAAGGCGGACGGCGTGTCGCGCGACGAGATCGCGCGGGCCGCCGTTGCCAAGCAGCTCGGGTGCGATCCCGGGTCGCTCCTGTGCCGGAACGAAGAGGTGAAGGACCTGCCGGGCGGGAAGACGGAGGTCATCTGCTTCGCCGCCGCGCGTGAGCTTGTTGGGCGGATGATGTCCGCGATCAAGCACGCGAAGATGGAGCCCGTCGGGATCCACTGCGACCCGCAGGCGCTGGTGCGTGCGTTGAGCGCGGGCGAGCCGGGCGAGCCGCCGCCAACGCTCTACCTGGACATCGGGCGCGGCACGACGACGGTGACCGTCGCGCAGGCGGGGCGGATCCAGTTCGCACGCACGATCAACTACGGCGGGTACCAGCTCGACGAGGCGGTGGCCCACCAGCTTAAATGCACGCTGACGCGGGCCGGCGAGCGCCGGCTTGAGCTCGACTCGCTGATCCCGCGGGCGGCGTCCGTCGTGGATGCGCACGTCGTAACGGGCGACGCCGAGCCCGACCATTCCAAGCCGAGCGACGGTCCGACGCTGACGCGCGAGCAGCTCAAGCGCGTCGAGAAGGCGATCGACCTGTCCGAGCCGGCGGAGATCCTGACCGACGAGGTCAGCATGTGCCTCCGGTACCACCGCGCGCTGTTCCCGGACGAGCCGGTCCGGCGCGTGGTGTTCGTGGGGGGCGAGTCGCGGCACCTGGCGTTGTGCGAGCACATCGCCCGGGCGTTGCGTCTGCCCGCAGAAATCGCCGACCCGATGGCGCGTGTGGCGCGGACGGGCAAGGAGCCCTCGACGGGGCTGCACATCGATGAACCGCAACCCGGGTGGGCCGTGCCGCTGGGCATGTGCCTGAGCCCGACGGACCTGTAAGAAGGGACGCACGGATGAACCTGAACCCGAACGCGGGGCAGCAGAACGCGAGCTTCCTGCCCGAGGAGTACGTCAAGTCCAAGGGGCAGCACCGGGCGAACGTGCTCATGCTGCTGCTCTTCGGTGTGGTCTCGGTGGGCACGGTCGCGGCGTTCATGCTGCTCTACCGCCAGAAGGTCGCCCTGTCCAACGAGGTCCGCCAGGTGCGGGTCGAGTTCGAGGAGGAATCGACCAAGATCGAGCAGCTCCGGGCGTTGGAAGCCCAGCGCATCGAGATCCTCGAGCAGGCCGAGGTCGTGTCGGCGATCATCGACAACGTGCCCCGCTCGGTGCTGACCGCCGAGATCACCCGGGCGATGCCCGAGGGCGTGGCGCTGACGGAGTTCAACCTCGAGGGTGAGCGCGTGCTCGTCGCGCCCAAGCCCAAGACGCCCGCCGGGGCGACGCAGTCGGTCCGGGGCGTGCAGGCGGTGAAGAAGGACGCGGAGGAGCCCAAGGTCCTGCCGCCCAAGTTCAAGCACACGATCACGCTCGTCGGGCTCGCGGGCCTGAACAACGACGTGGCGGACTACCTCGCGGGGCTGAAGGAGTCGCCGCTGTTCAAGTCCGTCGAGCTGCAGTACATCAACCAGACCACGGTCGAGGACACGGAGCTTCGCAAGTTCCGGATCGTCATGGGCCTTCGCGACGTCGTGGACATCGCAACCGTCGCGGACGCGCGGGAGACGACCCTGCTCGACGACACGGACGCGATCGGCGTGACGCTGTCCGAGACAGACACCGAGTGAGCCACCAGGCAGGAGCTGACCATGCGATTCGGACTACGTGAACTCGTGATGTTCCTGGCGGTGGTGCTGCTGCCGGTCGGGGCGTACTTCGTGGCGTTCCGCCCGCAGAACATCCAGATCGAGAAGGACCGGGAGGAGCTGGCGCACCGGCGCGAGCTTCTCGCCAAGCTGCGGGCCGAGACGGCGCGCAACGACGACCTGGAGCGCGCGAACGCCGAGATCGCCGGGCAGATCGAGAAGATCGAGTCGCGTTTGCCCACGAGCAAGGGCGTCGATCAGATCGTGCGTCAGGTGAGCTCGCTGGCCGTGGAGGCGGGGCTCGAGCCGCCGTCGCTCAAGAGCCTCAAGCCCGTGGCGGCGGCTCGGTACCGCGAGCAGCCGCTCGAGCTTCAGACCAACGGCACCTTCGAGGGGTACTACACGTTCCTGCAGAGCCTCGAGCGCATGCCCCGCATCACCCGCATCGTCGATCTCAAGATGGAAGACAGCGCCGATGGCGGGATCGATTTCGACTTCACTCTGAGCATCTACTTCCGTGAGGACGAGGAGGCGGCGTCATGAGCAGCGGCAACATCATCCAGCATCAGGGCGCCGACCCGCTCGCACCCGGCCAGTCCGCGGGCGAGGGGTCGAACATCTTCGTCGATCTCGAAGGCCGCAGCGGGCCCGAGCCCGCCGGCGGGTTCGGCGGGAAGAACGGCAAGTTCGGCAACCAGACCATCATCCTGCTCGTGCTCGTCGTGCTCAGCGCGGGCGCGGTCTACGGCATGCGCCGCGTGGGCATCGTCTCGGGCATCTCGGGGCAGGCGCTCGCGGTCGAGTATCAGCCAAGCGCCATCAACGCCGAGTTCGAGCGCCGGTTCACCCGCGCGATGGACGACCTGGCACGGTCCGGCCGCCCGGTTCAGGTGCCGATGGACCAGCTCCCCACGCAGCCATTCGAGATCGCCCAGCGCCTGGCGCTGGGCAGCAGCTCGATCGAGCCGGTCGATCCCGCGTTGCTCTCTGAGCAGCAGCGTCAGCGGGCCGAGCAGCGCCGGCTCGAAGAGATGCGCCAGCGGGCCGCCGACATGCGCGCCCGGGTCGATACCGAGGTCACGCGCCTCAAGCTCCAGAGCATGATCGGCGGGCGCGTGCCCGTCGCGACCATCAACGGTCAGCTCTGCCGCGTGGGCGACGTCGTCGGCAACGGGATCTTCACCGTCCGCGAAATCTCGGGCGAGGGCGTGACCGTGACGGCGAGCGAGCGGGTGTTCATGATCCGCATGGGCAAGCCGGCCGAGGAAATCTTCGAGTAAGCACCGCGGAGGCGAGACGTGCCCAAGGACATCGACGACATCCTCTCCGAGCTCGGTGTGGGCGGCTCGCCCTCCAAGTCCGGGCCCAAGAAGACGCACCGCGTGGACAAGTCCGAGCGGTCGTTCAGCCCGCTGCCCGCGATGCCCTCCGGGCAGCGCCGGTTCGGCACGGACGGCAAGCCGATCGACGACGACGACCCGGCGGTGAAGCACAAGCGCGCCGCCGAGCGCCGGTCGAGCGTGGGCAGTGCGTCGAGCACCATCTACACGCCCGAGGAGGGGCTCGTCACGGCCGAGCAGGCGGCGACGGACCTGGGCCAGCTGCTGGTCTCGCGCGGCATCGTGAACGCCGAACGACTCGCCGCGGCGACGCTCGTCGTTCGGCAGACCCCGGGCACCAACCTCGCGGACGTCCTCATCGAGCAGGGCGCCGACGAGGCCGACGTGCAGGGATCACGCGCCGAGATGGCGGGTGTCCCCTTCGAGCGCATCGACCTCGAGGCCGGGCTCGACGGCGGCGTGGACGGACGGCTGATCCAGCGCCTCGGCGTCGATTTCTGCAAGGACCGGATGGTTGTCCCGCTGCGCGAGGAGGGCTCGCGCGTGGTGATCGGCGCAACGAACCCGGACGACGTGTTCGTCCTCGACGAGATCCGGGCGCGCCTCGGTGTGTCGTCGATGAAGCTTGTCCTCGTGACGGCGGGGGACGTGAACGCCGCGATCGATCTTGTCGGCGGCGGCGAGTCCGAGGACATGGACCTCAACGACATCCTCGCGGACGTGGACGAGGGCGACGTCGAGGTCGCCGCGACGGAGTCGCAGGAAGCGGTCGATCTCGAAGCGAAGGCGGGCGAGTCGCCCGTCATTCGGTACGTGAACTACATCATCCAGCAGGCCGTCAAGGAAGGCGCGTCGGACATCCACATCGAGCCGAACGAGAAGCGTCTCAAGGTGCGATTCCGCATCGACGGCCTGCTGTTCGAGTCCATGAACCCGCCCGCGGGCATGAGCGCCGCGATCGCGTCACGCCTCAAGATCATGGCGAACCTGGACATCTCCGAGCGACGCGTCCCGCAGGACGGGCGCATCCGGTGCACCGTGGGCGGGCGCAAGCTCGACCTGCGTGTCTCGACCCTCCCGTGCGGGTACGGCGAGAAGGTCGTCATGCGTATCCTCGACACACGCTCGATCCAGGTCGAGCTGGGCGACCTCGGGTTCGACAACAACACGCTCGATGTCTGGAAGCATCAGGTCAAGGCGCCGCACGGCATCGTGCTCGTCACGGGCCCGACCGGCTCGGGTAAGACGACCACGCTGTACGCGTCGCTCCGCCAGCTCGACAAGAACAAGCTCAACATCTCCACGGTCGAAGACCCGGTCGAATACCACCTCGACGGTGTGACACAGACGCAGACGCACGCGAAGATCGGGATGGACTTCGCCAAGGCGCTGAAGGCGCTGCTGCGTCAGGACCCGGACGTGATCATGGTGGGTGAGATCCGAGACCACGAGACCGCGCACACGGCGGTGCAGGCCGCGCTCACGGGCCACCTGGTGCTCTCCACCCTCCACACGAACGACGCGCCCAGCTCGATTACACGCCTCGTGAACATCGGGCTCGAGCCGTTCCTGGTCGGCGCCGCCGTCAACGGCGTGCTGGCCCAGCGCCTCGTGCGCCGTCTGTGCGAGCACTGCAAGGAGCGGGAGACGCCCAGCGAGGAGATGCGCGAGTACCTGGAGATGCAGGGCCTCCCGTGCGACCAGCTCTGGGCGCCCAACGGGTGCGACAAGTGCCGCTCCACGGGGTACTCGGGACGCGTGGGCTTGTACGAGCTGCTGACGATCGACGACTCGCTGCGCGATATTGTCGCACGCAACCCGAACGTCGCCGAGTTCCGGCGTCTGTGCCTGGAGCGCGGCATGAAGTCACTGCGCCAGGACGGGCTCGCCAAGTCCGCCGAGGGCCGCACGAGCATCCAGGAAGTGCTCCGCGTCACCGAAGCCTCCGCCTGACCCGCTCGTGCCACTGACCCGGCTTCGGGTCAGTGTCTTCTGGGGACCGCACAAGCACGCGCTGACCCGCGGGAGGGTCATTCGCCCGGCTTCCCGTGTCGGTTCGGATGAGCGCCACGGTCTCAAACCCTATGATGGTCCGTCCCTTGAGGGAGGCGACCGCCATGACGACCGAGCAGACCGTCCCGACGTACGCCCCGCCCGCCGCGAACGACGTCGGCGCCTTGAGCTGGCTCGTCGGCTCGATGGACGCGTACCGCGCGATGCACCAGCGATCCATCGACGACCCCGAGGGCTTCTGGTCCGATGTCGCCTCTGAGTTCCACTGGTTCGAGAAGTGGGACACCGTCGTCGAGTGGGATTTGCCCGACGCCAAGTGGTTCGTCGGCGGCAAGACGAACCTGTGCTACAACGCCGTCGATCGGCACGTCGCCGACGGCTACTCAGAGCAGATCGCGATCATCTGGGAGGGCGAGCCCTACCCGGACAGCGGCCCCGAGGTCCGGCGGATCACGTACCGCGAGTTGCAGAACGAGACCGCCAAGTGCGCCAACGCCCTGAAGGCGATGGGCGTGAAGAAGGGCGACGTCGTCACGATCTACATGGGGATGGTCCCAGAGCTCGCCGTCGCGTGCCTCGCGTGCGCGCGCATCGGGGCTGTCCACTCCGTCATCTTCGGCGGGTTCAGCTCGTCGGCGATCGTGGACCGCGTCAAGGACGCGAAGTCCAAGGTCATCGTCACCTGCGACGGCTCGTGGCGCCGGGGCAAGGTCGTCCCCCTCAAGGAGAACGTGGACGAGGCCTGTCAATCGCTCGATGGCACGCCCGATGCGGTCGAGAAGGTTATCGTCGTGAAACGCTGCGAGAACGACGTCGCGATCAATGGCCGCGATGTGTGGTGGCACGACGCGGTGGGCGGCGCGTCGGACGACTGCCCGTGCGTGCCGCTGGACTCAGAGGCGATGAGCTTTTTGCTCTACACCTCCGGCTCGACCGGCAAGCCCAAGGGCATCGTGCACACCACCGGCGGGTACATGGTCCACACGTCCTACACCAGCAAGCTCACGTTCAACATGATCCCCGACGGGCAACAGATCTACTGGTGCACCGCGGACATCGGCTGGATCACCGGGCACTCCTACATCCTCTACGGCATCCTTCCCAACCGTGTCACCAGCGTCATGTACGAGGGCGGGCCCGACTTCCCCGACGCGTCGCGCTTCTGGGACATCGTCGAGCGCCACCGCGTCACGCAGTTTTACACCGCGCCCACCGCCATCCGCGCGTTCATGAAGTGGGGCAACGAGCACCCGGCCAAGCACGACCTGACAACGCTGCAGGTGCTGGGCACGGTGGGCGAGCCCATCAACCCCGAAGCGTGGAAGTGGTACCGCAAGCACATCGGGCGCGGCGTATGCCCCATCGTCGATACCTGGTGGCAGACGGAAACGGGCGGGCACATGCTCACGCCCCTCCCAGGCGCGACGCCCACCAAGCCCGGGTCGTGCACCCTCCCCTTCCCCGGCATCGACGCGGCGGTCGTGGACGAGCAGGGCAACGAGGTCCCCAACGGCGAGCAGGGCTTGCTCGCGATCCGCAAGCCCTGGCCCTCGATGCTCCGCGGGATCTTCGGCGACCGCGAGCGGTTCGTGGATACCTACTGGAAACGCCTGCCCGGCATGTACTTCCCCGGCGACGGCGCGGTGCGCGACGACGACGGGTACTTCTGGATCACCGGGCGCGTGGACGACGTGATTAACGTCTCGGGGCACCGCCTCGGCACGGCCGAGGTCGAGAGCGCGCTCGTCGCCCACCCCGCGGTGGTCGAGGCAGCGGTCGTTGGCATGCCCCACGAGATCAAGGGGACGGGCATCGCCGCGTTCGTCACCCTCGGCCCGGGGCACGAGCCCGGGGAGGGCCTTAAGAACGAGCTCCGCGCGCACGTGGGCAACGACATCGGCGCGATCGCCAAGCCCGACCTGATCAAGTTCGCCGCGGGCCTCCCCAAGACGCGCTCGGGCAAGATCATGCGGCGTCTCCTGCGCGACATCGCGGCGGGCAAGACCGAGATCTCGCAGGACGTGACGACCCTGGAAGACCTGTCGGTGGTCGCCAAATTGGCGTCATCCGACGAAAGCTGACCCGGCCCACATGCCGGCGGGGTATCCTCCGCCCGTGCACGGACGCTTCGTGATCCCGACGGTCCTCGCGCTGCTCGCCGGCGGCGCGTGGGCGCAGCCCGAGCAGCCCGTCGCGGACGAGGCGCTCAGCGCCGACCTGTCGCTGAACGCCTCGGATCTGAACGAGGACCGGAGCTGGACCTTCCGCGGCGCGTTGCTCACCCACCAGAACGACGGGTCGTTCTTCGAGCCCTTCGACGACGACGATCGGCACTACACCTCGGGCGCGAAGATCGACCTGGTGTTCGACCCCGGGTTCGACGCCGAGACGCGCGAGTTCCTCGCGCCCGCGAGCAAGTGGCCCAACGCGAAGCTCGCGATGGGCGTCGTGATCGCCCAGCACATCTACACGGCGTCGGACATCGAGGTCCGCGACCCGGACCCCGACGACCGCCCGTACGCCGGGTACCTGTACGCGGGCGTCTACTTCCAGCGCGCCACCGATCGCGTGCACGACCACTTCGAGCTCGACGTGGGCGTCGTCGGGTCGTGGTCGCTCGCCGAAGACGCCCAGCGGTTCGTGCACGGCTTGCCCAACCAGCTCGAGCCCAAGGGCTGGTCCACCCAGCTCGCCAACGAGCTCGCGATCAACTTCCGGTACCAGCGCTCGTGGAAGACGGGCGTGGGCGAGTGGGCCGGGCTCGAGTTCGACGCGATCCCGCGCCTCGGGTTCGACCTGGGCAACGTCTTCATCCGCGGCAACACAGACCTGACCGTGCGCGTGGGCAAGCACCTGCCGACCGACTTCGGGCCCGGGCGGATGCTCGACTACCGCGACGCGACGGGCGGGTGGTCCGACGAGCACGCCTGGGGTGCGTACCTCTTCACGCGCGTGGGCGCGAGGGCCGTGGGCCGCAACATGTTCCTGGACGGCAACACCTTCGCGGACTCGCGATCGACCGACCCCGAGCGCCTCGTGGGCGAGTTCGAGGTCGGCGTCCGCGCCGCGGTCGATCTCTGGGGCGGCGACCTCGAACTCGGGTACGGGTGGACGATCTACTCGCACGAGTACCGGGCCCAGTCCGAGCGCGACACCCTCGGGGCGTTCACCATCGGGTGGGTCCGCCCGTTCTGACCCATTCGGCGCGGGCCGAATCCGTCGGCGGGGTCGGGTGGTACGCTGCGGGCATGACGACGCTCACCCGATGCTGTGCCCTCGTGCTGTTGCTGCTCACCCCCGCCGCGCACGCGGAACGGACCCAACCCGACGACGCGGCGCGATCCAGGCACGCCGGGCCCATCATCTCGTTCGACCACCCCGAGGGGTGGGAGATCAGCTCGGACGAGGACGAGGAGGAGTCCAACCAAGCCCGCTCGTGGCTTGTCGAGGCCGAGCCGCCCGAGTTCGACGCGCAGGCGACGGTGAACGTGTACTCCAAGTCGGGCTCGGCAGAAGAAGAGCTGGCGACGGCGTTGGAGAACTTCAGCGACTGGCTCGAGGTCACGCCGCGTGGGGGCAAGCGGGTCTCCAAACTCGGCGCGTGGGAGGGTGTCGGGCGGTGGTACACGTTCGAGCTCGAGGACGAGCGTTACGTCGTCGAGATCCTTGTCGTCGAGCTGACGGAGTGGTTCAACGCCGACCTGCGGCTCGTCTACCGCGCCGAGGACGAGCCGGAGGTGATGCCCGGGTTCGAAATGATCCTCGGCACGCTCAAGTTCTCGACGCCCGACCGCGCGATGCCCGACGTCGCGAACGGGTACTACGTGTCGTCCGGCGCGTTCAAGGCGTTGTTGCCCGGCAACTGGACGTGGGAGGAATCCGCCGAGGGCAGCGCGGACCCGGCTGACCTTGTTCGCCGGCTGGACATCTACCCGCACGCGGACGGCGTGCTCCGGCTGATGGAATTCTCCTGGGACGGCACCGCCGAGGAGGCGGTCGAATCGACGATCGAGTACCGGCTCGGCGCGGGCGAGGAGCTCGCGCGGGCGCCGCTCAAGTCGTGGGGGCCGTTCGAGGGCGAGGGCGTCGTCATCCGGTACCGGGCCGCGCACGGCACGGAATACCGCATGCGGGTCGTTGTGGAGGAGGTCGGCGAGGGCGTCTTCCGCGAGGTGCAACTCATCTCGGCGGACGGCGCGGCCGAGGTCATCGATCCCGGGTACATGTTCATCGAGAAGACGCTCGAGATCGAGTGACGGATAGGATCGGGCATGGCAGCGATCGTCTCGGTGGTCATGGGGTCCCGGTCGGACTGGGCGGGCACGATGGAGTTCGCCGCCGAGGCGCTCGAGCGCGTCGGCGTGGAGCACGAGGTGCGTGTCGTGAGCGCGCACCGAACCCCAGAATTGATGGTCGAGTTCGCCAAGGGCGCTTCGGCGCGCGGGATCGAGGTCATCATCGCCGGCGCTGGCGGGGCGGCCCACCTGCCGGGCATGATCGCGTCGCTGACCGAGCTCCCCGTGCTGGGTGTGCCGGTGCAGTCCAAGGCGCTGAGCGGGATGGACTCGCTGCTCTCGATCGCGCAGATGCCCGCGGGCGTGCCCGTGGGGACGCTCGCCATCGGCAAGGCCGGCGCGACCAACGCGGGGCTGCTCGCGGCGTCCATCGTCGCGCGCGGCAGGCCCGAGATTGCCGACAAGCTCGCCGCGTTCCGCGCGCAGCAGACGCAGACGGTCCTCGACAACCCCGACCCGCGTAAGGACGCGTGAACCATGCCCGACGGCCCGATGGTCGGCATCCTCGGCGGCGGGCAGCTCGGGCGGATGCTCGCGGACGCCGCAAAGACGCTCGGCGTGCGCACGAAAGTGCTCGATCCGGACGAGCACGCCAGCGCGGGGCGCGTGACCACGCACATCCTGGGTGCGTACACGAGCCCGAAGGCGCTCGCCGCGCTCGCCGAGGGGTGCGACGTCGTCACGTACGAGTTCGAGAACGTGCCCGTCGAGGCTGCCGAGCGGATCGCCGAGACGCTCCCCGTGCACCCGACGCCCGAGGCGCTGCGCGTGGCGCAGGACAGGCTGAACGAGCGGAAGCTGTTCGGCGAGCTGGGCATCGCGTCGCCGACATCCGTCGCGGTGGACGCGGAGCACCGGATCGAGAGCGCGCTGTCGCGCGTGGGCGAGCCCGCGCTTTTGAAGGCGCGGCGGCTGGGGTACGACGGCAAGGGGCAGTTCCTGATCTCCGGCGCGCACGACATCGCCGACGCCTGGCGCGCGATCGCGGGCGCCCCGGCGATCCTCGACGCCTTCGTCGGGTTCGAGCGTGAGCTCAGCGTGATCGGCGTGCGTGCATCAAACGGCAACTGCCGGTTTTACCCGCTCGCGCAGAACGTCCACCGGGGCGGGATCCTGCGCGTGACGACGGCGCCCGCGCCGAACGTGCCCGAGGCGTTGCGGGAGCAGGCGGAGTCCGCCGCCCGCGCGATCATGGAACGGCTCGATTACGTCGGCGTGCTCGCGGTCGAGTTCTTCCAGATCGGGTCGGACGGCGACGCGCGGCTCGTCGCCAACGAGATCGCGCCGCGCGTGCACAACACGGGGCACTGGACCATCGAGGGTGCGCCCGCGAGCCAGTTCGAGAACCACATCCGCGCGGTGCTCGGGATGGACCTGGGCGACACCACGCCCGCCAAGCCCAGCGCGATGGTGAACGCGATCGGGGAGCTACCCGAGGCGTCGCGGGTGTCGGCGGTCCCCGGCGCGGTGCTGCACGATTACGAGAAGGCGCCGCGCCCCGGGCGGAAGGTCGGGCACGTGACGATCACGGCGGACACGCCCAAAGAGCTGCACGAGCGCCTGGAGCGGTACACCCGCGTGGTGGGATGATTCGTGCCGCTGACCCGTCCTCGGGTCAGTGCGTATGAACACGGACTCCGCACTGACCCGAGGACGGGTCGGTGGCACGGAAGCGTGTGCCAAGGTGGTTCACCCGAGCACGTTGTGCTTCGCGATCGCCCAGAGCGCCGCGACGCCGTCTTTCCACCCGATCTTCTTGCCCTCGGCGTACGTCCGCCCGGCGTAGCTCACGGGCACCTCGTAGATGCGCAAGGCCCGCGTGGCGTCACCCTCGGGCAGGCGCATCTTCGCGAGTTTGGCGACGAACTCGGGCTCGACGCCGAAGCGGTTCTCGGTGATCGTGATCCGCGCCGCGACGTCGCGCGAGAAGGCCTTAAACCCGCACTCGATGTCGGTGAGGTTCAGGTTGCTGAGCATGTTGCTGAAGATGGTGATCACGCGGTTGGCGATCGAGTGCCAGTAGTAGAGCACGCGGTGGGTCTGGCCCAGGAAGCGGGTGCCGATGACGGCGTCGGCGCGGCCGGCGATGATCGGCGCGAGGACCCTCGCCTGGTCGGCGGGGTCGTACTCGAGGTCGGCGTCCTGAACGATCAGCGCGTCGCAGGCATCCTCGACTGCCGCGGCGAAGCCGAGGGCCAGCGCGTGCCCCTTGCCCCGGTTGGGTGTTCCGCCCAGAGCGCGGACGTCGTCGCGCTGGGCGAGCTCGGCGATGATCGCGTCGGACCCGTCGGTCGAGCCGTCGTCGATGAGGTAGAAGGTCCGCTCGCACGGGGTGCCGCCCGGGGCGCTCGGCGCCGGCGTGGCGGCGAGCCGGTCGAAGCTCGCGCGGAGCACGTTTTGCTCGTTGTACACCGGGATGATCACGCCGATCCGCACGCGATGAGGGTAGTAGTGCGCCCGAACCAACGCCCGATCACGAGCCGCGACCGGGAGGGAGCGGGTTGGCGTTGAGGGGGGACCGCTCCCTCCCGGTCGCGGCTCGTGGGGGGACCGCGTCAGCCCCCCAGCAGGATCCGGCGCTGGGGGTTGGAGATCCCGAGCTGGGCGATCTGGGCGGGCGATCGGCGCACCCGCGAGCGCCCGGCCCGCGCGCCCGACGACCGCCACACGCGGAAGCGGACGAGCCGGTGCGTCGTCTTGTGATCGAACTCCTCGGCGATTTCGACGGACCCGGCGCCCACAAACGCGCGCACATCGCCAGCGGTCGCTTCGGTGTCCGAGGATTCGAGCGTCGGGGCTTGCCAGAGCCCGGCCCACATGCCGGTGTCGGGTCGGCGCTCGACGAGCAGGCGGCCGCGCGCATCGGCGTCGAGCACGGACGCGCAGTGCAGCACGCTGACGTTGGTGCGGGCTTTGGGCGCGGGGATGGTGCCGGTCGTGCCAGCGGCTCGCGCGGCGCACAGGTCGGTTATTGGGCAGGCGTCGCACTTGGGCGAGCCGGGCGTGCAGACGGTCGCGCCGAGTTCCATGAGCGCCTCGGCGAGGGCGCCCGGGGACTCGGCGGCGACCGCCAGTTCGCGCGCGTGGTCGGTGGCCCAGCGCTTGGTGCTCGGCGCGTCCTGCGGGAGGTCGGCATTGTGCACGCGGAGGAGGACGCGGACGACGTTGCCGTCCACCGCGGGCTCGGGCCGGTCGAAGACGATCGAGGCGATCGCGCCGGCGGTGTAGTCGCCGATGCCGGGGAGGGCTTTGAGCTCCGCCGGGGTCTCGGGGACGCGTCCGGCGTGATCGGCGACGATCGCGCGGGCGCACGCCTGGAGCAGCCGCGCCCGGCGGTAATAGCCGAGCCCGGACCACGCGGCGAGCACGTCGTCCTCGGGCGCTGCCGCGAGGGCGTGGACCGTCGGGAAGCGGTCGATGAAGGGCGCGAACTTCTCGACGACACGGGCGATCTGCGTTTGCTGGGCCATCAGCTCGGAGACGAGCGAGCGGTAGGGGTCGCGCGGGGTGGTCCGCCAGGGGAGGTCGCGGGCGGCGTGGGCGAACCAGCGCTCGAGCGCGCCCGCGACGCGGGCCGGATCGGGCGAATCCCGCATAGTTTGGGGCTTTCCCACCGCCACGAGCCGATGGTACCCGCAGGATCCGCGCCCCATCGCGTAGGATCCCTTAAGCGCAGAAGGACGGGCGTTGCCTCTCGAGCGAATCATCGATCTTGTCGAACGGGTCGGGTCCTACCGGTGGTGGGAGGTCCTCGTTGAGTTTGCGCTCATCTGGATCGTCGTCTATGCGATCGTCCGGTTCGTGCAGGGCACCCGCGCGGCGGGCGCGCTCAAGGGGCTGCTCGCGATCGTCGTGGTCGGGACGATCGTCGTCCGCATCCTCGGGGGCGACGGGTCGTTCGAGCGGATCGCGTATCTCTACGACCGTGCCCTGGCGCTCGTCGCGATCGCGCTGATCGTGGTGTTCCAGCCCGAGCTGCGACGGGCACTCATCCGGCTGGGCGAGACGTCGTGGTTCCGTACCTCGCGGACGGACATCGAGCAGGTCGCGGGCGACATCGCGACGGCATGCACGTACCTGTCCAAAAGCCGGTTCGGCGCGCTCATCGTGATCGAGCGGACGGTCGGGCTGCGGACGCTGATCGAGGGCGGGACCGAGCTCAACGCGGAGGTCTCGGCGCGGTTGCTGCAGACGATCTTCTACCCGGGCTCGGCGCTCCATGATCTCGCGGTGGTGATCCGAGGGCGCAAGGCGTGGGCGGCGGGCGTGCAGCTGCCCATGGCGGACCCGTCGGACATGCCCGACCCCTCGCTCGGCTCGCGGCACCGCGCGGCGGTGGGCATCACGAAGGAATCGGACGCGCTCGTCGTCGTGGTGAGCGAGGAGACGGGGCTCATCCGCATCGCCGAACGCGGCACGCTCGGGCCGGCGATCGATGCGGGGAACCTCGAACGCGTCATCAACGAGCGCCTCGGTGCCGATGCGGAAGAGCCCGACGAGGACGAGACGCCCGGGTTCGACGCCAGCAAGCTCGACGGCGACGTGAACGAGGCGGCGGAGCCCGCGAAGGAGGCCGGGTGATGGTCAGCCGAGCCCGGCCCGGGCGGACGACAATCCGGACACTCGTCGTCGTGACGGTCCTCGCGGCCCTCGCGTGGGCGCTCGCGGAATCGCAGACGATCCAGACCGAGCCGCTCAGCTTGCAGCTCGTCCTCGCGGATGGCTCGGAGGGCGTGACCGCGCGCGAGGACGGGCCGGTCGTGCGCGTCGCACCCGATCAGGACTGGGGCGGGCAGGTCGAGGTGACGATCGCGGGGTCCGCGGCGCTCACCGACACCCTCAAGGACCGCCTGCTCGGGCTCGTGACGCTCGCGGTCGGCGCGAACTTCCCGTCCGAGCCGGGCGTGCACGAGATCGATCTGCGTGAGGCGCTGCGGGGCAGCGAGTCGTTCCGGGGCTCGGGCGTGACGATCGAGTCGGTCTCGCCCGCGCGGCTCCGGGTCGAGGTCGGGCAGCTGGGCGTGCGCGAGCTGCCCGTCGCGGTGCGCGTGCCCGACGGGGTGGAGCTCGACGGCGTGCCCGCGGCGACGCCCACGACGGTCCGGTTCATCGCGCCGCGGTCGGTGCTCGACGAGTACGGGCCCTCGGCGGTGGTGTCGGCGGAGCTCGGCGAACGTGAGCTCGGGCCCTTGGTGCCCGGGCGGGCCGAGACGGTCCGGAATGTCGCGGTCAGGCTGCCGCCGGGGACGGACCTGGGGTGGTCCACGCGTCTGGACCCGGCCCGCGTGGACGTCTCGGTCACGGTGCGGTCGAAGTCCTCGACGCTGACCATTCCGACGATGCCGGTGCAGGTGCGGATGTCGCCCACGGAGGCGGGGCGATGGAGCATCGAGATCGATCAGGCGGACCAGGACCTGATCGACGTGGTCCTGACGGGCCCGCAGGAGCAGCTGGACCGGATCCGCCGGCGGGAGATCCGCCCGGCGGCGGAGATCGTGCTGTCGTTCGAGGATCTGGAGGCGGGGCTCGAGACCGCTCGGGCCCGGGTTGTGGACCTGCCCGCGGGGGTGCGGGCGGAGATCCCCAACGACGCGGTCAGGCTGACGATCACTCGCGTCAGCCAAGACGACCCGGCGGTTTCGGGTCCGTAAGGCGGGGGAAATCCGGACGCGTGAGAGCTACCGTTGGGGCCCCGCCGAGTCTGGTCGGCAGGGCCCTTTGATCACCGCGCCGTGACCCCCTGGAGGGGCCGGCCCAGGCGGACGCGAGAGGAACCGGCTGTGAAGATCCGAACCGACGAGATCACGAGCGTCATCAAGCAAGAGATCCAGCAGTTCGCCTCCGAGCTCGAGGTGAGCGAGGTCGGGCGCGTCGTCGAGGTCGGCGACGGCATCGCGCGCATCTACGGGCTCGCCAAGGCGATGGCCGGCGAGCTGCTCGAATTCCAGACATCAGAGGGCGCCGTCATGGGCCAGGTCATGAACCTGGAGCAGGACACCGTCGGCGCCGTCATCTACGGCAACTACCTGAACGTCAAGGAAGGCGACATGGTGAAGTCCACCGGCCGCCTGCTCGAGGTGCCGGTGGGTGAGGGCCTGCTGGGCCGCGTGGTGAACCCGCTGGGCGAGCCCTTGGACGACGGCGCGGCGATCAACGCCGCGGCGCATCGCAAGGTGGACATCATCGCGCCGGGCATCGCCGAGCGTCAGCCGGTGCACGAGCCGCTGCAGACGGGCGTCAAGGCGATCGACTCGATGATCCCGATCGGCAAGGGGCAGCGCGAGCTGATCATCGGCGACCGCAAGACGGGCAAGACCGCGATCGCGATCGACACGATCATCAACCAGAAGCAGTTCTGGGGCACCGACGAGGCCGTGGTCTGCATCTACGTCGCGGTCGGGCAGAAGGAATCGACCGTCGCGGGCGTCGTCGAGACGCTGAAGAACAACGGGGCGATGGACTACACCATCGTCGTGAACGCGGCGAGCTCGGACCCCGCGCCCATGCAGTACATCGCGCCCTACACCGGGTGCACCATGGGCGAGTACTTCATGTGGTCGGGCAAGCAGCCCGGGCAGACGCTCGCCTCGGGCGCGCCGATGCCCAAGCACGCCCTGCTGATCTACGACGATCTGTCCAAGCAGGCGGTGGCGTACCGCCAGCTCTCGCTGCTGCTGCGTCGCCCGCCGGGGCGTGAGGCGTACCCGGGCGACGTGTTCTACCTCCACTCCCGCCTGCTCGAGCGCGCGACCAAACTCAGCGACGAGAACGGCGCGGGCTCGCTGACGGCCCTGCCCGTCATCGAGACGCAGGAAGGCGACGTGTCGGCGTACATCCCGACGAACGTGATCTCGATCACGGACGGCCAGATCTACCTCGAGCCGGATCTGTTCTACAAGGGCGTCCGCCCGGCGGTGAACGTGGGTATCTCGGTGTCGCGCGTGGGTGGTGCGGCGCAGGTGAAGGCGATGAAGAAGATCGCCGGCTCGCTGCGACTGGACCTCGCGGCGTTCCGCGAGCTCGAGGCGTTCGCCCAGCTGGGCACCGAGCTCGACAAGGCGACCCAGAAGCAGCTCGACCGCGGCGCCGCGATGGTGGAGCTGCTCAAGCAGCCGCAGTACGTGCCGATGCCCGTGACGGACCAGGTGATCTCGATCTACGCGGGTGCGAAGGGCTACCTGGACGACGTGCCGCTGGACAAGGTGGACGCGTTCGAGAAGGGGATGCTCGAGCATTTCCAAACGGCGGGCAAGAGCGTCCGCGATCAGCTCGATCAGACGAAGGCGCTGGGCGACGATGTCGTGCAGGGGCTGGACGACCAGCTGAAGAAGTTCAAGGCTGGTTGGTCAAGCTGATCCTCCACCAGCATCGTCCTGGATTTCCATTCGGAGTGAGCCCGCCTCAGAGGCGGGCTTTTTCTTTGCGCCTCGTGGGCAACCTTCGTATCTGCCGGCATTGGTCGATTGGCCAGGCCACTATACTTTTATGCAACCCCTGCCCGTAGCAGCCGTAAGTTCCGAGGCACGGCGGCTTGACGACGCGCGGTTCGCGTCGCTGCATGAGGGGAATTCAGATGCGGGTAACCACGGCGACGGTGGTGGTGGGAGTGTGCGCGCTCGCGGCGGGAATGGCGTTCGGTGATGAAGCGTGCGGGTTCCTCGCGGGCGATTGTTCAGTGTCGCGTCAGGCCCTCGCAACAATCTGCGGAGAGCACGACGCGGATACCTTCCGGAAGCAAGCGATCGGGGATGCGAGCCCAAGCCTCGCGAGCACCGCGGGGATCCCGGTCGCGTGGTCTCCACCGCCAGATCCTGGACCGGTGATGGCGGTGCGGGTCTATGCGGTGATCGCCGCGGACGACGACGGCTCGCGGCGCACACCGATCACGCCTGATGAGATCGCGGCGTGGGTCGAGCGGGCGAACGAAGTCTTTGCGAGTGCGAACATCCGATTCGATTTCAATCCGGTACCCGGCTCAGGCGACTGGGAGGAGGTCAGCAGCACGCTGCTCAACACGATGGAGGGCAGCGGCCACCCGGAGTGGGGCGCGCAGGTCATCGCGGCAAACGCGATCGCGGCGCAGGTGCCCGATCGGGTCCTGGTGATCTTCCGGTGGGGCCGTGGAGCGAGCCCAACGGGCGGCGGGTTCTCTTGGACCGACAACAACTATGTGGTCATGCCCGGATTCGAGGTCACACAGGTCTGCGGGGTGCAGAACATCGGGCTGTTGGCGCACGAGTTCGGGCACTACCTCGGACTCGCGCACACGTTCCGGTACATCTCAGAGTCGGTCGAGCAAGCCGAGTCGTATCTCGACGCGGGAGCTGGAGACGTCAACATCTTCGACGGCGACGGGCGGACAGACACGCTACCTGATCCTTTCGTTCGTGACCCATCGATCCAATGTGCTACGGGCCCGGTCGTGCTCAACGGGAACGCGATCCCGGTGCCGCGTGAGAACCCGATGTCCTACTACCACCCGATCGATTCGTACTCGCCTTCGCAGGTGTGGACCATGCGTCAGGTGCTCGCCCTGCGCACCGGCGCGGGCTTGCCCGCGGCGATCGGGCCCGACGCTCTCGCGCCGACCGAGCCCGAATTGGTTGGCTTGAGTGTCACGGGTGGGTCGGTCGGCCCGCAGGTCATGACCGGCTTTCTCGGGCGATGGAGCAACCACACGCAGGTGCTCTGGCTGAACGGTGCCGCTGGCGACGAGCTCACCATGCCCGTGATGGCCCCCGCCGAGGGGCGGTACCGTGTGTATGCGTCCCTCACCGCAGCGGGCGATTTCGGCATCGTCCGTCACAGCCTGAATGGCCAGGCGGGCGGGGCCATCGACCTGTACGCGACGAGGGTGCTGAACACAGGGCCTGCCTATCTCGGGGCGTTCACGCTGGCGGCCGGCGAGAACACCATGGGCGTTATAATCGTGGGATCCAACCCCGATGTTCCGGTTGCACGCAACGGGTACGGGCTTGACGCGGTGGTACTTGAAAAGGCTTGCGATGCGGATATAGATGACTCGGGTTTGGTGAACCTCGACGACATCGACGCCTTCGTGGTCGGGTTCCTCGGCGGCGATCTGCTCGCCGATCTCGACGCCAACGGCATCCTGAACTTCGACGACATCGACGCCTTCGTCGCCTCGTTCCTCGCCGGGTGCCCCTGATCGCTCTGCTCTCGGGGGCCGCCACCTGGTGCGGGCCGCGCCGGTACCCCCCGCGTGGCGGATCGTGCGCAGACACCCGGATCATCAGGGGAGACGGCGAGCACGCTCGCCGTCGTGGGGTGCGTGGCGTTCGGGACGCTCCGGCTCGACGCCGATGCCCCGGATTGGGGCCGGGAGAACCTGACGGGGCGCGGCGGGCCGATCGTCGGCGTGCCGCGGCGGCCGATGCGCTTCGCGTGGGCCGGCTCGCGCCGAGAGGTGGTCGGGTCCGCGGCCGTCGCGCTCTTCTCGAACGAGAACCAGGCGTACCGCAAACGCGCATTGACCGGGTCTGGCGAGGCGACGGATTGGGTTTGGGCACGCCCGGATGTCACGGCGGAGCTGATCGAGGCGGCCGCCGGGCGCGGCCCTGGCGATGAGCGACGCCCGTTCGGTTTCATGTCCGGACCGGTCGCGTGTGAGACCGGGGTGCGGCTCCGCGCGTTGGGAGCGCTCGCGGGCGGCGAGTTCGATCCCGTGCTGGGCGAGGAACTCGCGCTGCGCGTGCTGGCGGGGTTGTTCGGGCCCGCGTATGAGGCGGCGGGTGGCGTGCCACCGAGGCGACGCGCGACAGACGAAGCGCACCACGGCGCGGTGAACGACGCGGTGTCGCTCATGGCGCTGCGGTTCGCTGAGCGGCTGACACTCGCGGACGTTGCCCGCGCCGCGCACCTGTCGCCCCTTCACTTCTGCCGGGTGTTCCGCGCCCGCACGGGGATGACCGTGCACACCTGCCTGATGCGGCTCCGTCTGGCGGGCGCACTCGATCTGATGGAGGACCCGTCGGTCTCGATCGCGGACGCCGCGGTCCGGAGCGGGTTCGCCGGTGGCAACCACCTCGCCGACGCGTGCCGCGCGCACACCGGTCTGACACCTCGGATCGCGCGCCGGCTGGCGCGGGCGGACCGGGCCGAACTCGCGCGGTCGCTGGTCCACCTCCCGGGCAAACGCGCAGGATCCGGGTGATCCGCGGCGACGAGGCCCGGGTACCAGTCTCCATGATGAACACAAGGAGACCCCCCATGAACCCGTATGTGCCAGCCCTTCTCTTCATGGTCGCCGCGCCCGCGTTCGGGCGGTCCTCGCCCGGGTATGTCGAGGACGGCGTGGTCGAGCTGTACGAGGTCGTCGGAGAGAACCCCGGCGAGCAGTTCGGGTACGTCACGGAGACGCTCGTCGATTACACCGGCGACGGCGTCCCGGAGGTGCTCAACTCGGCGCCGTACCGTGCGGTGGGCGGTGCCATCAAAGCCGGGGAGGCTTTCGTGCACGACGGCGCCACGGGCGAGATCCTCATCACGCACTCGGGCACCGTCCCGCACGGTTTCTTCGGGTGGCGGCTCGCGCTGGTCGGCGATGTGAACGCCGACGGCGTGCCGGACTACGCGATCGGCGCCGCTTCGGACATCTACACCAACGACCCGGGCGTGACGGGCCAGGTCTTCGTATATTCCGGCGCGGATCACTCGGTGATCAGGGTGCTGGAAGCCGCCGAGTACGCCCAATCCGACCCCGACCTCGGCAACGACCGCTTCGGTCAGGACGTCAGCCCCGCGGGCGACATCAACGGCGACGGGCACGACGACATGATCGTGACAGCGGACCTGTGGGACGAGGGGGCGCCCAACTCGGGGCGGGCGTGGGTGCTCTCGGGCGCGGACTGGTCCGTGATCCGCACCCACACGGGTACGGCCCCCTCCGTGCGGTTCGGGTCGTCGGCCAACACGCTGGGAGACGTGAACGGTGACAGCGTGCCGGAGTACTTCATCTGCGCGCGCAACGCGGCGGGACCCGGGGGCGTCGGGTCCGCCGGGACAGCGTGGTGCTTCGACGGCGCGACCGGAGCGCCCATCTTCGAGTTCAGAGGCGATTCGCCGACCATGCGGAATTTCGGGCAGTATTTCGCGTCGTCGCCCGGCGATTGCACCGGCGATGGGGTCCCCGACATCTTCGTCGGCGACTTCTTCGACAACGGGCGGGGGCGCAACACGGGCGCGGCGTATCTGTTTGATACCGCCCGCGGGCTCGCCGCGCCCGGCGAGGTCCTCATGCCGCACCTCACCATCGCCGGGACCTACGCGGGACAGTGGGTCGGGTTTGGTGGCGGCGTCGGCGACGTGAACCACGACGGGTGCGCCGACATCGCAACCGACTTCCTGTACCTGCCAGACCATCCCGACCACCCTTGGTCCGGTCGCGTCCGCGTGTACTCCGGGCGGGATGGGCGTGTGCTGCGCGAGATCACGAGCACACGCGGTGAGGGGAACTTGACGGGCGAACAGTTCGGCTACTCGATCTCCCCCGTCGGAGACGCGAACGCCGATGGCGAACCGGACTACGTGATCTCGGCGGGTTTCCGCGTGGACGATCAGGGGCGGACGGTCGGGGCGTATTACGGGATCGCGGGCCGTGCCCCGTGCGAGGCGGACTTCAACGGCGACCTGACGGCCGATGTGGACGATATCGAGGCGTACGTGTCGGGGTTTCTCGAGGGATCCGCGTGGGCCGACCTGAATCACGACGGAACCGCGAACCTCAACGACATCGACGCGTTCGTCACGTTCTTCCTCGCCGGCTGCCCCTAAGGGGGCTCTCCGCGACCCATCTGGCGTTCCGGTGTTGATCGCGGGCGGGCGATGTGGTCTCATGGTGCGGGGAGACCCGCCCATGAACGCCCGACGCCTGTGGTGCCCGTTGCTCACCCTGACCCTCGCGGCGTTGGGCGGGTGTGAGTTCCCGCCCAACACCGTCACGCAGCTCCAGAAGACGCTCGATCGCGAGTACTCCGGTGGGTGTGTCGCCGACACCGGCAACGCGACTCAGTTCGTCACCTGGATGATCGGGTACCAGTCCGTCGCGGCGGCGGGCAACCTCGAAGCCGTGCGCCTCATCGAAGGGTCCAGCGAAGACCTCTACTCGATCACCATCCCCGGCGTGCCCATCGCGATGGACAAGTGCCTCGACCCGTCCGACCCGACGTCCGCGACGGTCACGGTGCTCACGAGCGACGGGAACGTCTATCTCGTCAGCGTGGTCTCGGGCACCGTCACACCGCTCGGACTGACGGGCATGCTGGTGCCCTCGGGGATCAAGTTCATCCGCGGCGACGACGACCAGAAGGACATCCTCGCCTGGGGCGAGCCGGTCGGCCCGACCCCCACGTCCAAGCTCTTTAAGGAACAGGCGAACGGCTCGTACCTCCAGATCTCGACGCCCGCGGGGCTCGGAGCGCCCGTCGCCGCCGCGCCGATCGACGCGGACGGCGACCAGTACGGCGACGCCGTCGTCGGCACGTCCGCCGCGAGCAACAACCTCCGCGTGCTCACCAACACCGACGACTCGCTCGAGATTGCGAACTCGTACACCGTCGATCAGACGATCGTGGACATCGTGCCCTTCGACTTCGACGGCGACACCATCGAGGACGCGCTCGTGCTGTCCAGCTCGCCGCTGGTCAGCGGCAAGGCGTGGATCTGGCTCAACAACGGCGACGGCACGCTCACGCTGAGCGATTCGGCCGAGGTCGGGTCGGGGCCTGTCACCGCCGCGGTGGGCGACGTGAACGACGACGGCATGCCCGACGTCGCGGCGGTCAACGGCTCGGACGACACCATCACGCTGCTCTTCGGCGCGCCGGGCGCCGCGTTCGGGGATTCGTCCACGCACCTGGCGCCAGACGGCACCTTCGCGGCGTACTTCGCCGACCTCGACGAGGACGGCAACACCGATCTCGGCGTCGTCTCCGGGTTCGAACGCGTCGGCGTCGCGTACTTCGGCGACGGCACGGACATCCTGAGCGAGGAGTTCGTCCAGCTTCTTGACAGCATCACGGCCGTCGATTTCGTGGCCGACGAGTTCGACCCGGCGTTCGACGGCGTCTACCAACTCGCCGCCCTCATGGTGCCCGCGGATACCGGCACGCTGCCCTACGACCTGTACACGATCCCGTGGGACGCGCTCGAAGGCTCGTTCGCCGATCCGAGCGCACCGATCTCGTGGAACGTGAGCGGCGAGCTCACCAGCGCCGACCTGAATGGCGACACCGCCCCGGATCTCATGGCCGCCAGCCCGATCGGCGGCGCCGAGGTGATGCTCAACGACGGGCTCGGCGGGTTCACGCCGCAGACCAAGACCATCGACACCGGGTTCCAGATCGTGCGGGGGATCGTGCTCGTCGCGATTGACGCCAACGCAAGCGTGGACGCCTTGGTCAGCGCGGGCAACGAGCTGAGCGTCTGGTTCAACGCGGGCGACGGCACGTTCACCGCCGGGCCCACGGCGTCGGCGCCGGGCCTGAGCCTCTCCTTCGGGATCGACGCCGACGGCACCATCCGCATGTGCACCGCGCACCCCGTGCAGGACTTCGCCACCTTCTGGACCGTCGCCCCCGACGGCACGCTCACGCAGACGGATACCGTCTCGACCGCGCCCATCGAGGACATCTCGTCCATCGCCTCCGGCGATTGGAACAGCGACGGCGACGCGGACTTCGTCGCGGTGCACGCGGACGACCCCGCCGCCGACGTGCATCTCACCGTCTTCCAGAGCGACGGCGCCGGGCAGTACTCGGCGATCCCGCTCTTCTCCGGCACCCGCGCCGACGGGTGGGGCCTCGAAGAGGCGGCATTCAGCGATCTTGACGGCGACGGGTTCCCCGAGGTGATCTTCGTCAACAACGGGTTCGGCACGCCCTTCCAGTTCCTGGGCGTCATCGAGCACGCGGGCGGCTCGCGCGGGCTCCCCGCGCCGGTCGAGCACTACCTCGCCGGCGAGCCGGGCGGCGGGGTGGCAGTGGTGGACCTCTCCGGCGATGGACGCCCGTGGATCGTGACGGGCAAGAGCGGGAACCGCGCCGGGCTCTCGGCGCTGCCGACGCTGCCCGCGACACCCTCCGGCTGCAACCCCGCGGACCTCGACGCCAACGGCGTGCTCAACCTCGACGACCTCGACACGTTCGTGGCCGCCTTCCTCGGCGGCGACCTGTTGGCGGACCTGGACTCCAATGGCACGCTCAACCTCGACGACCTGGACGCGTTCGTCGCGGCGTTCCTCGCCGGGTGCCCCTGAGCGAAGCGTTTGGACGCAGCTCGGCCCGGTGGTAGGCTGGGCCCGAAGGGGGTGACGCGATGCGCACGCGGTTCGGAGTGATCGGCGCTGTGATGGGCGCGCTGGCAGGGCCCGCCCACGCCCAGTTCTTCGAAGGATTCGACGGGTCGTTCGAGAGCGCGTGGGGCACCTTCCCGTTCCCGGCATTCAGCACCGATGACGGGCCCTTCGTCTTCTACGACGGGTTCCCGAACGGGGTCTTCACGACGGTCGGCGGCGATCACGTGTTCCGCATGTCCAACGAGGTCACAGATCTCCACTACGTCGGCATGAGCCCGAACGCGTTCCAACTCAACGGCACCGAGGACATCGTCGAGGCACGCATCAACACGCTCGACAACAGCGCCCAGGTCAGCTGCGGCCCTTTCACCATGCGCCTCGTCTCGCCGGGCGGCCCGAAGGTCACAGTCGGCATGTTCATCGGCAACACCGTCGGCGAGCGACGCTTTCGCGCGGGGAGCACCGTCGATAGCACGCTCAACACCGTCGGGTTCCCGTGGCTGCACGATGCGTGGTACCGCCTGCGGTTCGACAACCGCGGCCCGATGCTGCGTGCGTGGATCCTCGAAGACGACGGAACTCCACGATTTTCAATGGACTTCTCGCACACCCTGGAGGAGATGCAAGCACTCGGCGGGGGGGCGGACCTCTTCCTTGAGATTGTTCAGGACGGCTTCGCGCCCAACGGCACGGTCCTCCCCCGCGTCGCGATCGACTCCGTGCGGGTCATCGAGATCGAGTGTTTCGCCGACTGCGACGGAAACGGCGCGCTGAACGTGGACGACATCGACTGTTTCGTCGCGGCGTTCACGGGCGGCAGCATCCTCGCCGCCGACTGCGACGGCAACTACGCCCTCAACGTGGACGACATCGACTGCTTCGCCACGTCGTTCTTGAGCGCGTGCCCATGAACCGTGCCGCCGCCTCGCACGCCAGCTCCGGGACAGGAAGAGAGGCCTCTCATGATGGTTCCGATCCGAATCCTCGGGAACGCGTCCTGCATCAGCGTTGCATTTCTCGCGTGCTCGGCGACCTCGGGGGTCGCGCAGACACACCTCGCCGAGGAGTTTGAACTCGACGCCCTCGTCGGGCGAGCCGTGCACGTCGAGGGATCGGAGACGTACACGGAATGGTTGCTGTGGATCGGGCCCGACCCGGACACGACCGTCTTCGAAATCTCCGGGCTCACGCGTGTGCTGCCACATATCGAATTCATCGATGGCGAGACCACAAACGCCGTGCTGCTCGACCCGGGCGAGACGGCCATCAGCGGTTCCCCCGTCATCATGAGCGACGCGAGGGGGTTTATTGACTTCGAGCACTCCCCTCTCAAGCCATGCAGGCGCGAGCACATCATCGGGGGCACGACGGATGTGCCCGCGGTGATGGAGATCGGCGCGGTCTACCCCGAGTCACGCGCGTCGGAGGGGTGCTGGCACGACGGCGTCACGTGGACCGGCACCGTCACGCGATCGATTCACGTCGTCGGCCTCGAGACGATCACCCATCCCGAGCTGGGCGATGTCGAGGCGCTCAGGCTGGATCATTCTGACATTCGAACCCGGGTCGCCAGCGACGGGTCGCGATGGTCCGAGGAGGTGTCCGACGGGATGACCTGGCTAGTGCCCGGGCACGGGTTCGCCCGTTTCTACGCGTTTCAGACCAGCGAGTCGTTCGGGCTGTGGTTTGGGGGCGGGGCCGAGCCGTTTCAGCGCAGCGAGAGCGAGTACGACTCGACCGTGTCGCTCCGGTGTCTCGCGGACGTCACCGACGACGGCACGCTGAACCTGGACGATCTCGACGCGTTCGTCTCCGCCTTCCTCGCCGCGGCGTGGCTCGCGGATCTGGACGGGAACGGTTCGAACAACCTCGACGATCTCGACGCGTTCGTCAGTGCGTTTCTCGGCGGATGCAACTGAAGTCCGCGGATCTGTTGGGCCACCGGCCCGTATCGGGTAGAGTGGGGAGGTTGTCTTGCAGGGCCCCGTTCGGGGAACCCGGTCTGCCCTCGTTCATCGTTGGAGCTGCGTGTTATGGATAAGTTCGGTGTCCGAGCAAGCCTTGTCGCCATCGGTCTGCTGGTCGCCTCGGCGGGGGCGCAGACCCCGGTCGGCGCGTTCTTCGGCACCCAGCCGGGCGAGAACATGCCCGAGGACTGGGCCCCGTGCGAATCGATCGACATCGACCTCCGCGGCGGCATCGAGGACCGCGCCTGGCCCGGCGGCGTCGTCCCCTACGAGTTCGACGCCAACGTCAACTCCACGAACCGCAACCGCGCCCTCAACGCGATGGCCGAGATCGAGGCGGTCTGCAACGTGCAGTTCGTCCCGCGCGACGGCGAGCCCGGGTTCATCCGACTCATCGCGTCGTCGTCCTCCAACAGCTCGCCCGTCGGCTACGGCGGCGGCGGCAACGCGATCAACATCGTCAGCTGGTCATGGCGGTTCATCATCGTTCACGAGCTCATGCACTCGCTCGGCATCAACCACGAGCAGTCCAAGCCCGGGCGCAACCAGTACGTGACGATCAACTGGGACAACATCCAGGAGGGGCGCGAACACAACTTCGCCGGCTCCGGCCTGCCCGTCCTGCCCTACAACTTCGAGTCGGTGATGCACTACTCGTCGTGCGCCTTCACAATCTGCTCGTGCAGCTCCTGCCCGACCATCAGCGCCAGGCCCGAGTACGCGGGCGCCGAGTCGCTCATGGGCAACCGCAGCTACATGAGTGACGGCGACGCCGGCACCCTCGCGTTCCTGTACGACGGCCCGGACGTCGGCGACGACGCGCACGAGCCCAACGACTCCTTCGCGCAGGCGTCCCCCATCGAGCCCGGCACCCACGCGCTCATCATGGGCGACTACGAGGGCGACTTCTTCTCCTTCACGCTCACCGAGACCTCGGATGTCACGGTGACCGTCACGTGCGACGAGGGCGCCTGGGAAGCGACGACGTCCATCCTCGATCCGTCCGAACAGACCCTCGCGTCGCAGAACAACCCCATCTGGGGCGACGGCGACCCGGTCACCGCCACACTCGGCGTGGGCACTTATGTCATCGAGGTCGATCAGGACTTCGGGTTCCACCCCTACCAGCTCGACCTCGCGATCACGCCCACGGCGTCGTGTTCGGATGACTGCAACGACGATGGTGTCGTGAATATCGATGACATTGATTGCTTTGTCGCAGACTTCATCGCGGGCAATCTCGAGGGCGCGGATTGCGATCAAAATGGAGTCCTGAACGTGGACGACATCGATTGCTTCGTCGCCAGCTTCCTCGCCGGGTGCCCGTGACACTCTGACAGAGCCCGCAACGGCCCCCGAACCCGCGATCTTCGCGGGTTTTTTCGTGCGTGGCGTGAGCGGGGCCCGCGGTTGCCGCTCTGGACGTGTCCTTTCGCACTTCTGCCGCCGGGCGCTCTGCCCAAGGCGAACACACACGGAGAATCACCATGACACGCACGAACGCTTTCAACACGTCGGGCCGCGTCGCCTCGCTGGGCGCCGTGGCGTCGCTCATGCTGGCCGCGGGCGTCTCGAACGCCCAGACCTTCCAGCGATTCAACGGCACCGACCGCGACGAACGCGCCTGGGACATCGAGGCCCTCGAGGACGGCGGGTACGTCACCGCCGGCGAGCGCACCGGCATCTTCGGCATCCCCGGCGGGCCGCCCGACCCGTCCGACATGCTCGTCACGCGGTACGACGCCGCGGGCGTTCCCGTCTGGGCGACCCAGGTCGGCGGGTTCCTGCGCGACGTCGCATACTCCGTAGACACCACATCCGACGGCGGCTTCATCGTCGCCGGCATGACCGAATCGGTCGGCCCCGTCCTCGGGCTTTCGCTCACCAAGCTCGACGCGGTCGGCACCGTTGTCTGGTCGTTTGCCTACCCGGGCGACGTCTTCGCCGAGCTGTCCAACCCCGCGCCGGACGGCTCCCCGCCGCAGGTCGCGGTCCGCGAGACCGCCTCGGGCGACATCATCGCGATCACGAACTTCACGAACACCCTCGGCGGGCAGAACGGCGTGTACGTCCGAACCACGCCCGCCGGCGCCCCGCTCGTCCAGTCGAGCTACATCGACTCGGTCATCGGCCCGCGCTCACGCGTCAGCTTCGCCGACCTCAAGGAACTCCCCGGCGGCGATGTCGTCATCACCGGCTTCTACGAGCTCGAAGACGGCAACCCCTTCGGCATCCCCGCCGAGGTGGACATCCTCACCATGCGCCTCACCCCGGGCGGCGTCCCCGTCTGGGCCCTCGCCAACGGCGAGCCCATCGGCACATTCGCGACCGAGGCCGGCTACGGCGTGGACGTGGACCCGACCGGCGAACGCTTCGTCGTCGGCGCCGCGACCGACAAGGGCGGCGCCACCCTCGCAACGGCGCACCTCTGGTTCGATGTCTCCGGGTTGCTGCTGTTCAACAACGACTTCCGCGGCATGGCGCCCGCGTACAGCGCGACGCGCTACAACGACGCCTCGGACGTCGCCACCGCCGGGCAGGACTTCTTCCTCCCGGGCCCCGGCTTCCACGGCACCGCCGCGGGCGTGAGCTTCACCGGCGCGGGGGCACCGCTCTGGCTCTACAACTACGGACCGAACGTCCTGCCGCGCGACCGCGCCACGACCGTCGCCCCGGCGGACATCTCGGGCACCTGCGGGTGGATCTTCGCCGGGTGGGAGGAATACCCGCTGGGTGTCGGCGCCGAGGACCAGCACCTGATCAAGGTCAACGATTTCGGCAGCTCGGGCTGCTGCGGTGG
>JAUHXM010000123.1 GCA_030426605.1 Phycisphaerae bacterium | reverse complement strand
CCAGATCACATTCGTTTCCGTGACTGTATTTGCGACATTCGCTAAGCTCGGCCTGATCGCCGGTGCGATCGTCGCGTTGGCGGTCTTCTGCATCGGTTACATGTTCAGCGTGCTTCCGCTGACGAAGATCAGCCCCACGCGAAGCTACGCAGCGTTGGGTGTCGTCATCCTGATACTTGCCGTGGGGCTCCCCTTGCTCGCGCTCGGCGCGCAGCCGCAGCTCATCATGGCCCGCATGGTCTGGGCGCTCCTCGTCACATATCTCCTGATGTGCGCCCTCTTTGAGTCGTTCGTCTACCCGCTCGTGATCATGTTCACGGTCCCCCTCGCCGTGGTTGGCGGGTTCGCCGGGCTCTCGATCGTCCACGCCTGGTCGCTCGCCGACCCCACCAAGGCGCCCCAGCAGCTCGACGTGCTCACCATGCTCGGGTTCGTCATCCTCATCGGCGTCGTCGTCAACAACGCCATTCTCCTCGTCCACCAGGCCCTCAACTTCATGCGAGGCGTCGGCGAGTCCGAGGACGACATCGTCGAGAGACTCGACCCACTTGACGCCATCCGCGAGTCCGTCCGCACACGCATCCGCCCGATCTTCATGAGCGTCATGACCTCCGTGGGCGGCATGCTCCCCCTCGTGCTCTTCCCGGGCGCGGGGTCGGAGATGTACCGCGGGCTCGGGTCCGTCGTCGTGGGCGGTCTGCTCGTCTCGACGGTCTTCACCCTCGTGCTGGTGCCGATGGTCTTCTCGCTGACGCTCCAGTCCGTCTCGGCACTCCGCGAGGCTCTGGGCATGGACAGCAACAAGCCCGCCGCAACGCCCACCGGAGCAGCCCTCTCGGGCGCCTGATCCTGGGTCTATTCATCCGGACGCTCGTCAAGACCCCACGCCGCGGGGGTACACCGTGTCCACGCGTGGGGATCGCAGCAAGCCCGGATTCGGGTGAATCCGGGCGCCCGGCCGATGATGTGCATGCCCGCCCGCAAGGATCCGGAGACGGCCGATGCGCATCGCACTCATCTCACTCGTCGGGCTCGTGCTCGCCGGCTGCTCGTCGGGTCCCGTCGGGCCCGACATCGCGCGGCTTTACAACGAGCCCGCCCAGCAGATCGGAGAGGCCCGCCGTCCCGTCGTCGTCATCCCCGGCATCCTGGGCACCAAGCTTGAGGACCCCTCGACCGAGACACCCGTCTGGGGCGCGTTCGTCTACGGCGCGGCCGACGCGGACACACCCGCGGGCGCCCGCCTCATCGCGCTGCCGATGCGCGAGGGCGTGCCCCTCCGCGAACTCCGCGACGACGTCCTCCCCACCGAAGTCCTCGACCAGATCGAAGTGGACACGTTCGCGATCATCCGCGGCGTGAAGCTCGACGCCTACGTGGACATCATGCGCACGCTCGCCGCGGGCAAGTACCGCGACCAGTCGCTCGGGCGGTCCGGCGCGATCGACTACGGCGGGCTCCACTACACCTGCTTCCAGCAGGCGTACGACTGGCGGCGAGACATCGCCGAGAGCGCCGCGGCGCTGCACGAGCAGATCCTCGACGCCCTGGCGATCGCCCGCGCCGAGTCGGGGATCGCCGACACCGAGCCACTCAAGCTCGACGTGGTCGCCCACTCGATGGGCGGGCTCGTGCTGCGGTACTACCTCCGCTACGGCACCCAGCCCCTGCCCGACGACGGCTCGCTGCCAAAACTCACCTGGGCCGGCGCCGAGCACGTCGCCAACGCGATCCTGATCGGCACGCCCAACGCCGGCTCCGCGCTCGCGCTCGAGCAACTCGTGCACGGGTGGAGCCTGCGCCCGATCACGCCGAACTACCGACCCGCCGTGCTCGGCACGATGCCCGCGGTCTATCAACTCCTCCCGCGCGCCCGCCACGGCGCGCTCGTTGACTCCGAGACCCGCGAGCCGATCGACCTCATGGACCCCGCCATATGGGAACGCTACGGCTGGGGCCTCGCCGACCCGGGCGCCGACCGCGTGCTGCGTTGGCTGCTACCGGATGCCGAGTCCGCCGATGAACGCCGGCGGATCGCTTTGGACCACCTGCACAAATCGCTCGCCCGCGCCGAGCAGACGCACCGGGCGCTCGATCTTCCCGCCCTGCCACCCCCCGGCACCCGCATCTCCCTCTACGCCGGCGACGGCGAAGACACGCCCGAGGTCATCGAAGTGCGTGGCAACGGCCGCATCCGCGTCGTGAGCGAAGCACCCGGCGACGGCACCGTCACCCGCGCCAGCGCCCTCATGGACGAACGCACCGGCCGCGGGTACGCCCCACGCCTCCGCTCTCCGATCGCCTGGCACCGCGTCCAGTTCTGTTTCACGGACCACATCGGGCTCACCAAGGATCTCGCGTTCGTGGACAACGTCCTCTACACGCTGCTCGAAGAACCCGAGGGGTGGCACTGATGCACACGATGGAGACCGTGCTCCTCGCGTTTGCTGTGTATGCCACCATCGGACTGATGTTTGCGATCGCGTTCGTGATCCGCGGGGCGGCCCACATCGACGCCGCCGCCCAGTCTGCGCCGCTGCGCGTGCGTCTCGCGTTCGCACCCGGAGCCCTCGCGCTCTGGCCCGTCCTCGGCATCAAGTGGGCCCGCGCCGGGAAGGCAGCCCCGTGATCCGTACGCAACGCCGCCGGCACCTGATCGTGTGGGTGGTCCTCACCCCGGCGTTGCTGGTGCTGATTGCGTGGTCGATCGCCGCCCGCCCGGGAGACACGAACGCCGCGAGTCCCCAACCGGAGACACCCCAGTGACGGCGACGTACAAGCTCGTCCAATGGAACCGGCACAAACGCGTCTACGACGTCGCGCTCACCCTCGCCTGCACCGGCTACCTCGCGACGTTTGTCGCCGTCGGTCTCGCCATGCCTGAACCGGGCCGGACCGTCGGCACCGAGGTCCTCGCGATGCGTGCCCTCGGCACCCTTGCGATCGTACTGCTGCATTTGATCCTGATCATCGGACCCGCGGCGCGGCTGACGACGCTCGCCGCCCCGCTGCTCTACAACCGCCGGCACCTCGGCGTCACGTTCTTTCTCGTCGCGCTGCTGCACGCGATCATCGCCCTCGGTTTCTATGGCGGCTTCGGTGTCCGAAACCCCATCTCGAGCGTGCTCGCGGGGTACGCGAGCTACGGCTCGGCCTCCGGGTTCCCGTTCGAGGTGCTCGGGTTCGCGGCGTTGCTCATCTTCTTCGTGATGGCCGCGACGAGCCACGACTTCTGGCTTGCCATCCTCGGCGCTCGGTTCTGGAAGACGCTGCACATGCTCGTGTACGTCGCGTATGCGCTGGTCATTGCGCACGTCGCGCTCGGGCCGTTGCAGAGCGAGCCCAGCCCCGTTCACGGGGTACTCCTCATCCTCGGCGTCGTGACGATCGGAACCTTCCACATCGCCGCGGGCATCAAAGAACTTCGGACCGATTCTTCCGCGATCGATGCGGACGATCAGCAATGGATCGACGTCGCCGATGTGGGAGACCTCGACGACAACACCGCATCCGTCGTGTGTCTGCGCAGCGAGGAACGCATCGCCCTCGTCCGCCACGACGGGTCGATCTCCGCGGTGTCGAACGTCTGCGCCCACCAGGGCGGCCCGCTCGGCGAGGGCCGGGTCATCGACGGCTGTCTCACGTGCCCCTGGCACGGGTACCAGTACCGCCCAGCGGACGGCCAGAGCCCGCCGCCCTACACCGAGCGGCTCGCAACGTACGCCGTCCGCATCGAGGGGACGCGCGTCATGGTGAACCCAAAGCCGAACGCCCCCGGCACGCGAGTCGAGCCGGCACGGATCGCCGGCTCGAAGGAATCGTCATGAACGAACGCACCGAGCAGGATCCCATGTACGTCGGGTATCTCCCGCTCCCGACGCGGCACCGCGTCTTTCTCGCGTTGCTGATCCCGGCGCTCATGCTCGCGCTCATCGGGACCGCCACGCTCATCGCCGCGGGCCAGCGTGACCCAGGCCCCGCCATGTGGAACGCCTCGGAGGAGCGAGCCTGGTCAGGCACCCTCATCACGACGCCATACCCCATGCTCATAGAAGACGACGGCACGACCCACCTCATCGTCGAGATGGGCAAGCGCGGCGCGCACGAACGCTCGACGCTCGGCCCAGACCCGCGCGCCGCCGAGGTCCACGGCTATGAACTCCGGCGCTCCGGACGCCGGATCATCGAGCTCGCACCCGACGCCGACGCGATCACCATCACCGGCCCCCCCGCACGCGCACACACCCCGAACGAGCTCGGCCCCGGCACCGTCCGGGGAGAGATCGTGGACGGCAAGTGCTTCCTCGGCGCCATGAAACCCGGCGACGGCAAGGCGCACAAGTCCTGCGCCATCCTCTGCATCCAGGGCGGGCTGCCGCCAATGGTCGCCGTGCGCGACGACCCATTCGACCCGACGCCTGACGAGATCCTGCTCCTTCTCGTAGACGGCTCGCCGACGCTCTCGCCCGAGCTCCTCGAGCTCGTCGCCAGTCCCGTCGAGATCTTCGGCACACGCTCACGCCTTGGCACGCTCGGCACCATCGACGCGTCACCAAACGACATCCGCCCGCTGCCCTGAGCGCACGAAAGAGCCCCGCACCTCGTGCGGGGCTCTGGCGAGATCCTGGAACGCTTACCGGCTCGCGACGCGACCGATCGACGACGCGTCGAACAGCGCCTCGAACGCATCCCGCGGCATCGACGCGGGCATCAGCTTGTCCACCAGGCGATCACGGGCGACACCCTTCTCGTACGCCGGCAGCTCGACCGCCTCGAACGCCGCGAAGACGTCCGACATCTGCTCGAGGACGAGCGCCGCCGCCGGGTCGTTCGCGGATGCCCACGCGCGGAAGCCCGCGGCATCCCCGCCGTAGTTCGCCCAGGCGTTCGCGAGCGTGTTGCGGACCGACGCCGCGTTCGCACGCTCGCCCGTGCCGCCCTCGGGCAGCGCTCCGAGCAGCGCGATATAGGCGTCCGTCAGGCGGGTGATCGCCGGGCGGCTCAGGCGGTCACGCGTGATGGTCGTCATCGCAGCGCCCGCATCACGCGGCGAGTCCGAACCCGCCGAGTAATCGTTGATCTGGTACGTCACGCCCTCGTTCAGGCTCGCGAGCCGCACGTCCGCCGGGATATCCCGCGGCGACAGGTTCAGCTCCGCCAGCACCGTCTGATCGGGCAAGTACCGCTCCTGGTACCGCTCGCTCAGGCGATCCGAATCGCGGAACGCGAGCCCGAGGTTCTGCAGCGGGTCCGGAAGCTCCGGGATCTGCGGCGAGATCGTCAGGTCGTACGAGTACAGGAAGTCCGCCTCGCCGAAGATCGAGAGGAAGTCGTCCGCCCCGACGCCCCCGTCGAAGGCGAGAATGTTCTGTCCGTTGAGGATGCCCGCGCCGGCGTCGTTCGCGAACAGGTAGCTCGTCGAACTCGTCCCGCTGCCGTCCACCGTGATGGTGGCCGCGTCGAGGGTGATCTCGCCCATCGCAATGAGCTCGGCCCCGACGTCGTCGAGCAGGTCCACCAGCAGCCCGTCGATGCGGTCCTGCTCGGTGTCCGCGTTCTCGACGCCGAACGCGTCGCGCAGCCGCAGCACGATTTCGCCGTTCACCGCGCGGGCGGTGAAGTCACCGACGACGTTGACATCGCCGAACTGGATCAGCGGCGTGCCGTTCATCTCCGGATACCCGTCGCCGCGCCCCATCGCGAGCAGCTCGAGCGAGCCGAAGCTCGTGACCTTCTCGCCCTGCCCGAACACGATCGAGTCCTTCGCCCAGACGTGGAACGTCTTGGACAGGTCCGACCCCGCAAGCGGGGTGAGGGCCGTCCCCGGCACGACGCCGTCGCCGAACAGGAACGACGCGGACGCGGGCACGGACCCGAGGTCCGACCCGAACATGATGTTGCTGAACGCGATGCCCTGGTCCAGGTTCGCATTCGTGCCGATGTTCCCGGCGAACTTGAACGGGGCCCGGGCCGACCCGAGGTCGATCCACGCCGCGCCGTCGTAGGCGAAGGCGATATCGACGTTGATCTCCTCGCCGCGCGTCGGCTGGCCGTCGTAGAACGGGAAGAACCCATATCCGGCGTAGATCGAGTCGCCGAAGAACGCGACGCCGTCGCCCGTGTGGATGGTCGTGTTCGAGTTGTTGACCTCGACGGGAGTCCAGAAGTTCATGCCATCGATGGTGTAGACGTCGCCGAAGAGCTTGGTCTCCGAGCCGTCGATGACGTCGAGGAACCCGAGCCGCTGGTCGCTGCCCGCGCCGGTGCCGACGGTGTCGCCGAAGACGACGAGCGCGTCGCCCGCGTCCGCGCTGAGCGTGTGGGCCCGCCCGGCCTCGGAGTTGACGGTGCCGGTGAAGAGAATGTAGTCACCGAAGCCGTACATCGCACCGTTGCCCGCGGTCGTGACCGCAACGTCGTTCTGCAGCACGGTGTTGCCCGCGAACCCGAAGTACCCGTCGGCGAGCACCTCGATCTGGTTGCCACCGAGCCCCGCCGGTTGCTCATCGTCATC
>JAUHXM010000122.1 GCA_030426605.1 Phycisphaerae bacterium | reverse complement strand
CCGGGCGTCAGGGCGACAACGGGTCGAGCCGGTTCTACGTCTCGCTCGAAGACGACCTGATGAAGATGTTCGCGGGCGAGACCACCATGAAGCTCCTCGCCCGCATGGGGATGAAAGAGGGCGACGCGATCGAGCACCCGTGGCTGTCCAAGAACGTCGAACGCGCGCAGAAGAAGGTCGAAGAGCGGAACTTCCAGGTCCGCAAGAACATCCTCGAGTACGACGAGGTCATGGAGCACCAGCGCCAGCGGTTCTATGGGCTCCGCCAGCGGGTCCTCGAAGGACGCGACGTCAAGGGGCTCATCTTCGAGTTCATCGACGACGCGGTCGATGACGCGATCGAGGACTACCTGGACGTCGAGTACCCCGCGCAGTGCGCCGCCGAGCACGCCAAGCGGAAGCTCGACTGCTCCATCGCGCCCGACCGCCTGCGCGGCAAGGAGCCCGACGAGATGGAGGTTGTCATTCGCAAGCTCGCCAAGGAGGACGCCCGCGCGATGATCGGCGTCACGCTGGGCGAGTACATGCCCACCGAGGGCTCCGAGGTCGCGGTCGAGTTCGACTCGGCCGGCCTCGTCGGGTGGGCCAAGAGCCGGTTCGGCGTCGAGCTGGATTCGGCCGAACTCCGCGAGGGCGGGGCGGCCGAACGCCAACGCGTGCGGGATCTGCTCGAGGAGGCGGCCGAGCGGAAGATCGATGAGACCGATCTCTCGGGCGTCGGCATCTACATGGAGCCCGAGTACGGCGTCGGCGAGTTGTGCGACTGGGTCAAGACCAAGTTCACGTTCGAGATCCCGCCCGAGGAGATCATCGCGGCGCGCGACGACGAGGAGCGCGACACCGCCGAGCCGATCATGACGAAGGCTCGCGAGAAGTACCGCGAGCGTGAGATCACATACCCCGTCGATTTCGCGATGCAGATGACGATGCAGCTCGCGCGGCAGTCGCCCGAGGGCGCGTTCGAGTCGCTCGCGAAGTGGTCCAGGCAACGCTTCGGCGACGGGCTGAGCGCCGAAGAGATCAAGGGCACCCCGCCCTCGAAGATCGCCGACAAGCTCCGCGAGCTGTCCGAGCGGTTCGTGGACGAGGGGCGCCTGGACGCCGAGATCGAGGCCGCCCTCGCCATCGAAGACGACGACGCCCTCGACGCGCACCTCAAGGAGCGGTTCGACGCCGGGCTCACGGACCGGATGCGATGGCTCGAGGGCCAGGAACGCGAGGAAGCGGTCCGCGCCCGCGTGGAGAACGTCCTCCGCGCCGAGCTCCTGCAGCTCGAGCAGACGATCCTCATCGAGACGCTCGACACCTCGTGGAAGGACCACCTCTACGAGATGGACCAGCTCCGCGACGGCATCAGCTTCCGCGCCTTCTCGCAGCAGGACCCCAAGATCCAGTACAAGCGCGAGGGGCAGCAGACGTTCCTGGGCATGATGGAGGGCATCCGCGACCGGGTGACGGACTACATCTTCAAGGCCCGCCTGCAGCCCAACGTGGGCGGACCGCGACCCGCGGCGCCGCCCCCGCCCCCCGCGCCGCCGCGCCCGGCGGCCGCCGCCCCGGCAGGGGGCGGGATGGGCGGGCTCGGGGGCTCGATCTCCGGGCCGGGGTTCATGACCCCGACCGGCGGGCAGCGCCCGCAGAACCCGCCGCCCCCGCCCACGAACGCCTGATCCGGACCGATCGGATCACCCCGGGCGTCCAGCCCGTATAACGGTGGGGTGGGCAACCGCCCGACGGGGACGATTCGCGCCAACGAGAGGCCCGACATGAGGCACACCATGCACCCACGCACCTCCGCCCAACGGGCGTTCACCCTGATCGAGCTCATGGTCGTCATCATGATCCTGGCGGTGCTCATCACGATCACCTTCACGGTCGGGCGATCGGTCGTCTCTGGCGGCAAGGCCGGACGCACCAAGGACGCCATCCGCGTCATGGAGCAGATCCTGGGTGATTACTCGACCGGCATCGACGGCACGCCCGAGCCCGTCGTCGCCCTCCCCGAGGACACCGAGGCCATGGCCCGCGGCGACATTGGGTACCAGGCGGTCCGCTGGTTCCCCGTCGCCGACGCCCGCTGGGAACGCCGCGACGTGATGATCAACTCCGGCGCGCTCTTTCTCGCCCAGGCCACGGCCGACGGCTACGGCTCGGGCGTCGAGGGCATCGACGCCCGATTCATCTCGCTCTACTCGCCCGAGACGGACTCGGACGCGTCCTCGCTCGGGCAGCGTGAGTCGCACCCGCAGCTGACGACCATCCTCGACGGGTGGGACAACCCGATCCGGTACGTCCACCCCAAGTGGGACGGGCAGATTGTCGCGAACGGCACCCGCGCCATGGGCACCCCGGGCGGGTTCGTGGACGTCGCCGACAACGACAGCGGGTACCTCTACGACCTGACCGGCACGCGCCAGTCCTGGATCGCCGACGGCAACGGGGAGATGGAGATCCGGCGGAACCGGATCCTTGAGACGGAATTCGCCGACGTGCCCGCCGAGCAGCGCGACTCGGACGGCGGCGTCTGTGTGAACCAGGCCCGCCCGTATTTCTACTCGGCGGGGCCGGACGGCGACCCGGCGACGATCGAGGACAACGTCTACACCCAGATGCCGCGCTTCATCGACCTGTCCGAGCCCTGAGCACCCGCCGGGTGGGCCGTGTCGCTAGGCTTGTCGCGCCGCCCCGGTAGCTCAACTGGATAGAGCAGCGGACTTCTAATCCGCAGGTTGGAGGTTCGAGTCCTCCCCGGGGCGCTTTCGGCGCGCGCGGCCGATCTACAATCGTTGATGCCCACCGACCACGATCACGACGCCCTGCTCCTCCGGAACGTCGCGATCATCGCGCACGTTGACCACGGCAAGACCACCCTCGTTGACCACCTCCTCAAGCAGTCCGGCAACTTCCGGGCCGGCGAACTGGAGAAACTCGAGGGCGGCCAGCACGGGCTCATCATGGACTCCAACCCCCTCGAACGCGAGCGGGGCATCACCATCCTGTCCAAAAACTGCGCCGTCGCCTACCACGGCGAGGACGGCGAGACCTACCGCGTCAACATCATCGACACCCCCGGCCACGCCGACTTCGGGGGCGAGGTCGAGCGTGTCCTCCGCATGGCCGACGGGTGCCTGCTCGTTGTCGATGCCTACGAGGGCCCGATGCCCCAGACGCGGTTCGTGACCACCAAAGCCCTCGAAGCGGGGCTCAAGCCAGTGCTGGTCGTGAACAAGTGCGACCGCCCGAACGCCGAGCCCGAGCGCGTGGTCAACGAGGTCTTCGACCTGCTGGCCAACCTCGGCGCGTCCGACGAGGCGCTCGACTTCCCGGTCGTCTACGCCAGCGCCCGCGACGGGTGGTCCACCAACGAGTGGCCCGACGCGGACTACGAGTCCCGCGACCTCCGACCGGTCTTCGAGGCGATCATCAAGCACGTGCCCCACCCCGAGGTGTACGTCGAGAAGCCGCTGCGCTTCCAGATCACGACGCTCGACTATTCCGAGTATGTCGGGCGGATCGGCGTCGGGCGCATTCAGCAGGGGACCATCCGCAACGGCCAGCCCGTCGCGCTCGTCAAGCGCGCCAAGGACGGCACCACCAAGACCGTCAAGGCCAAGATCGGCACCCTCCAGGGCTTTGTCGGGCTCGGCAAAGAAGACCGCACCCGCGTGGACGCCGGCGACCTCTGCGCCATCTCCGGCATCGAGGACATCGACATCGGCGACACGATCTGCGACCCGGACCACCCCGATCCCATGGACGCCGTCACGATCGACGAGCCGACCATCTCGATGGTCTTCCGCATCAACGACTCCCCCTTCGGCGGCAAGGAAGGCGAGTACGTCACCTCCCGCCAGCTCAAGACCCGCCTGGAGCGCGAGCTCGAGCACAACGTCGCCCTCCGCGTTGAGCCCGGCGCGGGGTCGGACGAGTTCCTCGTCTCCGGGCGCGGCGTCCTCCACCTGGGAATCCTCCTCGAGACGATGCGCCGCGAGGGCTACGAGATCGGCGTCGGACGCCCGATCGTCATCCAGAAGGAGATCGACGGCGTGCTGTGCGAGCCCGTCGAGGAGCTCGTGGTGGATTGCCCGAACGACGTCGTGGGCTCGGTCATGCAGCTCGTCGGCGAGCGCCAGGGCGAGATGCGCACGATGGAGCAGCGCGGGCCGGACGTCACGCACTGCGTCTTCGAGATCACCTCCCGCGCGCTCATCGGGCTGCGCGGGCGCGTGATGACGGCGTCGCAGGGCGAGGCGATCATGCACCACACGTTCGAGAAATTCGCGCCCGTCGCGGGCGCCCCGCCTCGCCGCAATGCCGGCGTCATGATCTCCACCGAGACCGGGCAGGTCACCGCCCACGCCTGCGAGAACCTCCACGACCGCGGCGTGCTGTTCGTCAAGCCCGGCGATCAGGTCTACACCGGGCAGGTCGTGGGCGAGCACAACCGCGACAACGACATCACCGTCAACATCTGCCGCCTCAAGCAGCTCAACAACATCCGCAGCGCGAACAAGGAAGCGTTCGTCACCCTCAAGGCGCCCAAGTCGCTCTCCCTTGAGCAGGCGATCGAGTACATCGAGACCGACGAACTCGTCGAGCTGACGCCCACCAAGATCCGGATGCGCAAGCGGATCCTCGACGAGGGGCAGCGCCGCCGAGCCGAGCGGGCCGCGAAGGACAAGGCGGAATCGACCGCCTGACCCGGACGGATGGGCCCACGGTTGGTATCGTGACCCCGATGCGCGGCCGCACTCACACCGCAGAACCCGACCGGGGCGTCGTCCTCGCGATGCGTGCCCCCGCGCCCGAGCGGTCCAACCCGTTCACGCGCAACCTCGCGGGCCTGACCGGGCTCGCGGTGCTCGTGGTGATGATGGTCGCTTGCCTGGGGTCGCTCCCGTGGACGCTCGGCGCCGTGGTCGCGTCGGCCGACAGCGACCTGAAGGTCCCGCGGTACAACGCCGGCTCACCCAAGGAGGGCCGCCTGCCCCCGGCGTGGGCCGGCTACGACGACCGGGACTGGGCGAAGCTGCGAAACGCGGTCGGGCCCGAGCGGGTGGATGCGCTGGCCGAGTCCATCGCGATCGAATCCTCGCTCACGGTCGAGCAGGTCCTCGACGCGGGCGACGACGCGCCGCACATCCGCGATGCCCTCCGTGACGCGATCGCCCATGAAACGCGCGCCTACGCGATGGGCACCGACGCCCTCGGGCGCTCGCTCTGGGTGCGTGTGCTGGCGGGCGGGGGGATCTCGCTGACCATCGGCATCGCCGCGGCATTCATTTCTGTGTTCATCGGCACGATCTACGGCGCCCTATCGGGCTACTTGGGTGGCGTGGTAGACGGCGTGCTCATGCGCATTGTGGATGTGCTGTACGGGCTGCCATACATCCTGCTGGTGGTTCTGCTCGCGGTGGCATTGGATTCCGTCGTTCGCAACTACATGTATCAGTCGTTCCCCCGTGGGAAGTGGATTGCAGCGCAGCTCGAATACCTGGAACTCGGAGGCATTCGCCCCGCCGACTCGGAAGAACTTCGAACGGTTTCGCGAGAAGTGATCGAGGAAGAATGGAGCGCAGCAGGACTGCAGGCTCAAGTGCCCAAATCGGTTGTCGATCACTGGTTTGATGTGCGAACGGACGAATCACCAGAAGATACGATCCGGGCGTTGGCAACGCGTGCAGTGCCGCCGAAGCAGCTATCTCCTGCGACGATCACGATGCTGGATGTGCTCACATTGCTAGTGGCGATCGCCGCGGTCAGCTGGCTCACCGTCGCGCGCGTCGTCCGCGGGCAGGTGCTGAGTCTGAAGGAACAGCCATTCGTCGAGGCGGCCCGCGCGATGGGCGCGCCGGCGTGGTGGGTGTTCGCCAAGCACCTCATCCCGAACCTGATCGGCCCGATCGTGGTGTACGCCACGCTCGCCGTGCCGCAGGCGATCCTCCAAGAAAGCTTCCTGAGCTTCCTGGGCATCGGGGTCAAGCCGCCCCTGCCGAGTTGGGGCAACCTCGCGGCGGACGGGCTGGGCGAACTCAACACGTACCGAAGCCACTGGTGGCTGCTCTTCTTCCCGTGCCTGCTGCTGGGCATCACGCTGCTCGCGCTCAACTTCGTCGGCGAGGGCCTCCGCGAGGCGTTCGACCCCAAACGCAAGGCGGGCCGCGTATGACGGGTGTGACCGAACAACCCCGCATGCGGGTGCGCGACCTCGCGGTCTCGTTCGACAACGGCACGGGCCCACGCATCCAAGCCGTCGATGGCGTGCACATGTCCGTTTTCGACGCCCAGACGCTCGCCGTCGTGGGAGAGTCCGGGTGCGGCAAGTCCGTCACCGCGATGAGCGCGCTGCAGCTCATCCCGCGCCCGCCCGCGCGGTACGACCGGGGTGAGATCCTCTTCCGCGCCAATCTGGGCGGCGGCGAGGCCGAGCTCGACCACATCCGCCAGGTCCGCGGCAACGAGATCGCGATGATCTTCCAGGAGCCCATGACCTCCCTCAACCCGGTCTACACGGTGGGCGACCAGATCACCGAGGCGATCCGCCTGCACCGCACCGCGACCAAAGCCGAGGCGATCGACATCGCCGTGGAGTCGATGGAGACGATCGGCATCAAGAAGGCGCGCGCCAAGATCAAATCCTACCCCCATGAGTTCTCCGGAGGCATGCGCCAACGCGTCATGATCGCGATGGCCCTCGCGTGCCAGCCCCGCCTGCTGCTCGCCGACGAACCGACGACCGCCCTCGATGTCACGATTCAGGCGCAGATTCTCGAGCTTCTCGACGAACTCAAACGCGACACGGGCATGGCGATCATGCTCATCACGCACGACCTGGGCGTCGTCGCCGAGAA
>JAUHXM010000019.1 GCA_030426605.1 Phycisphaerae bacterium | reverse complement strand
TCGGGTCGATCGAGCCCGCCGCAGAGGTGCAGGAGGGTGCTCTTGCCAGAGCCTGAAGCGCCGAGGATGGCAACCCACTCGCCCTTGTGAACCGTGAGGTCCACGCCGTGGAGGACGGGCACCTTGACGCGTCCGAGCTTGTAGGTCTTGCGCAGGTCGGCGACCTCGAGGAGGGGCGCGGGTTGGCCCTCGGGTTGTGTGGCTGGCGTGGTCATTCGAACCGCAGCGCCTCCACGGGCCGCATGCGTGCGGCGCGCCAGGCGGGGAGGGCGGCACCGAAGAGGCACGTTGCGATCCCGGCGACGAAGACGATGATGGCCTTGTAGAGTTCGACCTCGCGCGGGATCTCGGTGAAGTAGTACACCTGGGCGTCCCAGACGACGAGGTTGAAGGTCTCGCCGAGCCAGTCGTGGATCGCGTTGATGTTGGTGACGATCAGGTACCCGGCGATCAGGCCGGAGACGGACCCGACGACGCCGATCGCGACGCCGTAGCGGAGCCAGAGCCACGCGACGCCGGGCGTGCTCGCGCCGAGCGCGCGGAGGATGCCGATGTCGCGGGTTTTCTCGGAAACCATCGACCAGAAGATCGCGAGGACGAGGAACACGGTGGTGAAGCAGACGATGCCGAAGACAAAGAGGACCATGCCCGTCTCTTTGCGCACGGACGCGATGAGCGTGGCGTTCTGGTCCTCCCAGGTCATCACGATGATGTCCAGGGGGTGCGGCACGTCCGGGTGTGCGCGGGCGAGCTCGGGGTAGACGGCCTCCTCGATGATCGTCTTGACGCCCTTGGGCGTGGTGCCCTCGGCGCCGCGGACGAGGACGGTCGTGACGCGCGCGGGCGCGACGCCGACGGTCTCGAGGGGTTTCGGGCGTAGGACGCCGTCCTCGCCGACCTCGTAGTCGAAGACGCCGTCGGACGAGGTGTTCACCTTGGTGGCTTCGTCCATGCGGAGTTGGCGCTGCAGCCATTCGAGGGGGACGAGCACGGTCCCCGCGTCCACCTCGTAGACACCGGACTGGAACTCGTTGGCGACGGGCATCTGGCGCGAGACGGAGTCGATGGGAACGCCCTCGTCGTCGAGCGCGAGGAGGGTGAGCCCGACCTCGCCGTTGAGGGGCATGAAGATGTTCTCGACGGCGATCGACCCGTCCGAGCGCGCGCCGACGGACGCGCGCTCGACGTACACGCCCGCCTTGGTGCGCTGGAGCAACCCCGAGACCTCGATGCCCAGGATCGCGGCGAACTCGGGCTCGCCCGTGATCGGGTCCGGGCGGGTCATGCTCAGCCCGTTGTCGTAGAAATACGACATGACCTCGTGGTTCTCGAGGCGCGGGTCTTCGCGGTCGCGGTCCTTGCGGGTCGGCTCGTCGAGCGGGCGCCACCAGAGGCGGTCCTCGAATCCCGTGACCTTGCGGAAGCCCTCGGGGTCCACGCCCTTGACGGTGATCACGCGGACCTGCGTGTTGGGCAGTCGTACGAGCCCGAGCGACTCGGTCATCGGCGCGGCGGCGTCGATTTCGGGGTGCGCTTCGAGGCGATCGACCAGGTCGTCGTAGTGGGCGAAGCCAGCGACGGGCCAGTGCACCACGGCGTCGCCGATCAGCGGACGCCCGGAATCGAGCAGCACCTTGAGGAACCCCCCCATGATCGACCACGTGACGAGGACCGTCGCGACCGACAGCATCACGGCGATCATCGCCAGCAGGGGCATGATCTTGCTCGTGAGGTACTTGCGGGTCAGGAGTGCCTGGTACACGCGCGGACTGTACCCGAACGGGTGCCCACGGGTTCGCCCGCACAACCGGCACAACCCGCAGAACCGGAAAAGTCTCGCCGAACCGCTCAACCGGAGCGCGCCGCGGGCCGATGAGCGTGTGGGAGACCTGAGCGAGGAGGCGTCGTGTCCGATAAGCCCAAGACAGCAACCACGAGCCCTGAGGACGGCGTCCTTGCGCGCTCGACGCAGGACGCCGCCCGGTCGTACCGCAACCTCGTCAGCGGGCGGACGTGCGGCGACTGCCGGGTCTGCTGCCGGCTGCCCGACATCCCCGAGCTCAACAAGCCCGTCAACACCTGGTGCCGGCACACGGACCTGGAGCGCCCCGGCGGCGGGTGCACCATCTACAACGAGCGTCCGAGGACGTGCAAGGAGTACGAGTGCGCCTGGCTCAGCGGGCTCGGTGAAGCGCAGGACCGCCCCGACAAGCTGGGCGTGATGTACCAGCCCGTGGACATGCCCGACGGCTCGCAGGGGCTCGCGGCGGTCGAGGCGTTCGACGGGGCGTTCGACCGCCCGCGCGTCAAGGCGCAGCTCATGCGGTTCGCCCAGCTCAAGCCGGGCAAGATCCTGATGCGGACGGCCGCCGAGACGCGGTTCCGCGCCGTCGAGTTGACCGTCAGCGCCCCGCGCCCGAGGCCCTCGGCGATCGAGATCGCCCTGCAGGCGGGCAACGCCCGCATCGCGTAACCCGCTTGGTGGTTGCGGTGCTGGGGCTTACGATCGCGGCGTGACCGGCATCCCCCTGACACTGCGAGCCCCCGCGGGCGAGGTCGCCCTCGAGACCAACCTCATGCTCGCGCCCATCGCGGGGTGGTGCGACCTGGCGTGGCGCGAGACGTGCCGCTCGTTCGGGGGCGTCGGGCTCGCGTGCACCGACCTGCTCAGCCCCCAAGGGCTGCTGTGCGGGTCCGAGGCGAGCATCGACCTGGCTCGCACGAGCGAACTGGACCGCCCGATCTGCATGCAGCTCTACGGCGGGAACGCGGCGGTGCTCGCCGACGGGGCTCGGTGGTGCGCCGACCACGGCGCGACGGTCGTGGACATCAACATGGGGTGCCCAGTCGATAAGGTCTGCAAGAAGGACGGCGGGTCCAAGCTCATGTGCGACGTGCCCAACACGCTGCGCATTTTCGAGGCGGTGCGTGGGGCGTTGCCCGACTCGACGCCGCTGACGGCGAAGATGCGCCTTGGGTGGTCCGAGGACGACTACGAGCGGGGCGTTGCGGGAGAATTGGCGGTCGGACTCTGCAAACTCGGGGCGGCGGCGATCACCGTCCACGGGCGCACGACGGAGCAGCGCTTCAAGGGTGATTGCCGGCGCGAGGGGATCCGGCGCGTGGTCGATGCGGTCGGCGAGGCGACCGGCGCGCACGACGGCACGACAACTGGCGGAGTTCCCGTGCTTGGGAATGGAGACGTCAAGACGCCCGAGGACGTCCTGGAGATGCTCGACGACACCGGGTGCGCGGGCGTGATGATCGGGCGCGGCGCCTTCGGGATGCCGTGGGTGTTCCGGCTCGGGTGGGAAGCACAGCGGGCGCTGGCGGAGGGGCGCGTGCCGCGCGACCTCGAACCGTCCGAGGACGAGAAGCTCGACGGCGTGCTCGCGTACTTCGAGCGGATGCTCGAGTACCGCAACGAGCATTACGCCCTGCACAAGATCCGCCAGAAGATCAGCTGGCTGGGCAAGACGATCAACGGGTCGCACTGCAAGCCCCTCAAGGCGGGGGTGCAGGGGGCGAAGACGCCAGACGACGTGCGGGCGGCGATCGCGGCGTGGCGGGTGGGGATGCCCGCGGGTTCGGGGGTCTGATCGGACTCCTCCCGGAGAACGATTTCGCTGGATTGAAGGGACCCGCGCGGTCTGTTCGGGCGAACCGCCCGCCGGAGAGAATCACCCATGCAGACGCGAATCACACCGTTTGCCGCGATCGCGGCCTTCGCCCTTGCTGCCGGCACCGCCGCGGCGGGGCCCGACCGCATCGCGATCGGGGCGATCGAGGACCCGAATTTTGAGTATGTCCACGGGTGCTGGGAGGGCCCGGACGGGAACCTGACGGGCGTCCGCGTGCTCATGCCGATCGAGCCCGCGATCCTCGAGCGTCAGAGCCGGCCCCAGCGCCGCGGCGTCGCTGATAACCGGGTGGACTTCGTCTTCGTCGGCGACGGGTACACCGCGGCGGAAGAGAGCGCCTTCGACTCGCACGTCGCGTTCGCGAGTTCGCAGCTGTTCCTGTACGAGCCGTTCAAGGCGTACGAGAACTACTTCCGCGTTCACGCGATCTTCGTCGAGTCCAACGAGTCGGGCGTGGACAACGACCCCTCGCCCGGCATCGACCGCGACACCGCGCTCGACATGCAGTACTGGTGCGGCGGCACCGAGCGACTGCTGTGCGTGAACGTCTCGAAGGCCTACGCGCACGCGAACCTCGCGCCGGACGTCGATCAGGTCGTCGCGCTGGCGAACTCGAGCAAGTACGGCGGCGCGGGCTATCCGGGGTCCGACCTCGGCACCAGCGCGGGCGGGAACGGGTCCGCCCCGCAGATCGCGATCCACGAGCTCGGGCACTCTCTTGGTGATCTCGCCGACGAGTACACCTACGGCGGGCCCACAACGTGGTCCGGCGGTGAGCCGGGCACCAAGAACGCGTCGATCTACCCCGCGTCGCAGATGGCGGCGGACGAGCGCAAGTGGCACGAGTGGCTCGGGTTTTCCGACCCTCGCTTCGACGGCACCGTCGGCACCTACGAGGGGTGCAACTACTCGGCGCTGGGCATCTACCGCCCGTCCAACAACTCGATGATGCGGAACCTCAATCGCAAGTTCAACGCGCCGAGCGCGGAGCGCCTGATCGCGGCGTTTTACCTCGAGGTCCAGCCCATCGACGACCACACGCCCAACGGGTCGCCCATCGACGCGGACGCGACGGTCTCCGTCACGCCCATGCAGCCCATCGGGCACGATCTTGATGTCTCGTGGGACCTCGACGGTTCGCCCGTCGCGGGTGCCGACGGGCTCACGAGTCTCGTGCCCGCGAGCTTCGGCATCACGGCGGGCGGCACGCTGACCGCGACCGTCGTGGACAACACCGACATGGTCCGGGCGGCGAACATCCGCAACAACCGGATGACGCAGGCCGTGTCGTGGACCGTCCTTCCCGCGAGCTGCCTCGCGGACCTGACGGGCGACGGGAACCTGAACGTGGACGACATCGACGCCTTCGTCGCCGCCTTCCTCGCGGGCGATCTGGCGGTCGATTTTGACGCCAGCGGGTCGCTGAACGTGGACGACATCGACGCGTTCGTCGCGGCGTTCCTCACGGGGTGCTGACGCCGCCCCGCCGCCCGTGATCGGACCCTGCCGGGCCCCCATCACCCGCCCCGCGGGCTGAGGTCGGGGGTGTGGCCGCGGATTCGTGGCCCCCCCTCTTTCGGCGGGGTACCGTCAGGGGTGGTATCCCGGGGGATCCGGGGCCCGCGGGCGTGCGAAGAGCGTGCGGGGGATTGTCACCCCCGGGGCCTTCACGCCCCACGGATGGAGCGTCGCCCGGAGTCTTGGGCGGCGGAGACACGGAGAAGATCGAATGTTCGGACGCCTGGGTCATCGTGCGGGATCCCGCCTCTCGGCAATCGTGTGCGTGTGCGGGATCGCGGGCGGCGTGGCCGCCGCGCCGAACAGCGCCGCGGTCAACGAGCCCCGCGAGGTGCCCATCAACGGCCGGACGGCAAACCTCCTGATCGAGGACGCGGGCGCGCGCACGTCCGCGGCGATCGAGACCCGGGCGGGCAAGGGCGGTGCCGCGCTGCCCGCCAGGACGGTGCAGCTCACGAACCGCGTGATCGTCAAGACGAACGACCTCGACAGCCTGCGGACGCGCGTGGGTGGGCTGGGCAAGGCGCTCCCCGAGGCGGTGGGCGTCTCGGCGTCGGACGCCGTGCCCGGGTACGCCGTCATCGACGCGGCGAGCGTGGGCGAGGCGGTCTCGATCGCGTCGTCGCTGCGCGCAACGGGGATGTACGAATCGGTCGAGGTCGCGGGCGGCGCGATGCCCACGCTCCGCGGGCCGAACGAGCCGAACCTTGCGAACGGCACGATCTGGCATCTGCGGAACCTTCTCAACCCGGTCGCGGACATCAACGCCGACGGCGCGTGGGACATGGGCTATACGGGCGCGGGCGTGACGGTGAGCGTCGTCGAGGGCGGGTACCAGGACTCGCACCCGGACCTGGTGGCGAACAACGATGCGTCGGCCTCGCAGGTCGTCGGTCAGTCCTCGCATGGCACGGGCGTCGCGGGCATCATGGCGGCGGTGGGCGACAACGGCATCGGCGCCGTCGGGCTCGCGTACAACGCCGCGCTCACCGAGATGGACGGCGCCAGCTTCGACCCCACCACCAACGCCCTCTCGTTCACCTTCATGAACAGCGTGAACGACATCAAGAACAACTCGTGGGGTCCGTCGGACAACGGGAACCTGCACTCTTACTCGACGCTCGAGCGCGACGCGATCGCCGACTCGGTCAACAACGGGCGTGGCGGGCTGGGCACGATCATCTGCTGGGCCGCCGGGAACGGCACGCCCTCGGACCGCGTGGATTACGACCCGTACGCGTCGAACCGCCACACCTTCGCGATCGGCGCGATCGGCGACGGCGACACCGAGGCCTGGTACAACGAGCTGGGGTCGTCCATGCTCGTCGTCACCCACTCGTCGGGCAACTCGCGGAGCACCTACTCCACCACCACGAGCGACGGGTACACGTCCAACTTCGGCGGCACGAGTTCGGCCTCCCCGCTCGCGGCGGGGGCGATCGCGCTCGCCCTCGAGGCCAACCCCGCGATGACCTGGCGCGACATGATGCACGCGTTGGTGGACACCGCCCGCATGTGCGACCCGGCGGACCCGGACTGGACGACCAACGCCGCCGGGCAGGACGTGAGCTACAAGTTCGGCTTCGGGGCGATCGACGCGGCGGCCCTCTGCGCCGCCGCCGAGACCTGGACGCCCGTCGCCGCGGAGGTCAGCGCGACCTCGGGCGTCGAGACCGTGAACACCGCGATCCCGGACAACAACCCCGTCGGGCTCACCCGCACGACGATCGTCGCCGATGACGTCACGATCGAATCGTTCGAGCTCGTGATGAACCTGACGCACACGTACGTGGGCGACCTGAGCATCAAGGTGACCAGCCCGCAGGGCACCGAGTCGATCGTCTCCGCCCCGCGTGCCGACACGACCGAGGACATGGTCGATTACGTCTTCACGAGCCTCCGCTCGTGGGGCGAGTCGTCGCAGGGCGTCTGGACGGTCGAGATCGCAGATATGGCGAACCTGGACACGGGCTCGTGGCAGGACTTCTCGATCAACGTCTACGGCACCGCCGCCAGGTGCGCCTTCGCGGATTGCGACGCCAACGGCGTGATCAACCTGGACGATCTCGACTGCTTCGTCGCGGGCTTCCTCTCGGGCGACGTCGCGACGGCCGACTGCGACGGGAACGGGACGATCAACCTCGACGACATCGACTGCTTCGTGGCGGGCTTCATCGCCGGGTGCCCGACGGAGGATTGACGCCCGCCGGGCGCGATCCGGGCGTGGGGTCAGTCGTGAGATTGGGGCGTGAGGACCGGGCGGCGATGCCGCTCGTGAGGTGCCCGCGTCGGTCCATCGGGGTCGGGTTGGGCACCGCGCCCGGATTCGCGGGCGTGATAACCGGGATAGGGTTGCAACGCACCGCCCCGCGGGGCAGTATCACCGACGACCGTCGATAGAAATCACTCGAGCCGGCCTTCTGCCGGTCCGTCAGGAGGGTCTTCAACGATGAACCGCCAGCAGAACCGTCTTCGTCCGTTCGTGGCGTCGCTCGCCGTCGCTCTTCTGGGTGGCTCGGTGTTCGCCCAGAACGCGAACCAGGAGCAGGATCAGCCCGCCGAGACAACGACCAGCCCCGCCGCGGGCCCGCTGACGCCGGCCGTGCCGCGCCCCGGCCCGCGCCTGCGTGCCGGCTCCACGGGCGAGATCGTGTTCTACGACAACGAGGTGGACATGGGCAACGTGCTGGACACGGACAAGCCCACCGCCGAGTTCCGGTTCAAGAGCATCGGCCCGGGCCCGATCACGCTCACGCGGATCAAGCCCGACTGCGGGTGCACGCTCGCCCAGCTGTGGCGCATCACGACGGACGACGAGGGCAACGAGGTCCGCGAGGAGATCGACCCCGCGGCGCTGCCCAAGAACGGCGTGTTCGAGGAGGGCGACGAAGGCATCATCGAGGCGACCTACGACGCCACGAAGCGTCAGGGCGCCAACCGCCGCACGATCCGCATCAACACCGACAGCTCCAAGCAGCGGAACGTCGCGGTGCAGCTCGCGGTCAACGTCATCCCGCTCGTCGGGTCCGACCCCCGCGTCGTCACGTTTGGCAACGCGATCGAGAAGGGCTCGACCCCGTCGCGGACCGTCCGCGTCTTCGGCCGCACCGATGACTTCAAGGTCACCAAGGCCACCCTCTCGAACCTCAAGCTCAACGAGCAGATCGAGATCGAAATCGTCGAGCACGGCAGGGCCGACTTCAGCGGCGAGCAGCTCCCCTACTCGGCCATCAAGCTGACCCTCACCGAGGGCATGAGCCCGGACGTGATCTCCGACAAGATGTTTGTCCGCACGAACGACCCGCGCCGCCCCGTCTTCGAGATCCAGATCATCGGGCGGATCCTGGGCGACGTCCGCGTCGATCCTCAGGCGATCCGCATCGGGCGCGTCAGCGTCGGTGATAAGACGACCCAGGAGTTCCGCGTCCGCTCGCACTCGGGCAAGCCTTTCAAGGTCACCGGCGTCTCGCTGCCGACCGAGGCGATCGAGATCACCTCGGAGTTCAAGCCGGTCGATCCCGAGAACCCGACGGAGTGGATCGTCTCGATCACCGCCGTTGGCGTGATCGAGAACTCCCGCGTGAACACCAAGCTCAAGATCGAGACGGATGTCCCGCTCGAAGAGACCGTGGAGCCGCGGTTCTACGGCGTCGTGCAGGGCGAGGACTGATCGCGAGCCCGCCATGACCGCGCCACGACACCGACCCTCGACCCCGGGCACCCGCCCGGGGTTTTGCATGCCCACGATCATCCGGGCCGTCGCCCTCGTCGGGCTGGCGGGCGTGGTCGGCGTGGGGCACTCGCTGACGCGCGAGCGCCCGATCCGGCTCGCGGGCCCGGCCGCGGTGCCGACGTCGCCGAACGACCCCGGCCTGCCGATCGATCCCGACGGCGGCACGACGCCGGCTGAGATCGGCACGGACACCCCGGCCGGCGACGACCCGTTCGAGGTCTACGACCCGAACGCCGTGATGCTCATGCCCGCGGAGGACCTGCTCCGCGCGGCGGTGCTCGACGACATGATTCGCCTGGGTGAAGCGGCCGAGCTCTACGACCAGGGGGCGCTGTTCCTCGACGCCCGCCACGAGGACGAGTACCTCGACGGGCACATCGCGGGCGCGGTCTGGATGCCCGCGTCTGAGGTCTTCGCCCGCGCGAGCGAGCTGCTTGCGCACGACCCGTCGATGCCCGTGGTCATCTATTGCACGGGCGGCTCGTGCGACGCATCGCACAACACCGCCAACCGGTTGCTCAACTACGGGCCCGATCTCGGGCTCGATTTTGCTGACATCCGCATCATGGGGCTCGGGTACGACGAGTGGAAGCGTGCGGGCTTGCCGACCTCTGAGGACGACGGATGAGCGCGCCCGGTTGGAAGGAATCGCTGCTCGCGCAGGCCCCGTGCCGGCTGATCGTCGGCGGGGCGTTCACCCTTGCGGCGTACATGAAGCTCTTCCACCGTACCTGGGAGGAGGGGCGTGACCCCACGTTCGCGTTCGCCGAGGCGATCAAGGCGTACGACATCCTCGACCCCGTGGTCCACCACCACGCGCTGGTGACCGCGGCGTACGTGGTTCCTTGGATGGAGCTCATCGTCGGGGTCTTGCTCCTCGTCGGGTTCTGGACGCGCCCCGCGGCCCTCGTCTCCGTCGTGATGCTCGTGGGGTTCACGGCGATCAACGCGTCTGTGATCTATCGCGGGATGGACGTCACCTGCTCGTGCTTCGGCGACCTGGAATGGCCGTGCACCGGGGGCGTCGGGTGGTGCCACGTGGTCCGCAACGCCGGGCTTCTGGTGATGGCGGCGTACGTCCTCTGGCGCGGGGCGGGGCTTCTTGCTCTGGAGGCCCCGGGCTCGGGGACTAAGGCGGGGCCCGTGGCGGGGTGAGGCTTGCGGGATCCGCTGGATTCGCTCCGCTCATCCGCGGCGTGAACCCTCCCCCCGACGCCGCGGATGAGCGCCAGCGAATCCAGCGGATTCGACCCGATCGGGCCTCGGGCCTACCCTCCACCTCGCCGTCGCCCGGCGGGTTCCCTGCGTTGGGGAATCCAACCGGGCCGCAAGACCGCGACGGAGTTCTGACCCATGAGCCGATTCAACCGTTTCACGCCCGGCGGGCCCCCCGCGAAGCTCACCCAGACCTCGGGCAAGGGCATCGAGTTCGTCGATTACAAGGACGTCGAAGCCCTCCGCCGCTCGATGACGCCCAACGGGAAAATCTACGGGCGCAAGCGCCTCGCGACGAACGCCCGCCAGCAGCGCATGGTCGCCCAGGCGATCAAGCGGGCGCGCTACATGGGCCTGCTGCCCTTCACCAGCGCGACGCTCTGACGCGACGCGACACCCGGATCACCCACGAGCCCCTCGCGCGAGCGAGGGGTTTTTCGTGCGCCCCGTTCATGGACCCGAAGACTGAATCTGCCAGTCGCTCACGCTCGGGGCTCATGCCCCACTCCGTCTCTTTGTCTCTTGGTCTCTCCGTCTCTTCTTGAGCGCCTTCAATCCGCCATGCCCGTCTACGAACGCGACTACCGACCGATCTCGCTCGCGCTTGCCGGCATCGCCGGCGACCGGACCGCGCGGATGCACCAGGCCGCGGACGTCCTCTGGCGCCACATGAAAGACCACGGCGTCACCTGGGCGGGGTTCTACCTCATCAGCGCCAACCACGACGGCGAGCCCGAGATGGTCCTGGGCCCGTCCCGCGACAAGCCCGCGTGCTCGCCCATCGGCATGCACGGCGCCTGCGGGCAGGTCTTCACCAAGCGCCGCCCGATGATCGTGTCGGACGTGCACAACCTCGGCGCCGGGTACGTCGCGTGCGACCCGCGCGACAAGGCGGAGTTGGTGCTGCCCATGTTCGAGCAGAACGGGGACTGCTGGGGCGTGCTGGATCTGGACTCGTTCGAGCGCGACGCGTTCGGCGAGCACGACACGCGCGAGCTCAAGAAGATCATGGAAGCCGCGGGGATCAGCTGGCCGAGCCCGTATGTGGAGCCGTTGTACTACTAGGTCCGGCTGAAGTGCCAATCACCTTACGAACAAACCGACAATCCCAATAGCCAACATGATTGAGACGAGAATCGTCACAAGAGATGTCACAAGAGCAAGCCAAAGCGACATGCGTACGCGTCTGTATGGTGGCTCCTTAGGGATCTCGACGAGCAGATACGCTGAATACAACAAGCCAATCGCAGCCGGAATTAGACCCACTACAACGACGGCTAGACCCACGCCCCACAGAACCGCCTGCCACACTAATCCACAGTTCGTTCTTGCAAACCTTGCGGCTTCGGGGTCATTCCTGTGAACCGACCCGCACTCCGGGCACTTCGTCACATCGAGATTTGCGAGGTCATACCCGCACTCTGCACAAGATTCAGGATGTGCGTCAGCCATTGCCGGACTCGCAGAAATTCTCCTCCGCCCACACACTCATCCGCCTCCCCGTCTTCGGGTGGTGAAACGTCACCGACCACGCGTGTAGCATCAACCGCGGCGCGTCGATGCCGCCGTACAGCTCATCGCCCACGATCGGCGCGCCGAGCCCGTCCTCCTCGGGCAGGTGCTCGCCCGGCGGGTGCCCCACCGTCGTCACCCTCGGATGTGCAGCGTGCACGCGGAGCTGGTGCGTCCGCCCGGTGATCGGCCTGAGCTCGACGCGGGTGACGTCGGTCGCGCGCCCGTTCGCGTTGATCGTCTCGCGGGCCAGCACGCGGAACTCGGTTCGGCTTTGCTTGCCATCGCGCCAATCGACGAGCTGCGTCGGCGGGCGGTCCAGGTCCTTGCGCATCGGGACGTCGATCGCGCCCGAATCGACATCCAGATGCCCCTCGACGAGCGCGACGTAGCGCTTCTCAACCTTCCGGTCCTCGAACTGCTTGGACAGGTTCCGGTGCGTCCACGGGTCCAGCGCGAGGATGAGGACGCCGGATGTGGCGAGGTCCAGCCGGTGGACAGTCATCGGGCCCGTCGCCCAGGGGTACATGCGCTGGACGCGGGAGCGGGCGCAGTCGGCTTTTTCTGGCCCGATCCCGGGCACGGCGAGCAGCCCGGAGGGCTTGTCCACCACGACGAACCCGCCGCGGGTGCCGTCCGCGTCATAGAGTGACTCGTGCACCACCCGCGGCCCATCCGCCGGCGGGTCGTACACCCACTTCGGGACCGGATGGGCGGCAGGGTCGTGCATCCGCGATGGTAGGAGAAGCCATGCTCACGCTCGCCGCTGTTGCACTCGTCGCCCCGCCCGGGACAAATCCGAACCCGGACTGGGACCCCGCGTGGACGAACGCCGAGAACGCGATCCTGACGGACCACGTGCAGCTCACGAGCCGCGATGAGTTCCTCAAAGCCGGCGAGGCGTACTTCTCCCCCGACGACGACTGGATCATCTTCCAGGCGATCCCCGCGCCCGCCGAGGGCGAGACTCCCGACCAGCACTACTCGATGTACGTCGCGGGCCTGAAGCGCAACGAGTCGGGCGACATCGTCGGGCTCAAGCAGGCGTTCCGGGTGTCCGAGCCGGGCAGCGCCAACACCTGCGGGTGGCCCCACCCGACCAAGCCCTACCACTTCCTGTTCGGCACGACGACGACGCCTCCCAAGGAGGACGACCCGGCGGGCTACCAGCGCGGCACGAGCAAGTACTCCTGGCAGTTCCCGCGTGAGATGGAGATCGTCCGCTCGTGGATCGACCCCGAGTTCCTCGACGCGGACGGCACGCAGGGCGTCAACCTCTTCATGGGCGAGCCCGAGGCGATGTTTACCCGCGACGGGTACGACGCCGAGGCGAGCTGGTCGCCCGATTCGCGCCACATCCTGTACACCCACGTGGACGCGCCCGACGGGCTGCGCCCGGGCGACGGGGACATCTGGGTCTACGACGCGGAGTACAACACGCACACGCCCCTCGTGACGGCGCGCGGGTACGACGGCGGGCCGTTCTTCTCGCACGACGCCAAGCGGATCACGTACCGGTCCGACCGGCGCGGCGACAACCTGCTGCAGGTGATGGTCGCGGACCTGGTGTACGACGACACCGGCGCGATCACGGGTATCGCGAACGAGACGCAGCTCACCGACAACGCCCATGTGAACTGGTGCCCCTTCTTCACCCGCGATTCGGACTACCTCGTCTACGCGACGAGCGAGCTCGGGCACGGGAACTACGAGGTCTTCATGGTCGCGGCGGACCCGAGCCTGGACGTCCGCCCGCGGATCCGGATCACGAAGGCGCGCGGGTTCGACGGGCTGCCGGTGATCACCGCCGACGGCGAATGGATGATGTGGACCGCCCAGCGCGGCGAGCTCGCCGAGGGCGAGGGTCGCCCGTCCAGCCAGCTCTGGGTCGCGCGGTACGATCACACGCGGGCGACGAAGATCTACGCCGCGACGACCCGTCAGGCCCGCGTCGAGGCGCAGCAGGACGAGTTCGACGCGTACGAGCCGTGAAGAAGCCCTGAGCAGTGAGCCGTCAGGAAGTCCGAAGAGGGCTTTCTGCCCCGCCTGAAAGCTGATTGCTCCCGCCATACCCTTCGCCCGGTGGGCACGCAACCCGACGATTTCGGCTATTCCCCCGTTCAGACGCTCGCGCGCGTCGCTGACCACGCGCCGGCGCGCGATCACTCGGCGTTCTGGTCCGAGTGGTTCCGGCGTGTGGGCGCGGAACGCCCCCACCTCCGCCCGCGCGCTACCGGCGCCGACGAGTCCGACCCGACGGCGACGCACGAGTTCTCGAGTTTCGACGGCGTCCGCATCGGGTGCCGCCTCGCACTTCCCGACGGGCCCGTCCGCGCCGGGCTTGTCACGAGTCACGGGTCCGAGGTCTGCTCGACCCTCGAAGCGGACGCCGAGGGGTGGGCGAGGGTCCTCGAACGCGGCGTCGCGGTGCTTGTCATCCGCGTGCGTGGGTACCCGGGCTCGCGCGTGGGCGTGGGCGATCTGACCCAGCCGCACGCGGGCGGGACGTGGTTCACCCGCGGGCTCGACGCGGTAGGCGACACGCCGGACCGGGCGATGCAGTGGGTGGTCCCCCAGGCGGTGGGTGATCTGGCAGACGCCTGCCGGGCGCTGCGGAACGCGCTCTACGGGCGTTCGCCGGACACGCCGATCGAGACCGCGTCGGCGCGCCCGCCCGTGTACCTGCACGGCGAATCGCTCGGCGGCGGGCTCGCGGTCGCCGTCGCGGCGCAGCTCGTCGGGCGTCTGCGGCACGAGCCGATGATCGAGCGGCTCGCGGTCGGGCTTCCCGGCATGGGCGACTGGCCGTGGCGGTTTTCGCACACGCCTGGCGGGACGGGCCGCGAGGTGGCCCAGCTGTTGCGGCTCAAGCCGGAGCGGGCCGAGACGATTACCCAGCGGTTGCGCATGCTGGACACGGTGGTCCAGGCCGCGCGCGTGCGCGGGCCGGCGTTGGTGAAGCTCGCGCAGCGTGATGATGTGGTGCCCGCGCCAACGGCGGGCGCGGTGTTCAACGCGCTCGGGTCGGACCCCGGGCAGAAGTGGCGGTTTGTCGTGCCCGCCGGGCATTGCGACGCCGGGATCGCGAACGCGCGCCGGCACGCGCTGTTCGAGCGGTGCCTCGCGGATTTCTTCGACCCCGCGCGCACGCCGGATGACGCGATGCACGACTGGGAGCCGCTGCTGAGCGAGGGCGAACGCGCACCGGACGGCGCGTCGCCAGAGATCTCGGCACCGAAGGACGGCGCGCCGGCGTCCCTCTTCGGCGCGGGCGTGCTGACGAAAGACGCGGACGCGGCGTTGATCGCGGCGTACGAGCGCGCGGGCAGGACGCTCGACGCGCTGCCCTACACGCGGGAGTTCGATGCCTTGCTCCGCGAGCTCGACTGCCCGAACGCACGCGACACGCTGCACCGGCTCCAGACGCTCCGCAAGTCCGGGCGGCTGCCCAAGCTCGGGCGCACGACGGATCGCCCCCCCACGATCGAGCCCGAGCAGGAGCGGTTGCTGACCGAACTGGTGGTCGCGGCGGCGGGCACGATGGGCGCCCGCGACCGCCTGCCGCACACGCCGGAGTTTGACGCCCTCGCCGAGCGGTTCAACCGCGAGACCGGGCTCGACCTGTCGCACCATGACTTGTGGCGGGTCATCGCGAAACTCGCGAAGTAAGTTCGGACGCCGCGGATGTGCGCCAGGAAATCCAGCGGTTGCGACCCCAAACGGATCCGCTGGATCCGCTCGGCCCATCCTCGGCGTGCGTCGTGGGTCCGCACCGACGTGCTAGGATCGCCCATGACCGAGACCCTGCGCGCGTTTCTGACCGGGCTGATCGACTACGCCGGGCTCTTCCCGCCCGCGAAGCTCGACATGCCGACGACCGTCAAGAACTACGCGACGTACCTCGCCGCGGATAACAGCTTTGCGCTGGGGAAGCTCAAGTGCCCCGTCACGCGGCTGGACGAGCTCACCGAGCACGGCTCGATCGTCATGCCGGGGACGTACGCGACCAGCGGGTACACCGAGATGGCGGGCATCGCCGGGCCGTGGATGATCTCCGCGATCATCAACGCCGATCTCGAAGAATCGCTCGACGCGATCGACGCCTTCAATGAGCACCACGGCACACACGAGAACGGGCAGGCGCGGGTCGCGTCCATCGAGCTGAAGATCAACGAGCCGGGCGACGTGGACGACGTGCTCGACGCGGTCCCGTCGGACCTCGGCGTCGCGATGGAGCTGCCGACCGAGACGATCTTCGGCGGCGACCCGCGGGGGTTCGTCGCCGCGCTCGCGGGCGGGGAGGCGAAGGCCAAGATCCGCTGCGGTGGCGTCGAGCCGAGCATGATCCCGAGCACCGAGGACGTCGCCCGGTTCATCAACGCGTGCGCGACGGCCGAGGTCGCGTTCGAGCCGACCGCAGGGCTGCACCATCCTCTCCGGGCTGAGCACCCGCTGACCTACGACGAGAACCCACCGCGCGCCGTGATGCACGGGTTCCTGAACGTCTTCCTCGGCGCAGCGCTCGTCCGCTCGAGGGCGATCGAGCCCGATCGGCTGCAGACCGTGCTCGATGAAATGGACCCGCGGGCGTTCACGTTCGACGACGAGACATGCGCCTGGCGCGGGACGTCGATCACGATCGAGCAGCTCGCTCGGTGCCGCGACTCGTTCTGCCTGGGGTACGGATCGTGCTCGTTCACCGAGCCGTTCGACGACCTGCGCGCGATCGGGCTGCTCTGAATGGGCGCGGATCGCCCGCGGTTCCACGGGTGGACCATGCTCGGCGTCGCGATCGCGATGGGCATCGCCACGATGCCCGGGCAGACCGTCGTCGTCTCCCTGTTCAACACGTCGTACCGCGAAGCGCTCGGGCTCAGCGTCACGCAGCTCAGCGCGGCGTACACCGCGGGCACTATTCTCGCCGCCCTCCCCCTTTCGCTCGTGGGTAAGGCGGCGGACCGGTTCGGTCTCCGCATCGTCACGGCGGCCGTGACGCTCGCCTTCGCCGGGGCGCTGGCGATGCAGTCGCGGGTGGACCACGTCGTCATGCTGGGCGTCGGGTTCTTCTTCATCCGCTTCCTCGGGCAGGGATCGCTGGGCATGCTCTCGGGTCACACGATCGCGATGTGGTTCGAGCGCAAGCTCGGGACGGTCCACTCGTTTCACGCGCTCGGGTTCGCCGCGGGGTCCGCGATCATGCCGATCCCCGTCGCGTGGCTGATCGAGCACCACGGGTGGCGGCCGGCGCTGCTCGTGCTCGCCGGGTTCGTGCTGCTGCTCGTGATGCCGCCCGTGCTCACCGTCTTCCGCAACAAACCCGAGGACATCGGGCAGCACCTCGACGGCGACCCGGTCGAGCACGAGACGCACGATGTGATGCACGGCGGGCCCCCACCACCCAGCGACCCCGCCTTGACGGCGCGCCAGGCGATGGCGAGCCGCGCGTACTGGATCATCGTCCCGATCATGCTCGCGAGCGGGCTGATCGGCACGGCGTTGCTGTTCCACATGCAGACGATGCTGCAGGCGGGCGGGATCGAAGGGACAGAAATCCAGGCCGCCGCGGCGATCCAACCCTGGCCCATCGCGTTCGCCGTGGGCACGATGATCGCGGGCCCGCTCGCGGACCGGCTGCGACCGTCGATGCTGCTCGGGTTGTCGCCCGTGGTAATGGGCGCGAGCTGCCTGATCTGCCTCGCCGCCGCGGCGGGGTTCGCGCCGGAGGGCTGGACCGTGGCGCTCATGGGCACGGGCATGGGCGTGTTCGGCGTGTCGCAGGCGATCTCGGTCGCCGTGGGCAACCCGACGATTGCGCGCTACTTCGGGCGCACGCACCACGGCGCGATTCGGGGCACTGTGACGACGCTGATGGTCGCGGGCACCGGCACGGGCCCGCTGATGGCGGGCGCGGCGTACGACCTCGCGAACAAGAGCTTCACGCCGATCCTGATCGTGTTCACCGCGGTGTGCGTGCCGCTGGCTGTGAGCACGATCTGGCTGCGCCCGCCAGCGCCGCCGAGGGTGCGTGATCTGACGCCCGACCCCGACGAGCCGGACCCGCCGGGCGTGGCGGTGTGAATACAATTGATGCGATGCGCGAGTTCAAAGGCAAAGAGAATCCAGCGTTGCGTGCCGATGCCAAAACTCGTGCGCGAGCAACGGATCTCCGAAACGAATCGACGCCGCCGGAGCAAGTCCTCTGGTCACGGATTCGGAGAAAGCAGCTCGGCGGCTATCGGTTCCGGCGTCAGCATCCGCTCGGACCGTACCCTGCCGACTTCTACTGCCACGAGTCAGCGTTGATCGTTGAGCTTGATAGCAGCTATCACGACCAGTTGCATGATCTGAAACGCGATCACTGGCTTGCGGGTCATGGAATCGAAACATTGAGACCCACAGCCGGTGAGATTGCGTCTGACATCGACGCCGCCTGCTTGACTATTCTGAGGGTTCTCCTGGAGCGGGCAGAAGACCCCCTCCCCGACCCTCCCCCGCACGCGGGGGAGGGAGCCCTGCCGTCCTCCCCCGCGTGCGGGGGAGGTGTCGCCGAAGGCGACGGAGGGGGCGTTCCCGATCCGACCGACCCACAGCCCTGAGAGCCGCCCATGCCCTACGAGATCGACGAAACGCACGACCCGAACCTCGAGTCCTGGGTCGAGTCCGCCAACGACCCGGCGACGGACTTTCCGATTCAGAATCTGCCGCTGTGTTGCCAACTCGATGGCAGCTTTGCGGGTGTCGGTGTAAGGCTTGGCGATCACGTCGTCAGTCTTGCGGACTGTTTGGTGGAAGCGGAGAACCACGGGTTCAACTCAAAGTTCGACAGCGTTGGGTTGACTGATCCCTTCCGCGCCGCGACTCAGTTCTGGTCGCTGACGCCAGGGCAACGCATGATGGCACGGCGTGCTGTCGTTGCAATGCTCAATGCGGATTCACCGGCGCGCGATGACATTTCGGCCAACTCAATCGAAGAGGGCCAGGTCGGTCCGTACATTCATCCGGAGCCCTTCGATGACGAGATGCTGAAGGTCGGTGATTACACCGACTTCTACGCCTCCGTCTTCCACGCGACGAACGTCGGGTCGATGTTCCGCCCGGACAACCCGCTGCTGCCCAACTACAAGCACGTGCCGATCGCGTACCACGGGCGCGCGTCCACGGTTGTCCCCTCGGGGACGGACATCGTCCGCCCGATCGGCCAGCAGGCGCCAACCGAAGATGGCGGCTCGCCCGGGTTCGGGCCGAGCAAGCTGTTCGACTACGAGCTCGAGGTCGGCGTCGTCGTCGGGCGCGGCAACGAGCTGGGCACGCACATCCCGATCGAAGAAGCCGAGGACCACATCCTCGGGCTGTGCCTGCTGAACGACTGGTCGGCGCGCGACCTGCAGAAGTGGGAGTACCAGCCGCTCGGGCCGTTCCTCGCGAAGAACTTCGCGACGACCGTCAGCCCGTACATCGTGACGATGGAGGCGCTCGCGCCCTTCCGCACGCCGGCCTACGAGCGCCCGGCGGGCGACCCGCGCCCCCTCCCCTACCTCACCTCGGACGCCAACACCGCGCACGGCGGCGTGGACATCACCCTCGAAGTCCACATTTTCTCCAAGCAGATGCGTTCCAAGGGCATGGACCCGGTGCGCATCAGCAAGGGCACGTTCAAGGACATGTACTGGACGATCGCGCAGATGCTCACGCATCACAGCGTGAACGGGTGCGCCATGCAGCCGGGCGATCTCCTCGGGTCGGGGACCGTCTCGGGCAAGGCGCGCGACTCGCGCGGATGCCTGCTCGAATTGACGTGGGACGGCGATTCCTTCTCGGACCCGCCCGTCCTCGTCCCGGGCACGCAACGGACGCCGATCAGGCTGCCCACGGGCGAGGAGCGGAAGTTCCTCGCCGACGGCGACGAGGTGATCCTCAAGGGCTATTGCGAGCGCGAGGGGTTCCGGCGGATCGGGTTCGGCGAGTGCCGGGGGATCGTCCGCCCGGCGCGCCAGATCTGAGCGTTGTCCTGATACCGGACGGGCGCGTGTGCGACGACGCCGGTCGTGCGGGCGGGGGTACGCCGTGCGCCTCCCGGTTCCGGGTCTCGCACCCGCGGCGGGCCCGCGCGGGCCGATGGGCATGCCGGAGGCACCCATGCCGCGCGACCCCAGCGAACCGACCGACCTTCTCCGCCTCTCGGACGACGAGTTCGCGCGTCTGGACTCGATGTCGCGCCGCCCCGACGATCCGGGAGACACCCTGGACCGCTCCGCCCGTGCGATCCGCGTGTGCGGGTCGAGCCTGGGATGGGTGACCGCCTCGATGAGCCCGGCCGACGGGCTGGACGTCGTGCCCTTCCGCGTGCGGACGCTGAACCTCAGCCGCACGGGCATGTCGTTCCTGCACGGCGCCCCGGCCCGCCCGGGGGACGCGTGCGAGATCGTCGCGATGGACGCCTCGGGCGTGAAGCGTCGGCTGACGTCGCGCGTGGTGCGCTGCCGGGTGCTCGAGGGACGCGTGCACGAGGTGGGCGTCCGGTTCGACGACGCCGTCCGCATCGACGACCTGGTCAGCCAGGCGACGATGCGTCGCGCCGGCTAGCGAGCACATTCATTCCGGATCGGGCGATCGGAACAGCGCCATGCTCGCGGTGTGCGCGTGGAGGTAGCTGTCGTCGCCGACGGGCCCGATCTCGCCCGCGGCGAAGAACCCCGCCATCGGCACGCTCGGTTCGATCGGACCGACGGGCTTGCCGCTCTTGGCGCGCGCGGGACCGGCGGTCTCGGTCCTGAATGCGCGCTGGACCGCGCCGACGTCGGCGTGCTGCTCGTTGTAGAACGCCTTGCCGCGCCCGTTGCATGTCAGAAGCAGCGCGCCCGCGGGGGGCTCGTGCAGGCGCTGGGCGTCGAGGAGGAGCTCGAGGTCTTCGCGTGCGGTGACGCGATCGCGCAGGTGGAGCTGCACCGTTTGCCCGACGCGCATGAGGTCCGCGACGGCGATCGCGCCGGAGGACTCCTCCGCGCCGACGATGTGGCGGATCAGGAAGTCGCCGCGCCCGAAGCGGTCCTTGTACTCGTCCACGACGCGCCCGAGGAAGAGCCCGCCGGCGAGCAGGTTGCGGGTTGTGTTGGGAAGCCCGCCGATCGTCTCGCGGACGACATCGAGCGCCGGACGCCCGCTGAGCTCGAGCACGAGGTTCGAGCGGGCCCGCGTGACGACCATGGTCTCGCCGACGGGTCGGCACCCCTGGCTCACGACGGTGTCCACGCGCACGGGCCCGAGGAGGCTGACGCCCGCGGCGCCGTGTCGGGAGACGACGCCGTCCAGCGCCAGCGCGTTCCCCCCGGGGCGCGGCGACCCGGAGGCCATGCCCCCGATGATGGTGCCCATGCGCCGGCGACCCTCGGGGGTTTCTGCTTCGACCCGCCCGGCGTTGAGCGCGGGCAGCAGGCGGACGAGGGGAACCGAGTACGGGTCAGCGAAGAGGATGACGGCGCGGAGGTCGTCGGCCGCGCCGATGGTCTCGCTCGCCGCCGCCGCGGAGGCCTCGGGCGAGGCGTCGGGCGTGATCAGCGCGTCGCCGGTGAAGGGCACGATCCGCACGCCGGGCATCGAGCAGGCGAGCACACAGACGCCCGGGGCGTCCTCCATATCCCCGGTGGATCCGAGCACGACGCCGGCGGTGCACCCGAGGACGTGGCGTGCGCCGAGCGTCGAGCCGATGCGGTCGCACACCGGGCCCATCACGTCCGCGTGGTGCGGGCTCACGAAGACGAAGGCGAGGTCGGGCGTCGGGATGCCCGCCGCGGCGATCGACGCGCACACCTCGTCCGCGGCGGACGCGGACTCCGGGCGTGTGGACGCGCCGGAGGCCGTCGAGATGCCGGCACGCTCCTCGCGGGTGGTCACGGGTTTGGCAGCGCCTCGAGCTCTTCCGGGTCGATCACGTTCATGCGCAGCTGGCGGTCGAACGCCGTCGTGCCGCGGATGCCGATGATCTGCCCGATGCGCTGGGCGAGCGTGTCGGGCTGACGCGGGCGGATGTACCCGATCGTGCGCCCACCGGTGAGCGCGTCCACGGACTCGACGCGGTACATCAGCGGCAGGCGGACGCCGTCGTAGACGCGGCTGGGCAGCACGCGTCCGACGATCGTGAACGCCCGCGACTCGCGCCACGTCGAGACGCGCTCGGTCAGCATCGCCTCGCGCTGATCGACGTCGCGCAGCATGCCCGTGAGCTTGCGGCGCTGGTCGCGCGTCTCGATGCGCAGCTCGAGCCACTCGATCCGCCGATCGATCGCGTTGATCACGACCGGCTCGTCCGTCGCCTCGCGGGCCCGCTTGTACTCGGCGAGCAGCTCCTCGATCGCGACGTCCAGCTCCTCACGCGGCAACGTCCGGGCGTTGTCGAAGGTCAGCTCCAGATCACGCAACGCGGCGGGCGTGAGCTTGAGGGTTTCCGGGTCCGTCGGGTCGTCGCCCGCGTTCAGACCGCCCTGGGCGATTGTCTCGGGCCCGCCGGCGGGGTCGGTGACGTCGGACACGACGACCGCGCTGTCCTCCGCTGGGGGTTCGACCCGCGCGACGATGTCAAGCACGGGATCCGCATCCTGCTCGGCGACCTGAGTGGATTGCTCCGGCGTGCCCTCGGGCGTCATGGGCTCGAGCAACGACGTGTCGGCCGCGACGGCGTCCGCTGGATCGTCCGATTCCGGCGCGGGCACCGTCGTGGTGTCACGCTCGGCGACCGCCGTCTCCGGGGTGTTCGGCGGCGCGTCGGTCGCGGGCTCGTCGCCCCGCGCCAGGTACGCCTCGACTTCCTCGGCCGACGCGTTCCGCGTCGCGCCGCGCTTGATGAAACCGCGGGCGAACGCGTCGGCGTCCTCACCCGGCGCGACGACGAACCAGCCGACGGTCTCCCCCGCGTCGTCCTTCGCGGGCGCGGCGACCTCGAGCCTCGTGCCCGAGGCGAGCGGCGGGTCGATCGCGCTCCGCCAGCTGCCCGCCGGGCCCATCATCAGGCTGGGCGAGCGCAGCCCGCTCGCCGTCGTCAGCTCGATCGTGTCCGCGTCGATCGCGCGAGCGTCGTCGCTGGGCACGAACGGGTGCACGCCCTCGGGGTATCGCACCCGGATCCAGGCGTCCGACGCGCCGTCCGCAACGAGCAGCGTGCCGGCGTCCAGCTCTGCGACGGCGTAGTACCGTTCGCGGTCGCCGCAGCGGAGCTTGGTGGCGTCCGCGGTGACCGCGATCCAGCGCGGCGACTCGTCACGCATCTCCGTCGCCCGCTGGGCGAGGGCCGGGCTCGTGAGACCCGCGACGGGCCCCAGGGCTGCAACGGCCACAATCGCACATGAGATCAAACGGGTCGAGGTGGCTCGTATCATCGCGTGGCTCCTTCCTGACGTGCCCGCTCGGGGGCATCGGGGAGTGTATGGGCCTGCCGGGGCTGCCGCGAGATCCATCGCCGCATCCCGAACGCGAGCCCCCGGGAACACCGTGAACCGATATCTGCTTTGATACGTCTCTCGGGGGGACCTACCTTGTGCGAGCTTATGACGATGCCCACCACCCGACGCGCTGTGCCCTCGCTCCTCGTTGCCCTAGCGGGACTTGCGCTCGCCGGGTGCGAGCACCCGATCCAGCAACGCACGCAGGCGGAACTCCGCGAGGCGGCGACCTCGACCCTCCGGCGTCAGATCGCCGAGGCCGACCGCAACGCCCAGGAACGCACGCTCCAGCTCGATGAGGACCTCAGCCGCCTCGAGATCCGCGACGAGCACCTCGAGGAGATCGCCGCGTCCTACTCGGTGCCGGGCTACCTCGAGCGATGGCGTGCCCAGAGCACCGACGGGTCGGACCCCATCGAGACGCTCGCGGGCGAGAACCTCTACGGCACCACCCCCACGCCTGTGCCCATCGCGCTGTTCCGGGCGATGTCCGCGGCGGTCGAGCACGGGCTTGATGTCGAGTTCGCACGCTACGAGCCCGCGATCCGCGAGGCGGAACTCGTCGCGGCCGAAGCGGCGTTCGACTGGACCCTCAACTCGTCGGTGACCTGGGACGACCGGGACACCCCCGGGCCCGGACCGGGGTTCCTGATGCTCGGACCGACACGCAGCTCGAGCCAGACGGTGACCGGGTCCGCCGGGGTCTCGCGCGCCCTGACCACGGGCGGCACCGTCGGTCTCACGCAGAGCTTGTCGTACTTCGACGAGCGCGGCAGCACCTTCGGCGGCGTGGGCGACCCGAACCCTTCGAGCACCGTGCAGCTCGATCTCGAAGTCAATCAACCCTTGCTGCGCGGGTTCGGATCCGAATCAAACCTCGCCGAGGTGCGCATCTCGCGCAACGCTGAGCGGGCGGCGATCGCGTCGCTGCGCGACCAGCTCATCACGACCGTCACGGATGTCGAGGACGCGTACTGGGATCTCGTCGAGGCGTACAACATCCTCGTCATCCGCACGCGCCTGCTCGAGCGCGGCGAGGAGGTCCGCGACGACATCAAGGCGCGGCGCGTGCTCGATGCGCGCCAGGCGGAGGTCGCCGACGCCGTCGCATCGGTCGAGGCTCGCCGGGGGAATGTCCTGCGGGCCAGAACCAACCTGCGCCGCGCGTCCGACCGGCTCAAGCTGCTCATCAACGACCCCGACCTGCCCGTGGGCGGCGAGCTGCTGCTCATCCCGGCCGACGCGCCTCTCGCGGACAAGTTCTCGTACTCGCTCGCCGACGCGCTCGCCGAGGCGATCGGGTCGCGTCCCGACATCGAGCGGGCGATCCTGGGCATCGACGACGCGTCGATCCGCGAGGTCGTCGCCAAGAACGCGTCGCTGCCCCGGCTCGATCTGCAGGCCCGCCTGACCCTCTACGGGTTCGGGGCGGACGCTTCGAGCGCCTACGACGACACCACCGAGAGCGAGTTCATTGACAACTTCCTGCTCGGCGTCGAATTCTCCCAGCCCATCGGCAACCGCGGGCCCGAGGCGAACCTGCGGCGGTCGCGCCTGCTGCGCATGCAGTCCGTCGTGAGCTTCCGGCGGACGGTGCAGAACGCCGTCCTCGACGTGAAGAACGCGCTGAACAACGTCGTGATTAACCACGAGCTCATCTCGCAGGCGCGGCTCAGCCGCATCGCGCAGGCCGAGGCGCTGCGGACGCTGCTGGTCGATAAGGAGTTCGGACAGCAGGGCTTCAGCGTGACCCGCCTCGATCTGGAACTGAGCCAGCAGGACGCGCTCGCCGCGGCCGAGATCGAAGAGATCCGCGCCCTGATCGACTACAACCGGTCGATCGCGGACCTGCACCGCGCGACGGGCACCGCGCTGTCACGGAACCGCATCGACTTCGTCGTCCCCGACGTGAACCAGATCGAGCCGGGCAACCGGGCGCTCGACTACCGGCTCGACGATCCGAACGCTGAATCGGACGGCTGATGGCGCGCGTGCTCGGCGGGCCCGAGGCGATCGCTCAAGGCGTACAGACCCTCCGTGCCGGCGGCGTCGTCGCGTTCCCGACCGAGACCGTCTACGGGCTCGGCGCGGACGCTCTGAACGCGGACGCCGTCGCGAGGGTCTTCGAGCTCAAGGGCCGCCCGTCGGACAACCCGCTGATCGCGCATGTCGCGGGGGAAGCGATGGCGCGGCGCGTCGTCGCCGAGTGGACACCCGACGCGCAGCGGCTCGCGGAGCGTTTCTGGCCCGGCCCGCTCACGCTCGTGCTGCCCAGGGCGGACGCGTTGCCCGAGGCGGTGACCGCGGGGGGCCCGACCGTCGGCGTGCGCGCACCGGCCCACCCGCTCACCCTTGCGCTCCTCGAAGCGTTCGGCGGGCCCCTCGTCGGGCCCAGCGCGAACCGCTCGGGACGCATCTCCCCCACCACGCCCGATCACGTCGAGCAGGCCTTCGCCGACGACGACCTGCCGATCATGGACGGCGGCGCGTGCGCCCGCGGGATCGAGTCCACCGTGCTCGACCTGACGGCCGAGACGCCGCGCGTGCTCCGTCCGGGCGTGGTGACGCCGGGTGAGATCGGGGCGGTGCTGGGTCGCGACGTCGCCGTCGGGTCTCACTCCACCGCGGGCCCCGAGCGCTCGCCCGGCCGGCTCGGCCCCCACTACCGCCCGGCCGCCCCCGTCGTCCTCATTCAGACCGGCGAGCCTGAGCCGGCCGGTGCCCGCATCGAGCTCTCCAAAGACGCCGACGCGTGCGCGGCGATGCTCTACGACGCCCTCCACCGGGCTGACGCGGCGGGCCCGATCCGGATCGTCGTCGTTCTGCCCGCCGAGCGACGCGGCGACCCGGCGGTCTGGGATGCCATCCTCGAACGTCTCGGCCGGGCTTCCCACCCCGGCTGATCCCCGAACCGGGCGGGTTGTGCCCGCTCAGATCGCGCGAATCGGTGTCCACCGATCGAACCGGCTCGCGGGGGCGGTCTATCGTGCCGATCTCGTGGCATGACCACCGCCACCACCGAAATCACCCCCCACGTTCGAGGGAACGCCCCCATGTCCAGCCCCAGCAAAGTCACCATCGCGCTCGCGCCCGGCGACGGCATCGGGCCCGAGATCATGGACGCGTGTTTGCGCATCTTTGACGCCGCGGGCGTCAACGAGCACGTGGACTTCACCACCGTCGAGATGGGCCAGTCCGTGTTCGCGACCGGCGAATCGCGCGGCATGACCGACGAGGCCGTCGAGACCATCGAGTCGTGCGGCATCCTCTACAAGGGCCCGATGGGCACCCCCATCGGCGGCGGCGGCAAGTCCATCAACGTCACCCTCCGAAAGACCTTCGGCGCCTTCGCCAACCTGCGGCACTTCATCTCGCTGCCCGGCGTGGACACCGTCTTCAGCCGCGCAGGCGTGCCCGTGGACATGTACATCGTCCGCGAGAATGTCGAGGACACCTACGGCGGCGTCGAACACCGCGTCACGAACGACGTCGTCGAGTGCAAACGTCTCATCTCCGCGCCGGGGTGCGACCAGGTCTGCCAGTTCGCCTTCCAGACCGCCAAGCAGCTGGGCATCGAGCAGGTTCACTGCGGGCACAAGGCGAACATCATGAAGATGACCGACGGGCTCTTCCTGTCGCGCTTCCGCACGCTGGGCGAGGACTACCCGGACATCGAGAAGGCTGACGTGATCATCGATGCCCTGTGCATGAACCTCGTGCTCAAGCCCCAGGTCTACAAGATGATCGTGTTGCCCAATCTGCAGGGCGATATCGTCTCCGACCTCGCGGCCGGTTTGGTCGGCGGGCTCGGGTTCGCGCCCAGCGCCAACATCGGCGACCAGATCAGCATCTTCGAGGCCGTGCATGGGACGGCGCCCGACATCGCGGGCAAGGGGCTCGCGAACCCGACGAGCCTGCTGCTCTCGGGCATCATGATGCTCCGGCATGTGGGGCTCACCCGGTGCGCCGCGGTCATCGAGAACGCGCTGCTGGCGACGCTCGAGTCGGGCGTGCACACGGGCGACTTCGGCGATCCCGATGTCCCCGCGGTCGGCACGAGCGACTTCGCCGACGCCGTCATCGCGCACCTGGGCAAGCACCCCAGCGGTCAGGAAGCACGCCCCGTGCCCGAGTCGCAGGCGGTCAGCTTCACGCCCCCAACGCGCCCGAGCGTGAACGAGATGATGCAGACGTTCACGCAGGTGAACGCGAACATCGTCGGGTGTGACATCACCGTCGAGACGACGCTGACCCCGCTCGACCTGGCCCAGCGGCTCGAGCGCGTCGCGATGGGCACGCCCTACAAGCTCACGATGATCTCCAACCGGGGCACGCAGGTCTGGCCCTCGGGCTCGCCCTACACCGAGCTCGTGGACGCCCAGCGGGTGCGGTTCGAGATCGAGGACAAGCACCTGATCGGTCGCATCGGGCAGGGCCCGACCGTGCACCTGCTGAGCCGCATCGCCGAGAAGTTCGCGATCGTCGGGTTCGTACCGCTTCGAGAGTACGACGGCGAGCGTGGGTTCTCCCTCGCCCAGGGCCAGTAGGCGGATCGGGGTTTATTCGGACCGCCCGCCGACGCCTGAGGGCCCCCGTCGGCACGGGCAACCCTGCAAATCGGTAACCAACCGCGGGCCCGGCGGTAGAGTTGAGCATGATCAGAACCATCGCTGTCGCTGTGCTTTGCCTGTTCTCGACCGTCGCCCACGCCCAGCGTGGGGCGACACGGGTCGCCTCGCAGTTCGAGTGGCGTCAGGACGTCGAGTTCCTCGCCAACGAGCTCCCCAAGATCCACCCGGACCCGTGGGCCCGGGTGACCGAGGAGGCGTTCCGCGCCGAGGTTGACGCGCTGATGCCGGAGCTGCCCACGATGAGCGAGGGTCAGACGACCTTCGAGATCTCCCGCCTCGTCGGGATGCTGGGAGACCAGAACACCATCGCCGATGTGTCGCGCCCGATGCAATTCGCTCCCGTGCTCCCGATCCGGTTCGTGTGGCTCTCAGACGGGCTGTACATCACCGGGGCGGCGACGGTGTACCGCGGGATGATCGGCTCGAAGGTCCTCGGGATGGGTGGCATCCCGATCGAGCAGCTCGCCGAGCGCGCCGCGAAGTACGGCTCATGGGAGAACGAGACCACCCGCCAGCAGGTGGTCGCCGACCTGCTCCGGTTCCCGTCGGTGCTCGTCCACTGCGGGATCGATCAACCCCGCATCAAGCTCCCGATCGAGTTCGAGCGCGAGGGCGAGGAGCGCATCCGCGAGGTGACCGCGATCCCGCTGGGCGGCCCGCACGTGTGGCACTCCTGGTCGAGCGTCGTCGAGCTGCCGATGCCGGTCTCTCTCGCCGCGGCCAACAAGCCGTTCGCGTCCATCTTCATCGCGCCGCGGAACGCCATGTACATCGCCTGCAAGACGCAGGACGACGATCGGGCCGAGCCGTTCGCCGAGTTCGTCACGGCGACACTCGCGAGCGCGAAAGAGTCCGGCGCGTCACGCTGCGTGATCGACCTGCGGTTCAACGACGGGCGCGGCGACTCGATCCTTACACCCCTCATCGACCAGCTCGACGAGGGCGGGTGGTTCGATTCCGAGGGCGACGTGATCGTGCTGACCGGGCGCCTCACCGGCGCGACCGCCGCCCAGGACGCCATGCGGTTTCGGGAGCGTGGGGCCGTGCTGATCGGCGTGCCCACGGGCGGGAACCCGTCCGGGTGCACCGGGCGTCAGGAGCTCGTGCTGCCCAACTCGAGCATGAAGATCTACGTCTCGACCAAGGGTCGAACACCCGACGGCCCCTCGACCGTGACGCCCGACATCACGCTGCCGTGGGACTCGCACGCGCTGTTCAACGCCGAAGACCCCGCGCTCAGCGCCGCGTTGGACTACACCCCCGAGACCGCCGGCGAGGGCTGAGCCTCACCCTCGTGAGGGCGGGACGCGGTCGAGCCGCTCGACGCGGCCGTCGTCGTGCTCGATGAGGATGATGTCCGCCTCGTTGAGGAAGATGCCGTGGTCCACCACGCCCGGGATGTCGTTGAGCGACGCGGTGAGCTCCTCAAGGTCCTCGTCGCCCTGCAGCGAGACGTCCAGGATCAGGTTCCCGTTGTCGGTCAGGAAGTAGTCGCCGTTGTACCCGACGCGGACGACGCCATTGAGCCCTAATCGCTGGACGGCGCGGCGGGTGGGCGTCATGCCGAAGGGCATCATCGCGATCGCGAGCGTGGCGTGCGTGCCGATCTGATCGGTGACTTTCTCCTCGCCGACCATGAAGATGGTGCGCTCGCTGGCCCAACAGAGCATCCGCTCGCGGGTGACCGCGCCGCGTGAGCCCTTGAGGACGCGCATCGCGCGGTCCACCTCGTCGGCGCCGTCGATGAGCAGGTCCACCTTCTCGAGCAGTGCAAAGTCAGCGATCTTGAGCCCCAGCTCGCTCGCGAGCGACTGCGCCGCCTCGGACGCGCACACGCACCCGATGTCCAGCCCGGTCAGGCGGACGCGGTCGGCGAGCGCCCGGATGCCGCGGGCGGCGGTGCGCCCAGCGCCGAGACCGACGATCATGCCCGACTTCACCGACTCGAGGGCGGCCTCGGCCAGCGCGTCGCCGACGCGTTGCTCACTCAAAGCGGATCCCCTGTGCCAGATCAAACTTCTCTCCAAAGTTCGTGGTGCACGTCTGGCGTCGCATGTACGCCTTCCAAGCGTCCGACCCGGACTCTCGCCCGCCGCCGGTGTCCTTCTCGCCCCCGAACGCCCCGCCGATCTCGGCGCCGCTCGTCCCGAGGTTCACGTACGCCAGCCCGCAGTCGCTGCCGGCCCCCGAGGGGTCCAGGAAGCGTTCGGCGCTGCGCACGCTGCCGGTGAAGATCGCGGAACTCAGCCCCTGATCCACCGCGTTATTCAGCGCGATCGCCTCGTCCAGATCACGGTACGTCATCACGTACAGGATCGGTGCGAACGTCTCCTCCATCGCGATCGGCAGGCTCTTGCCCGACGGCACGCGGACAACGGTAGGCGTGACGAACGCCCCGCCCAACCCGGTCTCGGCACGCCCACCGCCGGTTAGAATCGTTCCGCCCTGGGCCTTCGCCGCCGCGACCGCCGCCTCGAACGCCTCGGCGGACCGCTCGTTGATCAGCGGACCCACCAGCGTGCCCTCGGCGAGCGGGTCGCCGATCCGCACCGTCTCGTACGCCTTCACCAGCTTGTCACAGAACGCGTCCGCGACGGACTCATGGATGATCAGCCGGCGGGTGCTCGTGCACCGCTGTCCGCAGGTGCCGACCGCCCCGAACACCACGCCCTTGAGCGCCAGGTCCAGGTCCGCGTCGGGCGCCACGATCGTCGCGTTGTTGCCGCCCAACTCGAGCAGCGTGCGGCCCAATCGCCCGGCGACCTTCGAAGCGACGTGCCGGCCCATCCGGCACGAACCCGTCGCGCTGATCAGCGGCAGGCGCTTGTCCGCGATCAGGCGCTCGCCGATCTCGTCGTCCGTCCCGATGACGAGCTCGAAGACGCCATGATGCCCCATCGACTCGGCGACGCGCCTCGCAAGCTCGTTCGTCGCGATCGCGGTGAGGGGCGCCATCAGACTGGGCTTCCACACCATCGTGTCGCCGCAGACCGCGCCGAGCATCGCGTTCCAGCCCCAGACGGCGTTCGGGAAGTTGAACGCCGTGATGACGCCGATCGGACCGAGGGGCAGCCACTGCTCACGCATCGCGTGCAGCGGGCGCTCGGACGGCATCGTGATCCCGTGCAACTGCCGCGAAAGACCCACCGCGAAGTCCGCGATGTCCACGGTTTCCTGCACCTCGCCGATGCCCTCGGCGAGGATCTTGCCGACCTCGAGCGCGACGAGCCGACCCAGATCGTCGCGGTGCGCGCGCAACTCATCGCCGATCGCGCGCACGACCTCGCCGCGCTTCGGCCCGGGGATCGTGCGCCAGCGCAGAAACCCCTCGTGGGCCCGCGCGATGATCCGCTCGTAGGAATCGGCGGTATCGAGTTTCACGCCCGCGATGGTCGCGCCCGTGGTCGGGTTCACCGAGCCGACGACGCCGTCCACCACATCGGGCCCGCCCGAGTATCCCGCGATGATCCGCGGGTGATCCGCGATGCCCAACCGATCGAGGAGCGCGTCTGCCATGGGGGCAGTCTATACGCCTCGGAGGCCCGGGTCGTTTACGGGCACCCGTTCAGGAAGTGGCCGACGTAGTCGTCGATGTCATCAATATTGCAAACCCCGTTGCCGTCCAGATCGAGCGTGCCGTCGAGCTTGGCGGCGACCATCGCGTCGATGTCGTCGATGTTCAGCACGCCGTCGATGTTCATGTCCGCGAGGTTGCACCCGAGCTCGACCGTGATCGACCATTCGCACGTCGCGTGCATGGGGTCCTCGAAGTCCTCGTCCGTCGCGACGACGAAGCAGTACGCGAGCACGTCATAGTCCCCCGGGTTGAGTCGCCCGGCGTATTCCGGGCCATCGGGCAGGGAGCCGTCGTCGAGCCAACCCACCTGCAGCCCGCCGGGGCCGAAGAACGCGGGGTACGCGTCCATGTTGTTGTACCCGTCGTTCATGATCGACCTGGTCGCGACGACGCGGCCGAACGTTGGGGCACTAAGGGCAAACTCCGCGAACAACGATCCGCTCGAGTTTGCCTCTGCGTAGTACTCGCTGCCGCTCGCATCGAAATTCGACATGAGCGACAACGATCCGGACGCGTCGAACAGCGCGGGCTCGAACGTGCTCGTAAGCGTTGAGACCGCGGTCATCTCGGCGAACTCACCATCGCCTCCCACCGTCCGGTCGAGCACCGCGGACCAGCTCGTCGGCGTGAGATCCTCGAGGGTCTCGTCCACCCCATCTGTCGGGTCCAGGAACGGCGTGATGGACATATCCACCGTGACGTATTGCTCCCCGCTCGTGTACACCGCCTGAGCACCCGCCGCGGAGCACATCGCCCCGAGGCACCACGCCGCCATCAATCGATTGGTCCGCATGTTGATCTCCTCATGCCCCCACATGAGCCGAACGACCAACCCTAACACAGGTCGGAAGTCAACACAACGTTGTGCCCGAGCTTGTTCGACTCTTTACGCGGGCGGCGGCAGATCACGCAGGAACGCCGCGAGACGCTCCGCCGTGGGGCTCTCGGCCTCGCGGACGTACGACCCGCTCACGCCGCACGCCGTCGCGAGGCACTCGTCGAGCGCCATGCCGGCGAGCTGGGCGAACGCGAACCCGCCGTTGAAGTGATCGCCCGCGCCGGTCGAGAGCTTGGGTTTGCTCGTGAACGGCCCGTCGAACCAGGCGGACGCACCCGAGGCATCCGCCGCGCCAGCGCCCTGGCGCGGGTGGACGACGACGCACTCGATGCCCAGCGTGTCGCGGATGGACACCGCCGTGCGCCGCACCGCCTCGCCCATCGCGGCGCCCTCAGAACCATCGAACGGCTCGGCGCCGCACACCCGCGCGATCCGCTCGCTCTCGGACAGATTCAGCCCGAGCGTCACCGGGCACACCGCGTCCAACTCGCGGATGAGCCCAAGTGCGCGCGAGACGTCCTCGTCCAAACGCTTCGCCGGATCGCACAGATCGAGAAAGATGCGGCGTTGCGCCGCGTCGCGCTCGAACGCGGGCAGCACGTCATCGATCAGCCCACGCCAGATGCCCTCGACGCCGCCCATCATGACCCAGTTCACGATGCCCACGAGGCGCGACGCGCCGACCATCTCGCGCAGCCCGTCGAGCCCGAACCGAGCGCGGAGGACATCCCACGAGGGCCGCTGCACGTTCGCGGGCTTGCCCAGCATGATCTTGCCATCGCCAAACTCAAGGGCATCGGTCAACCCGGGCGGCGCCACGGGGTGCACCGCCGCGCACCGGGCGGCGAACGACTCATAGATCGGGTGCAGCGCCCGCGCGTCGTCCTCGCGCCCGACGCACCCGATGTAGGTCACCCTCGCGCCGAGCTGCCCGAGGGCCCCGGCGAGCAGCGGGCCGTTGCCCCCGAATCGCTGCTCGCGCGCCGCGACCTCGACGTTCGAGCTCTTGCCCGCGGCACGCCCGATCCGCTCGGCGAACGCCGGGATGTCCGGGATCGCGTCGAAGTCGTCCGCCGCGAGCGTGCGCCGGCGGTCCACGACGCGGCAGATCGTGTCGATGAACCCGTCGAACCCAACGAGCACGCCCGCACCCGCCGCGCCCTCGCGCGCGAACACGTCCAGTGCATCAGCGGCGGCGGCGGCGATCTCGGCTCGCGATCGGGTCATGGCGTCAAGCGTAGACTCGCCCGGAGGAAACCGCTTGCCGACGCCCGACCTCAGCACGATCGTCCTCGCGACCCGCAACCCTGGCAAGATCGCCGAACTCCGCGAGCTCTTCGCCGGCGCGGGCGTCTCGGTGGTCGGGATCGACGACGTCGCCCCCGACGCGCCCGAGCCGGAGGAGGGGACCGCGTCATTCATCGAAAACGCGACGATCAAGGCGCGGGCGTACGCCGCGGCGTGCGGGCTCCCGTGCCTCGCCGACGACTCCGGGCTCGAGATCGATGCGCTCGACGGCGCCCCGGGCGTCATCAGCTCCCACTACGCCTTCGACGGCACCACCGACGGCCCCGCCGCGGCGATGACCCGCGCCGAGCGTGATGCGGCGAACAACGAACGTGTGCTCCGCGAACTCGGCGGCGTCCCCCCCGAGCAACGGACGGCTCGGTTCGTGTGCGTCATGGTGCTGGCCGGCGCGGACGGCGCCACCCTCGCCCAGTCCCGCGGCACGTTCGAGGGCCGCATCGGCCAACCGCCCGACGTCCCCCGCGGCGACAACGGTTTCGGGTACGACCCGCTCTTCCTCGCCGCGCCCGAGTTCGCCCGCACCGGCGCCGAATTCACCAAGGATGAGAAGAACGCCCGCTCGCACCGCGGCGCCGCGAGCCGTGCCATGCTCGATCAGATCCGCGCGTTCCGAAACGGATAAGAAAACGCCCGGGGCGCAAAGCCCCGGGCGCTGGTCAGAATCCGTTCAGCCGATGACCTCGGGCGGTTAGCCCTTGTCCTCGTCCTTGACCTCGTACTCGGCGTCGATCACATCGCCGTCGCCGCCCCCGGCCGGCGCCGCGGCGCCCGCAGCCTGCGACTGCTCGTAGACGACCTTCCCGAGCTCCATCGCGGCGGTGTTGAGCTCCTTCATCGCCGCCTCGATGGGCTCCTTCTCGTCCGAGTTCTTCACCTTGTCCTCGAGGTTGCTGATCGCGCTCTCGATGCTCGACCGCGTCTCGGCCGACACCTTCTCGCCGTGCTCCTCGAGGGCCGAGCGGGTCGCGCTGATCAGCTGCTCGCCCTGGTTCTTGACATCCACGACCTCGCGGCGCTTCTTGTCCTCCTCGGCGTGGGCCTCGGCGTCCGCCTTCATCTTCTCGATGTCCGCTTCGTCCAAGCCGCCCGAGTTCTCGATTCGGATGTCCGCCTTCTTGCCCGTGCCCTTGTCCGTCGCCGTCACCTCGAGGATGCCGTTCGCGTCGATCGCGAACTCCACCTCGATCTGCGGCATCCCGCGCGGCGCGGGCGCGATGCCCGCGAGCTCGAAGTTGCCCAAGGTCCGGTTGTCTTTGGCGAACTCACGCTCGCCCTGCAGCACGTGGATCTGCACGCTCGACTGGTTGTCCGCCGCCGTCGAGAAGGTCTCCTTCTTCGAGGTGGGCAGCGTCGTGTTGCGCTCGATCAGCTTGGTCATCACGCCGCCGAGCGTCTCGACGCCCAGACTCAGCGGGGTAACATCGAGCAGGAGGACGTCCTTGACGTCGCCCGAGAGCACGCCGCCCTGGATCGCCGCGCCGACGGCCACGACCTCGTCCGGGTTCACGCTCTTGTTCGGATCCTTCCCGAAGATCTCCTTGCAGATCTGCTGGACCTTCGGGATCCGCGTCGAACCACCGACCAGCACGACCTCCTCGATCTTGCTCGCGTCGAGCCCGGCGTCCTTGAGCGCCTCCACGCAGGGCTTGCGCAGGCGGTCGAACAGGTCCTTGCAGAGCTCCTCGAACTTCGCCCGGTTCATCGTCACCTGCAGGTGCTTCGGGCCCTCGTTCGTCGCCGTGATGAACGGCAGGTTGACGGTCGTCTCCTGCGACTGGCTGAGCTCGACCTTCGCCTTCTCCGCGGCTTCCTTCAGCCGCTGCATCGCCATCGCATCGCCCGACAGATCGATCCCCTCGGCCTTCTTGAACTCGGCGAGCAGGAAGTCGATCAGACGCTGGTCCCAGTCGTCACCGCCCAAATGTGTATCACCGTGGGTGGAGAGCACCTCGAAGACGCCGTCGCCGACGTCGAGCACCGACACGTCGAACGTACCACCGCCGAGGTCGAAGACCGCGATCTTCTCGTTCTTGCCCTTCTCGAGCCCGTAGGCGAGCGCTGCGGCCGTCGGCTCGTTGATGATCCGCTCGACCTTCAGGCCCGCGATCTCGCCGGCGTCCTTGGTCGCCTGGCGCTGCGCGTCGTTGAAGTAGGCCGGCACGGTGATCACGGCGCGATCGACCTTCTCACCCAGGTAGTCCTCAGCGGTTTTCTTGAGCTCGCCAAGAATCATCGCGCTGATCTGCTGGGGCGTGTACTCGTCGCCGCGGATCTTCACCTTCACAAAGTCGCTCGCGCCGCCCGTCACCTCGTAGGGCACCAGCTTCTCTTCGGACCCGACCTCCTCGTGCCGGCGGCCCATGAACCGCTTGATCGAGAAAACGGTGTTCTTCGGGTTGGTCACCTGCTGGTGCTTCGCCGGCTGACCGACCAGCCGCTCGCCCTTGTCGGTGAAGCTCACGACGGACGGGGTCGTCCGGTTGCCCGAGCTGTTAATGAGGACCTTGGGGGTGTCCCCTTCCATGACGGCCACCACCGAGTTGGTCGTGCCGAGGTCGATGCCGATGATCTTGCCCATCGAGGGATCTCCTTCTGAAGCCCGCCGGGAGCCGGGTATGGGTCCCGGGCCGCGCCTTTCCGAAGGGGTGAAATGCAACCGGGGTGCCAGACCGGGCCCCCACCTCCAATCGTCGGGAGCCCGCCTCACGGGGCACAATTCGGGGAGCCCGATGCCGCAGGCCTGCCCGAGACGCGGCCCGCTGCCGATCTGGCAGGGCCCGCTCCAATCGAACCCATGGGCGGGCACACCCTGATCGTCGGCAGCACCGGAATGCTCTGGGGCCTGACGCAAGCCCTCGCACGCCGAAACAGGACGGTCACGGTGCTCTGCCGGGCCGCTCCAATCTCCGGCCCATCCGAGTCGATCCAAGACGCCCCCGCGGACGACCACGCACCGAACGAGCTGATCGCGGCGATCGACCGCGCCATCCACGGGCGGGGCCCCATCGACACGGCGATCACATGGATCCACACGGCCGCGCCCGGGGCGATGGGCACGATCGCCGACCGGCTCGACGCGCACGCGACCGACATCGTCGATCTCGTCGAGGTGCTCGGGTATTCGCCCGATCGCACGCGCCCGCGCGTGCGTCACCGGCGTGCCGTCCTGGGGTGGATCGACCAACCCACTGGTGCCCGCTGGCTCACGCACGACGAGATCGGCACCGGCGTGCTCCGCGCGCTCGAATCGATCGACCCGGTGAGGATCATCGGCGACGTCATGCCGTGGTCACGCCGCCCCTGATCAACGCCCGCGCGGCGCCGTGTGCGTCCGCGACCCGTACCGCCACGCGGCGAGCGTCCCCAGCACGATGAAGATGTGGTTGTTGTTGATCGACCCGCCGTACGTGGACCGGATGTTGTTCCACCGGTCCGGCCCGAACCACCCCTCGGCGACCGCCGGCAGGGGGTACACGCTCGCCGCGACGAGCACCAGGAACCACCCCGAGCACCACAGCCCGAGCCCGACCGAACCTCGCCGCGCGATGCGGATCGCGAACATCCCGATCAGCGTCCCCCAGACCCACACGAAGAAGTCGAGGCGGTTGCCCAGCAGGTGGGCGATGCCCATCCAGACGCCGAAGCACGCCGCCGCGATCATCGGAACAGCGATCCACGCGTTCCGCCGACGCGCGGTCACGCGGTCGGGCCCCCGGAGCTCGGGCAATGCCTTGGACTCGATCGTGGGTGCCGTGTGATGCAACGACCGCAACTGCGCGCAGACCTCGCGTTCACGCTCGGTTGGCTCGCCGATGTCCACCTCCTTGCGCGCCCCGTCACTCGCCTTCTGGTCGGCTGTGCGGTACGCGGCGACCTCGCGCAGGTACGCGACCATCGAGTCGCGGACGCCCTCGCCCCACCCGAGCCCGAGCTCGCGGTACACGCGTTCCATCTCGCCGACCGGGTCCGCGATCAGGTCCTGATACCGGATGTCCGCGACGTGATCGGCGTCGATCGCGGCGAGCTGCTCGCGTGCCGCCGCGTCGGTCCGCGCGTATTCCTCGACGAACACCCCGCGTGTCTCCTGCGGGCTCGGCGGGTCCTCGAGCGAGTACCCCTCGAGCTGCCGCGCCATCCGGGTGTTCGACCGGATCACCGCTTCGGGCTCACGGACGATGTGCACGAACCGGACGCGGTCGCCGAAGACCGCCCTGAGCTCGCGCACGCGGGCGGTGTGCCCGGGCGACTTGAGCAACAAGCGTTTGCCCGGCGTGGTCGCCCCGAGCTTCCAGCAGAACGCCGCCAGCGTGCGCCGAAACCTGTCCTTCGCCGGCTCGCCATCAAGAAACTGCCAACGCGCCATCCGCTCCCGCTGACTCGGGAACATGAACCGCCAGGGCAGCGAGCTCGACAGGTTCCACGCCGCCAGCGCGAAGTCGTCCTCCGCCGGGTAATCAGGCCCGAACGCCACGTCGTCCTGCGGCCTGCGGTTCGGCGTCATCGGGAGCATCGCCCAACGCAACACCGCCCAGCTCAGGACCCACCCCTTGGGCGACGCCACCTGATACCACCGAGGCGTTGTGAACCGCCGATCGCAGCTCAACAGATAATGCAGGTGCGTCGTCCCCGACCGGTTGTACCCCACCACCGCGACGACGGGCGGGCCCTCGTGCAGCGCCGGCGTCGCGCTGCGCCGGAAGAACCGCCACCATAGATACGGCGTCAGTACCACCCGCTCGGGGAACGTCACGACCGTCCCGATGCACGACGTCCACAGGCAGAACGCCAGACGCAGGGCGTAGCGCGGACGCAGACGCCCGCGCGCGATCCAGAGCAGCCGCGCCCACGTGTCGAGGGGCGCGAGCCCCAGAAAGTGCGCGCGCGGGAGGGGGATGCCCCGTCTGGGCCGCTCGTCGGATGTCGCGTTGGGGTCACTCAAGGTGCGGAGCTTACCCGCGTGCCCCACTCCGAACGCCGCGGACGAGCCCGCAGGGCGAATCCAGCGGATGCCCCCCGTGTGCGATCCGCTGGATTCGCGTCGCTCATCCGCGGCGTGGGGGCTCGCCCGCCTCCTCGCACACCGCCGCCGCCGCGACGTGGTCGGGCGGCAGCGCCTCGTACTCCGACACGGCGCTCTTCGCCTTCTTCTTCATGGCGTGCTGCACCCACAGCATCGACATCGCGCCCCCCACCGCCAGCGATCCGAAGACCCACTGGAGACCCCCAAGGTGCTCGCCGAACAGCGGGATCGACAGCGCCGCAACCGTGAATGGTTGGAGCTGGATGATCCCCGTGCTCACCGCGACGCCCAGACGCTCGATCGACATGTAGTACAGCACGTGCCCCGCCGCGATGCCGATCACGGCGCTCATGAGGAGCAGCCCGAACTGCGGTGCGCTCAGGTCCAGCGCCCCCGCCCCGAACCGCTCGGCGAAGCAGAGCATCAGGACCAACTGGATCAACGCCGTGTACTGGCTGATCGCCGCGAACGAGACCATCGAGGAGTACCCGGTCATGCACTTGCGCACGCTCAGGGCGTACCCCGCGAACCCCGCGCCCGCGAGGATCGCGTAGAACACACCCAGCCCGTCCGCCTTCTCGCCCAGCCCGGCGTCCTGGAAATAGACCGTCCCGCCCGTGCCGACCACGACCGCCCCGATACCGGCGAGGAACCCGGCGGACCGGATGATCTTGCGCTCGGGCGGGAACAGCAACGCCGCCCCCGCCGCCGTGAACACCATCTGCGCGCGCAGCCCGAACGCGACCATCGCCGGGTCGATCCGGTAGAAGCTCATCGTGAAGAAGACCTGGGCCGTCCCGTTGATCGTCGCGGGGATCAACGCCGCCTTCATCACGCCCTTTGGCCATTTGCCGTTGAGCCTGAGCCCAACCAGCAGCGGCGCCCACAGCAACGCCGCGAACCCGTACCGCCACCCGTTGCTCGTCCACGGGTCGATTCGGTTCGCGCCCTGCGTGAAGTGCTCGATGAACAGCGGCGTCACCGTCCACCCGATCAGCGTGAGAATGACCACCGCGATGCCGACCGCCGTGGACCCCGTCGTGTGGTGCTCGCTCGCTGCCAACGCCCGTCCTCCGCCCCCCGAGCGGGAACTCTAGACGGGCCCCGCACCCCGCCGATGACAGACGCGTGCTCAAACTCCTGCTCATCTTCCTCGGCGGCGGCGTCGGCGCGTCATGCCGCTACCTCGTCTCCGTCGGCCTCCGCGCGTGGATCGACGGGCGCGACCCGGCTCCCGCCGACGAGTCCACGCTCGCCCTCATCCCGCTGGGCACGCTCGCCGTGAACCTCCTCGGGTGCCTGCTCATCGGGCTGCTGATGCCCGTGCTCATCGGCGCGAAGGAAGAGACCCGGCTGCTCATCATCGTCGGATTGCTCGGCGGGTTCACCACGTTCAGCGCCTTCGGTCTCGAGACCTGGACGCTCATCACCGAGCAACGCGTGGTGTGGGCGCTCGCCTACGCGCTCGGTTCGGTTGCCCTCGGGCTCGGAGCGGTCGCGCTCGGGCACGTCATCGGAACACGACTCGGGCCCGCGTGAAACCGACCTCGCCCGTTCCCGTATCCTCTCTCCGTGGCGCAATCGCACATCTGCACCGGGTGCGGCAACGACCTGGCAATGCTGCGCGCCCCGCGTGACCCCGTCTACGGGCTCCCGCTCGTCGTCTGCCCGACGTGCAAGCGGCCTTCCGTCCGCACGCGCGCGAGCGTCGAGCGCCTGTTCCGACGCGTCCAACGCACCCGGCGGAGCGTCCTCGCACTGCTCGCCCAGGGCATCATGCTCGCGCTCTTCCTCCTCGCGGTGTGCGCCCCATACCTGCGGATCGAGGAGCTCGTGCTGCGGGACTGGCGGATGTCGTGGACCGACGCGACGCGAGCGCTGATGTCCGCGACGCTTGCCGACGAGACGCGCGAGCCGGACGCCCAGGCGATGCTCGCCGCCCCGGTGGGCGTGCTCGTCGCGGGGTGCGTGATGGCAGGCGTGTGGCTGCGCTTCGGGCTCGGGCACTGGAGGCTCGCGTTCGCCCACGGCGCATGGATCGTGGTGGTCTTCCTGACCCTGACCCTCCCGCCGCTGGTTGGCCTCGCCCACAACGAGGTGACGGGCATGTACGAGCGCATCATCGGACTCAAGGCGGACGAACGCGCAGGGCGCCTCGTCGTCGCGGTGCTCTCCGCGTTCATCGCGCTCGCGGGCACACCCCTCGGGCGCATGCTCGACCGCGCCTGGGCCCACCAGCGGACCCGCCTGTTCGCCAAGAGACGCCGCCGCACCCGCGACTTCCGGAGACCCCCCGAGTGACCGATTCCACCCCCACCGAACCGCGCGAGGAAGTCCTCTCCACCATCGCCGGCGACCGCGCCTGCGCCACCTGCGGGTTCAACCTCCACGGGCAGCAGGTCGTCCGCGAGCCCCACTACGGCCTCGTCGCCGCCCGCTGCCCCGAGTGCGGCACCCTCGCGGCGCTCCAGGAATACCCGGCGCTGGGCAAGTGGTCGCGCCGGTGGGCTACGACGCTCGCCGGGCTCTGGCTGTTCGTCATGATCGGCGTCTTCGCGGGGACGACCATGATGACCTTCGGGCTCACGATCGGGTCGGTCGAATCCGCGTCGGACATCGCCGAGACGCAGCTCGCATCGCAGTATTCCGATTGGGTTCGAGGGCTTGACCAAGCGCAGCAGGACGCCATCGGACAGAGCATCTACTTCGCGGGCAACGCGAACTTCACCTACTCCCCATGGGACGTGCCCGACCCGTCCTGGCCCATGATCGACGACCCCGCCCGGGCACTCGACGACATCGGCGGGCCCTGGGCCGCGATGGACCGGACGGTCCGGTGGTTGTGGATCCTGCTCGCCGTGCTCGCGTGCCCCTTCGGGATCTTCTGGTCGCTCGCGTTGCTGCACCAGAAGCCGTGGATCGCGGGGCTCGTGCCACTCGCCGCCGTCGCCGCGGCGGGTTCGCTCTTCATCTCGTTCGGGATGAGCGAGTCCGCACCGCCCTACACCTTCGACGAGATGGCGCGATCGATCTACACGCCGATCGCCGCCCCGATCTC
>JAUHXM010000018.1 GCA_030426605.1 Phycisphaerae bacterium | reverse complement strand
CGCGACCAGATCCAGCCACCCGACGCGCCGCGGGCGTCCCGTCGTCGTCCCGAATTCGTTGCCTCGCGTGCGGATGCGATCGCCCAGCCCACCGTCCTGCCCGTCCAACAGCTCGGTCGGCATCGGCCCGCCGCCCACACGCGTCGAGTACGCCTTGACGACGCCGATGACCCGCCCGATCCGCTGCGGCGGCACGCCCGTCCCCGGCCCGATCCCCAGCGCCGACGAGTTCGAGCTCGTCACGTACGGGAACGTCCCGTGATCGACGTCCAGCATCGTCGCGTTCGCGCCCTCGAAGAGCACGCGTTTGCCGTCGTCCAGCAGGCCGTGCAGCAGGTACGCCGTGTCCTGGACCATCGGGCGCAGCCGCTCACCGACCGCCGTCAGCTCGCGCGCCAGCGATGCCGCTTCGAACTGCGGTGCCTCGACCCCCTCGGCCGCGAGGGTCCGGAACAACGCATTCTTCAACTCGCACGCGAGCTCAAGCTTGCTCATCAGCACGTCCGGACGGAGCAGATCGCCGATCCGGATCGCGTGCGCCCGCGTCACCTTGTCGGCGTACGCCGGCCCGATACCACGCTTCGTCGTCCCGATCGCGCTGACCGCCTTCTTCGGGCCCGCGCCCTGCTCGCCGTGCGTCGCCGCGCGCGCCAGCAGTGTCTCGCGCAGCTCGTCCTCTGCCTTGTGGTAGTCCACCACGACGTGCGCCCGGTCCGAGACAACCAGCCGCGAGACGTCCACCCCGCGTTTGCTCAGCCCGTCGAGCTCTTCGAGCAACCGCCCAGGATCGACCACGACGCCGTTGCCGATCACCGCGAGCGCGTTTGGCGCCAGGATCCCAGAGGGGACCAGGTGCAGGGCGTACTTCTCACCCCCCACGACCACGGTGTGCCCGGCGTTCGCCCCCCCGTTGTACCGAACCACAGCGTCGTGCTCGGGCGCGATGAGATCGACGAGCTTGCCCTTGCCCTCGTCCCCCCACTGCAGCCCGACGACCGCCGATGCCTGGGTGCTGTCCGCCGGTCGTGCCATGTCAGCTCCGAGGGCCCGCCCGGGCCCGGCCAAACCATAGAAGCCCGCTCCCCCTGGGGCTCGCGCCACCCGGCACCCGCGGCACCACCCGCACGACCGATCGCCTCCGGCGTCCGAGAACCCGAGCACGCCGACCGCCCCTCGACCGATCGCCCGACATGGCCGATCTGGGCGCGTTCAAGATCCCCGGGAGCCCCCATGGCCGCACCGAACATCCGCATCATGTGCCCATCGCTGATCTGCCGGAAGGTGCTCGCCGTCCCCTCGACCGCGCGCGGCAAGAACGTCAAGTGCCGGAACTGCGGCACCATCATCCGCATCCCCGAAAAGAAGACCAAGCCCGAGGATCGGAAGGAACAGGCCGTCAGCTGACCGCCCGGCCCGCGCTCACAGCGGCGGCTGATCGTCCTCGTCGTCGTCCAGATCGAAGTCAAATTCCACGACGCTCGACTCGTCCATCTCCCCCGCGGGGACCAGCGGCTCGTGAGACGATCCCGTTTGCGTCGGGTGCGACGCCGTCGTCGGACGCCCCGTCCCCGCATCCTCCTCGGGCAGCCCGTCCTCATACATCAGCTCGGCGTCGATGTCGCCCGGCTCGCCGTTCACCTGCACCACGAACACGAACCCGCCAAACGAGACCAGATCGCCCCCGGCGACAGGCTTGGACTCGACCCGCTCCTGGTTCACGAACGTGCCGTTGGACGACCCGAGATCGCGCACGACGATCGACCCGTCGGCGATCTCAATCTCGCAATGACGCCGCGACACGCCCGCGGCGGGCACCCGCACCGAGCAGTCATCGCCGCGCCCGAAGACGTTCTTCGTCTTCTTCAGCGGCACCTCGGCGGTGGACCCGTCCTCCTGAACACGGATCAGTACAACGTCCAAGGCCACTACCCTTTCTCGGAACGCGTCACCTGTGTCCCACGACGCACCCGAACAGAAACCGCGCACCACGAGACCGATCGGCCCCGCCCGTGCCCGACCATATCGAGATCAGAGTCCCACGGCAACGCTCACTCGGGTCCGCCCGTCAAGTCGTCGCCTCAGCCCCAACCCCCGGTGCCCGCTCACTCTACGTCCACGTGCCATTCTGCGCGCACAAGTGCCACTACTGCGATTTCTACTCCATCGTTGACCGCCAGGATCGCCAGGATGCGTTCGTCGATCGATTGCGACGCGAACTCGGCGCCCTCGCTCCCGCCGCGGGCCCGCTCGACACGATCTTCGTGGGCGGCGGCACCCCCACCCTCCTCCGGCCCTACCTCTGGCAGCGCCTGCTCGAAACCCTCGCCCAACGCTTCAATCTCGCGCCCATCTTCTCGGGCACCGGCGAGTTCACGATCGAAGCGAACCCCGAGACCGTCACCCCCGAGCTCATGGACACCCTCGCCGCGGGCGGCGTGAACCGCGTCTCCATCGGCGCCCAGTCGTACGACGCGCGACATCTCAAGACCCTCGAACGCTGGCACGACCCCGCGAACGTCGCGCGGGCCGTCGAGCTCGCCCGAGCCGCCGGCATCGCGCGCCAGAGCGTGGATCTCATCTTCGCGATCCCCGGGCAATCCCTCCACGAGTGGTCACGCGACCTGCGCACGGCGCTCGCGCTGGGCACCGAGCACATCTCGTGCTACGCACTCACGTACGAGCCCGGCACCGCGATGACCGCCCGGATGGCGCGCGGCGAGTTCGCTCCCGCCGACCACGACCACGAAGCGGACCTCTACGAACACACCGTGGCCGCCCTCCGCGACGCCGGGCTCGAGCGCTACGAGGTCTCCAACTTCGCCCGCCCCGACGCCGCGTGTGCGCACAACCTCGCGTACTGGCGTCAGCACGACTGGCTCGCCGCGGGCCCGAGCGCGTCCGGGCATCTGTCCGGGCACCGCTGGAAAAACGTGCCGCGCCTGGACGAGTACCTCGCGGGCGACGACGCCGGGTTCGCGCCCATCGTCGAGCACGAACCCCCGAACGCCGAGCGGAACCTCGCCGAGTGGATCATGACGGGCGTGCGGCTTGCGGAGGGGCTCGACGAATCAACGCTGATCGAGCGCGCGGGAGTGGTCGAACGCGGCGCCCCCGAACGCCTCGCGTCGCAAATCGCGGAGCACCGGGAATCCGGGTGGATCCAGCCCGAACGCCTCGCGCTCACGGACGCCGGGTTCCTCTTCGCCGATCGCGTCGCAGCCGACCTGATGGGGTGCCTGCGTCCCTGATCTCGGGATCGATCACTCGGCCTCGTCGGCCGGCTCGTCGTCGAGAATCCCGCCCGCCGACACGGGCAGGTCCGGGCGCGGCAACTGCACCTTCTTGAGCAGCCCCCGCAAATCCTGCGGCCACTTCGTGCGCACATCCACCCGCTCGCCCGTCACGGGATGCTCGAACCCGATCCGGTGCGCGTGCAGCGCCAGCCGCAGCGACGCCTCAGAAGCACGCTTTGGCCCGTAGGTCTCGTCGCCCATGATCGCGCACCCGATCAGATCCATGTGCACGCGGACCTGGTGCAGGCGTCCCGTCACCGGGCGCGCCTCGACGAGCGCCGCGTGCGGGCTCTCGGCGAGCACGCGGTACGCCGTCACCGCCGGCTTGCCCGACGCGCTGATCTTCGCGAGCTTCTGCGATGTGTACTTCGTGTTCCGCTTGAGCACCTCGATGATGGGCCGCTTGATGACACCCGTCGGCTCGCGCGGGGGCTTGTGCGTGACCGCCCAGTAAAACTTGCTCACCTCGCGCTGCGCGAACTGCTCGCGCACGCCGTCGTAGGCGCGTCGGCTCAGCGCGACGATCACGAGCCCGCTCGTCTCCCGGTCCAGCCGGTGCACGAGCCCGTGGTCGCGGCGCTCGCCCATCTGCTCAAGCCGCTCGCCCCACCTGGCGAACAACCCGTTGAGCAGCGTGTCGTGCTCGTGCCCGACCCCGGGCTGGGTGACGACGCGGGCGGGCTTGACGACAACCGCGATCTCATCGTCTTCGTACGCCACGCCGAACGTGACTCGCGGGTTGGGCTCGATCATCGTCATGCGGGGGGATTCTCCCCCGCGTTTGCCCCGGTGCAAGCTGGATGATCGAGATACCAGCGCAATTCGCCCGCGATGGGCGTAATCAACGCCCCGATGCCCTCGCCCGCGACGATATCCGCAAGGGGGCCGCTCGCCTCAGCGCCCGCCGCCAGCACCGCCACGCACCGGGCGCCGTTCAGGGCGGTCAGGTTGAGCGAGACTCGGCCGTCCCCGCGCGCCGTCAGCGCGCGATCGTCCGCGTCCCCCGCCACAAGCCCGCCGACGTTCGCGCTCGCGTCGAGTTCGGCGAGCACGAAGTCCAGCCGCGCGTGCCCCGGCTCGCGGTGCGACAGGCAGCGCCGGAGCTCCGACTCGTACACCTCGTCGGGCTTGCCCTCACCGATCGGGATCGCGTGCAGCTGCCCCGCGGGGATGCCCGCGTGCTCGCCGATGTACCCGGCGAGCTCGGCAAACCCGGACCGCTCGTCGCTCGGCGGGTGCGGGCCGTCCGAGGTCAGCCAGACGTGCGCTCGGTCCCAGGGCAGCGACCGGTACAGCGGGTCCACCATGAGGCGCAAAACCGCGCCGAGCGCGCGCGGCGAAGGCTCGATCGCGATGTGCACGTCGCCGAACGTCTGCACGCACCCGCCCGCCTGCAGAAACAGATCCGCGCAGACGGCGTCCACGACATCGTCGAACGTCTCGCGGACGAGCCGCACGCCGGGCACCATCGGGGGTGTGGGGTCAGGAAGAAGGTCCGCCGGATCGGGCACGACCTATTGTGCCCGATCCGAACCCATGGGACCACCCGATGGACGCACTGGCCCGAATCATCGATGCGAACGCCAACCGCTGCCGCGAGGGGCTGCGGGTCCTGGAGGACGCCGCCCGGTTCGGGCTCGATGATCAGGACCTCTGCGCCCGGGTGAAGTCGATCCGCCACGGGGTGCGCGACGCGCTCGCGGGGCTCGGCATCGCGGAGTCGCACCGACTCGGCGCGCGGGACAGCGCCGGCGACGTCGGCACGCGCGTCTCGACCGACGCGGAACGGGCGCGCCGGGACCTCGCCGACATCGCCTCGGCCGGTGCCAAGCGCGCCGGCGAAGCCCTCCGCGTCCTCGAAGAATCCGCCAAGGTGTCCGGCGCGGACGGGTCCGCGTTCGAGTCGTTGCGGTATCTGGTCTACGACGCCGAGCGGGACATCATCGGTGCCCTCCGTGCCCGACCCGGGCAGTGGGCGCTGTGCGTGATCGTGACGACCGACCTGTGCGCCGGGCGCGAACCGGCGTGGGTCGCCGAGCGGGCGATCGAGGGCGGCGCGGACTGCATCCAGGTGCGCGAGAAGACAATGGACGCGCGCGCATTTGTGGATGTCGCGCGGTTGGTCGTCGGCGTCTGCCGCCCGCGCGGCGTGCCGGTGATCATCAACGACCGGGCCGACGTCGCGCTCGCGTCTGGCGCGGACGGCGTGCACGTCGGGCAGACCGACCTGAGCGTCGCCGACGTGCGCCGGGTGCTCGGGCCCGTGGCGATCGTGGGCGTCTCCACGACCGGCATGGATCAAGCGCTCGCGGCGGCGGACGCCGGCGCGAGCTACTGCGGGTGCGGCGCGATGTTTGACACATCCACCAAAGCGCGCCCGAACGTGGTCGGCCCCGAATACCTCCGGGCGTACCTCGCCGATGAGCGGACGGCGTCGATCCCGCACCTCGCGATCGGAGGGATCACGCCCGCAAACGCCGGCGAGCTCGCCGCCGTCGGGTGCCGGGGCGTCGCGGCCAGCTCGGCGGTATGTTCCGCGGGCGACCCCGCCGGGGCGTGCCGGGCGATCGCGTCCGCCCTGGCGGTGGGCGCTCACTAGACTGCGCGCATGAGTGTGACCTTCAAGCAGCGCGAGCTGAGCAACGGGCTGACGATCGTCGGCGAAGTCGATCCCGAGGCCCACACCGCCGCGGCGGGGTTCTTTGTACGCACCGGCGCGCGCGATGAGGACCCCGCTGTCATGGGCGTGAGCCATTTCCTCGAGCACATGATGTTCAAGGGCACCGAGGAGCTCACCACGGTGGACATCAACCGCGGGTTCGACGACCTCGGCGCTCGCAACAACGCGTACACCTCGGGCGAGATCACCTGCTTCTACGCGCAGACACTGCCCGAACGCCTGGACACCGCGATGTCCATCCTCGCGCGCATGATGCGCCCCGCGCTTCGCCAGGAAGATTTCGATACCGAGAAGAACGTCATCCTCGAAGAGATCGCGATGTACCAGGACAACCCGTTCTGGGTGCTCTACGAGGAAGCGGTCGATCGGCGCTACCGCCCGCACGGGCTCGGGCACCGCGTGTTGGGCACGAATGAGACGGTCGGCCAGCTCACGCGCGATCAGATGATGGACTACTTCCGGGCCCGCTATTCGGCGGACAACACGACCGTCTCCGTCGCGGGCAACGTGGACTTCGACACCGTGTGCGCGCAGGTCGAGGAGCTCTGCGGCTCGTGGGAGCGGACCGGCGCGACGCGCGACGCGGGGCGTCCCACATCGAACCCGGAGACCTTCGTCCAGCACGATGCTTCCATCACGCGGGGGTATCTGATCGGGCTGGCCGACGCCCCGGCCGCGGACGACGACGACCGGTACGCCGCCGCGCTGGCAGCCCAGGCGCTCGGCGGCCCGGACAACTCGCGCCTGCACTGGGCCCTCCTCGAGACCGGGATCGCCGAGGAGGCACAATCCGCGGCGGACGCGCACGACGGCGCGGGTGACTACTTCGTCTACGCCTCGGGCGACCCGGAGCGCATGGACGAGATCGCGGAGGTGATCGTCCGCGAGTGCAGGGGGCTGCGCGATTCGATGGACGACGACGATCTGGCGCGCCTGCGCGCCCGCCAGCTCACCGCGGCGACGCTCGCGGGCGAGCGCCCGGGCGACCGGATGCAGCGGCTGGGCCGGCTATGGACGCTCCTGCGCCGGTACGAATCGCTCGAGCAGCAGCTCGACCGGCTCGGGCGGGTCACGCTCGAGGAGGCGAAGGCCGTGCTGGACCGGTGGCCGATCGATCCCGGGCTGATGGGTCGGCTGATGCCCGGAGAGGACTGAGTCAGGCGGCTCTGGCTCGGGGCTCGTGCTCGTGCACGGCGTTCCCGCCCTGGGCGAGCGCGGCCCGGAGCGCCTGCGTGGCGCCCGTGATCAGATCGTCGGGCGTCGAGAACGCGCCCGCGGTGTGGCGGTCGAGCGTCGCGATGCCCACCGAGGCGCTCACCGAGCCGTGCAGGGCCGGCGTCTCCGTCATCCAGCGCGCGACGGACGCGCTGAGGTGCGTGCGGAAAGAGTCGCTCGCGGCGACCGCGGCGTGACGCGGCGTGCCAGGCAACACCACCGAGAACAGCGTCGGCGTCGGGCGGCAGACAACGCCGCCCAGCGGGTCAAAGTGCTGGTGCAGGATCGCGGCGAGCCCGATGGTGAGCTCGTCCCGCGCGATCTCGCCGTGCACGTCGGCGATCTGATCGAACCGATCAATCTTCACCTGGACGATGCTCAGCGCCATCTCGCCCTGCCGGGCGTGCCCGAACGCGGCGCGCACCGCGTGGTCGAACCCGCCGGGACCAACGGCGCCGGTGAGCGGGTCGCTCTCGCCCACGTGGTCGAATGTCTTGGTCAGCTCCTCGCCCGCGAACGTCGTGCGCGGGTCCTCGCGTGAGAGCTCGACGAGCTTCTGCTCTGCGGCGGCAAGGATCCGCGTGGCGTCGGCGCGGGCGCCCGTGTCCAGCTGGAACATCCTCGAGGTGTTGCGGGCCGAGTCCGCGACGGCTTTGATCACATCGTCCACCACGCTCGGCGTGACGTTGAACCACTGCTTGCACCGGGTGTAGAGCCGGCGGAGCGCGGGCGTGGGATCCTCTTCGGTCAGCGCATCGTGGATCGCGCCGCCCAGCGCAACGCACCGTGTCATCATCGCGGCGTGCCCGGGCGCCGCCGTCGGACGCTCGTGGAACCGGATCGGCACGGTGAGCTCGGCGGGGAAGTTCCACTGCTCGGCGAGCATCGCGCCCACGTCGGGGTGCTGGATCTCGAAGTGCTCGAGCTCGGACCGGCAGAGCTTGGCGTGGTCGCCGCCGGTCTCGGCGAGCACGGCGTCGTACACCTCGCCCAGCGCTTCGTGCAGCGCGATCATGCCGACGTCCTGCAGCATGCCGGCGAGAAAGGCTTCGTCGGGATCGACCGAATCGGTCAGTCGCGCGAGCTCGCGCGCCCCGATCGATGCGTACAGCGCCCGACGCCAGTACTCGCGGTAGTTGAACCCGGTGTACGCGTCGTCGTCCTCGAACGCGTCCACGAGGCTGAACCCGAGCACGAGCGACTTGACCGGCCGCATGCCCAGCAGGAGCAGCGCCTTATGGATCGTGGTGCAGCGCTCACGCAAGCCGTAATAGCTCGAGTTCACGGTGCGCAGGATGCGGGCCGAGAGCGCCTGGTCGAAGCGGATCGCCTTGGCGAGCTCGTCGATCGAGACGTCCGGGTTGTTCGTGAGCTCGATGACGCGCAGGGCCACCGCCGGCAGCGAGGGCAGCGTGGGGCAGGCGAGCACCTTGTCGAGCAGCTGCTGGTCCATCTCCGGGGCGTGGGCCTTTCCGATCGCGGGCGGATTGCCCGCTGATCGTGTGAAGATCGGCCGGTCCGGACGTTCGCTTCAACCCCGCTCGGAGCGCGGCGGGCTCGGATCGGGATAGACCAACCCCAGTGTTGGGGGGTCGATCTCCAGCCGGGCCCGCGTGTAATGCGCGAGCAGGCGACCGGACCGCTCGAGGGCGGCGGGGTCGGCGTCCACCGGGGGTTCGCCCCCCGCATCGAGGTGACGGAGGGTCGCGATCGTCTCGGGGCGGGCGCGCCAGGTTCGTTCGCCGGGGTTCGGGCCCGGGTCGTCCACGACGCCGCCGAGGTCCGGGCTGAACCCGAGGGCGCGGGCGCCCCTGGGTGGATCGCCCGTGCCGGCGTGGGCCGTGAGTTCGGGCTTGTGCCCGATCTCGACGAGCAGCGTCCATTGGAAGACGAGCAGCGCGCGCTCGACGGGATCGCCCGCATCGAGCGCGCGGAGGGCGTTGACCAAGGCGTCGTGGAGCTTCGGGTGCGGGTCGGCATCCTGCACGGCGCGGCCGACGAGGTCCGCCAGGAACATGGACGCGTGGAACCGCGGGAGCTCGGCCCGGCAGGCGGGGTAGGTTTCGCTGAGATCCCACGACGTCAGCAGCGCGAGCTGACCCGCGGGCTTGGCGATGAAGTCGAAGTCGGCCCGTGCGAGGACCTCGAGCCCGCCGGAGTAGGGCGCCTTGTCTCGGCGGGAGCCCTTGGCGAGCACGCGGAGGAGGCCGTGCTCGCGCGCGAGGATGACGGCGGTCTGGGAGGTCTCAGACCACTCCCGCTGACGGATGCAGACGCCTTGGTCGGGCACGGGAGGCACGGGGCAAGCGTATCGCACGATCGGGCGTGCCAGAATCCGTGCATCGGGCCGCGGACCGCGGGCGAACTCCATTGTGCGGCGCGTGGGGCGTCGCGACAAACCAAGGGGAAAGCCATGAAAGCTGCCGCGGCTATCGCGTTGATTCTTGTTGTTGTGGGTGCGTTGAACTGGGGGCTCGTCGGAGCGGCGAACTTCGACCTGGTCGCGGCGATCTTCGGGGCAGGCTCGGTGCTCGCGAAGATCGTGTACGTCCTTGTCGGGATCGCGGGTGTGGCGCTGGCGGCGATGGCGCCCAAGCTGCTCAAGACCGCGGGATGAACGCGGGGCCCGTGCCAGGGCCCGTTTTTGTCCGTGAAGCGCCCTGACCGGCGGGCCGGTCGGTGGCACGGGGCGTGGCCGCACGGACGCTCCGGCGTGTCAATGATCTCGATTCACCGTGAACGCTGCGGTGATTGATCATTCGCTCGCCGGAGGTGCGTCATCGCCTGGATCTATCTTGCCCTCGCCGCGTTGTTCGAGATCGTGTTCGCGGTGTCCATGAAGCAGTCGCAGGGGTTTACGAAGCTCTGGCCGTCGGTGCTGGTGGTGGTGGGCTCGATCGGGGGGATCGGGCTGCTGACGCTCGCGCTCAAGACGCTGCCGGTGAGCGTGGGCTACCCGCTGTGGGTCGGCGTGGGGACGGTCGGCACGGTCGCGTTCGGCGTGCTGGTGCTGGGCGAGTCGATGACGGCGCTGAAGGTCGCGAGCATCGCGCTGATTTTGCTGGGCGTGATCGGGCTGAAGATGGCGTCGCCGGGTGGGGATGTGCCGGAAGCGGAGATCGCCAAGACGGAGGTGTCTTGAAGACCACTCCGAATCTGAGTTCACGGCGGAGTGCGACGGAGATTCCGTGCCACTGACCCGTCTTCGGGTCAGTGATGAGCACTGACCTGCAGACAGGTCAGTGGCACGGCGTGGAGAAGGCGAGGACGTTGGCTCGACGGCACCCGGTACACGTCAGTCGGGCATGAGCAACACACCGGCACCATCCGCGGTGAACCGAAGGTCCGTGCTGACGCCGCCATCACTTGGGAAAAGCTGAACGCCGCCACCGGGCTCTGCATCGCCGTAGAGACGGGCTCGCGCAGCTCCGTGCCGATTTGACAGTTCGATCATCCCGCCCGTCCCTGTGCATTCGAACAACCCGGTCTGCGCGCCCTTTGAATTCCGGATGGCGATTCGCCCCCCGCCGTCCGGCGTAATCCCGAGCCTGACTCCCCCGCCGCCGGTCGGGTCGGTCACGTAGACGTACCCACCTTTGGGATCTGCGCTGAGCGCCACTGCAAGGCGGTGGTTCAAAATCGCGATGTTTCCATGTCCGTCGTCGTTCGAGTTGAGTTGGACGACCGGTACGCCCTTGTCGTTCACGACCCAGAACTCGCGCGCCTTGACAATCTCTGACCCGGCCTGACGCCCCGACCACCCGATCAACACGCCGGCCGCGACGATTCCGACGAGCGCCGTCGAAACGGCTCTCCAACACCGCGCGGAGCGTTCAAGCTTGGCAGTACGGGCTTCGAGTGCGTCGATTCGATTCTGAGTGATCATCAGGCGAGCATACCCGCGGGACGCTGATTCAGGCATCGATCCTCCGTGGCTTGGCTCACAGCTCCGCCAGTCTCCGCGTGGTCTCCTGCTCGATCAGCGCCGCGAACAGCGGGCCCAGGTCCGCCTCGTCGATGACCTTGGACTTCTGGAACTTCTCGGCGAGTCTCTGGTCGGCGACGATGTTGTCCTGGTACCGGTACACGCGGATCTTCTCTGATCGGGCGCCCGAGCCGATCTGCCCGCGCCGTTCGCCGGCGCGCTCGGCGTCCGCCTTGGCGCGCTCAATCTCCGCGACGCGGGCGACGAGCAGGCGGCGCGCCTTCTCGCGGTTCTGGGTCTGGCTCTTGGTCTCCTGCATGCGGACCTCAACGCCCGTCGGGTCGTGGACGAGGTGCACCGCCGTCGCGACCTTGTTGACGTTCTGCCCGCCCGGGCCCTGGGCGGTGGTGATGTGCTCGGTCACGTCGTTGGCCCAGTCGATGGTGACGTCCACCTCCTCGGGCTCGGGGAGGACGGCGACGGTGCAGGTGCTCGTGTGGATGCGCCCCTGGGTTTCCGTCGCGGGGACGCGCTTGACGGAGTGCACGCCCGCCTCGAAGGAGAGCTCGGACCAGACGCCCTCGCCTCGGATGTTGACGATCGCGCGCCGGACGCCGCCGACGGACGCGTCGGCGTCGAGGTCCATCTCCTCGACCTTCCAGTGCTTGCGGGCGGCGTAGCGGGTGTAGACGTCGAGCAGGTCGCGGGCCCAGAGCCCCGCCTCGTCGCCGCCGGTGCCGGCGCGGATCTCGACGATGACGGAGCCGACCTTGCGGTCTTCGGTCGTCACGAGCAGGTGCTTGACGCGCTCGATGGTGCTCTGGGCACGCCGCTCGATGTCGGGCAGTTCGGCCTTGGCCATCTCGGCGAGCTCGGGGTCGTCGTTCGATTCGATGGCGGCGCGGAGGTCGGCGGCTTCCGACTCGAGCGCGCGGTAGTCGCGATACCCGAGCACGACGGGGTCGAGGGCGGCTTTCTTGATCGACAGGGCGGTGGCGCGCTTGTGGTCGGACGCGACGGCGGGGTCGGCAAGCTCGGCGTCGATCGCGCGGTGCTGATCGTCAAGCTCGGCGAGCTTGGCGAGGACGGACTCGGCGATCTCGGATGCCATCAGGAAGACGATACCCCGACCGAGCCCCCCGCCGGCGTATGCTGGGCCCATGCACTTCTGCCTCGTCGATCGTGTGCTGGAACGGACGGACGACTCGATCGTCACCATCAAGCTGGTGTCGGGGGCGGAGGAGTACCTGCAGGACCACTTCCCGACGTTCCCGGTGCTGCCCGGTGTGTTCATGCTCGAGGCGATGGTGCAGGCCGCCCGCGAGCTGCTCGACCCCGGGGGCGCGGCGGAGGTGCCCATGGTGCTCGGCCGTGTCCGGGCGCTCAAGTACGGCACCTTCATCAAGCCCGGCGACACCCTGCGAGCGTCCGTGAGCATCCAGAAACGCCTCGAGGACGGCGTCGTCGAACTCAAGGGGGAGGCGCAACGGGTGGCGCCGGACGCCGATGTGGGGGCGGAGCACCCAATCGCGTGCTCGGGCAAGCTCACGATGCGACCCGTGCGGGTCTCGACCCCCGCCGAATCCGCGTGATGCGGGGGAGGGAGCCGCGAGCGTGAGCGACCGGCTCTTTGGGCAGAGGCGTTCGTGACAAATCTGGGTTGAATCTGGCCCGCCGCTGACGCTCGGGGCTCTTTGAGAGGGGTTCATGCCCCGAGGTCGGGGTGTGGTGTGGTCCGCAACGGGTGTGCGTGTATCATGCCCGCCTAGCCGGACGGGTTCGGACGCCCGCTTTCGCGGCACGCATGACGCCCACACGAGGACGACGGATGGACAGGAACGAGGTCTTCGAGAAGGTTCGCGACGTTCTGGTGGACGCCCTTGCGGTGGACGAGGACGAGGTGACGCCCGAGGCGACCATCACCGGCGACCTGGGCGCCGAGTCGATCGACATCCTCGACATCTCCTTCAAGCTCGAGCAGGAGTTCGACTTCAAGATCGGGCAGGGCGAGCTCTTCCCAGAGGGCGTGATGCAGGATCCCGAGTACGTCCAGGAGGGCAAGGTGACCGACAAGGGCATCGCGACCCTGCGCGAGAACCTGCCCCACTTCAACTTCGACAAGCTCGAAGAGGACCGGCGCGTCGAGGCGGTCGGGCAGATCTTCACCGTCGAGGCGCTCGTGAACTTCTGCGAGCACAAGCTCCAGACCGCTTGAGGCGAGCCGACTGATGCGGTGGATGTGGATCGATCGCGTCGTGGAACTCGTGCCGCGCGAGAAGCTCGTCGCGATCAAGCACGTCTCGCTGGCCGAGGAACACCTGCACGACCACTTCCCGGCGCGCGGATCGCGTCCGGCGATGCCCATCATGCCGGCGTGCCTGATCGTCGAGGGCATGGCGCAGAGCTCGGGGATCCTCGTCGGGCACGCGGAAGACTTCCGCGAGAAGGTCGTGCTCGCCAAGGTGAGCAAGGCGGAGCTGGACCGAGAAGCGGTGCCCGGCGACACGCTGCGCTACACCGCGACGATCCAGCAGATGACCGACCTCGGGGCGAGCACCCGGGGCATGGTCGAGCTGATCTCTCCCACGGCCGCCGGGCCCGCGCAACCGGTGCAGATCGGACAGATCGACCTGATGTTCAGCCATCTGGACCAGAACATGGGCGGGGCGTCATTCCCGGAGCACAATTTCGTCTTCAGCGAGGGCTTCCACACGCTGCTTCGAACGAGCGGCGTGGAGATGCCCGCGTAGGATGAATCAGCATTTCAGAGAGGACCGCGGCATGACCCCGAGAACGCGCGCACGAACGGTGATGGCATTGGGCACGGCGGTGCTGGCGGCTGCCCTGCTCAGCTCGACCGGTTGCCGCACGTGGATGCGCGGCCCGGGGTACAAGCGGCTGATCTCGAGCTATGCCGAGACCGTGACGCTGACGGACCTGACCGCCGAGCACCTCGAGCGTGAGCGGATCGAGGGCGCCGACGAGCGGCGGCTGGCCAAGATCGAGGCGCTGCACGAGGAGGTCAGGGACCTCCGGAATCAGTACCACGACTCGCTGGACCGGCGTCAGCGCGAGGGGTGGAACCGCACCAGAATGAACACCCTCTGGGACCGGTACGTGAAGCTCTTCCCGGAGGACCGCCGGACGCGCTGGGCGCACGTGGACCAGCGACGCATCGAGGTGGACGAGATCCGCTCGCGTCGTACGCCGCTGACGCACGACCAGCGGTTCCGCCGGGCCCCCGAGCCCAAGGACGGCTTCCGCCAGGAGGGCGAGACGTGGCAGCGCCGGCACGGCATCGTCGTCACGCCCGGGTACGAGCGCGTCAAGGACGCGCCGGTGCGGGGTGAGGGGGCGTTCTTCACGCCCACGCCGCAGCCCCGCCCGCAGATCGATCCCTACATCCCCGACACCACCGACCGGGACAACCCGACGGACAGCCTCATCCGCGACATGCTCGAAGACCAGGCGGACAACGCCCGGTCCGGCGGGTGAGCCAACAGCATCGAACGTGATTCCCAGCGAGCCCCCGGCACCTGCCGGGGGTTTCTTCTGCGCTCAACCGGGGCGATACACGACCAGCTGCGCCAGCGTGATCACTACGGGCAGCGAGGAGACCGCGACCGCCCACTCGGCGAGGCGGAGGCCGGTGGCCCGCGTGCGCGTCGCGAGCACCTCGCAGATCGTGATGACGACGAGCACCGTGAGCATCTTGAGGGCGATGAGCCCGCCGAACCCGAAGCGGTCCAGCGTCAGCGCGGCGACGCCGTTCACCTCGATCGCCTCGGCGTGGGTGATCGCGAAGTTGGTGAGCATCAGGTCGAGGGCGCCGACGAGCAGGTACCAGCAGTAGGCGTCGGGGAAGCTCGCTCGACGCGTCCGGAGGAACCCGAGAAAGGAGAGCGGGCGGACGGGTGGAGGGGAGTTGGGAATTTCACCCGTCCGCGCCGCTGCTTCTTGGTTCATCGGAAAGCAATACGCATGGTTGCCCCAAGAGATGCAGCGATCGCGTCACATCCGCGTCACGGGCCGGTAAATGGGTCAAATGACTCACCCGGGTTCCGGGGGTCTCAGGCGAGCTTCTCGCGGCAGATGCGGTCGAACAGCTGCACGGGGGCTTCCATACCGGTCCAGAGCTCGAACTGCGCGGCGGCCTGGCGGACGAACATCTCGACGCCGTCGATGGTCTTGCACCCACGCTCGCGGGCGGCCTTGAGCATCGGGGTCTCGACGGGGTTGTAGACGGTGTCGAAGAAGACGGTGTCCGGCCCGACGTTGGGCATATCGGGCACGGGGATGGAGAGCCCGTCGGGGTCCGGGCCGCCGGCCATGCCGACGGGGGTGCAGTTGATGTAGAAATCGCAATCCGATCCGACTAATTCATCCAATGGCCCGAACCGAGTTGGTGACTCCCAGTCTTCTTCCGAGCTCTTTACGGCCGTTTCATCGAGTAATCGCGCAAGCCATTCAGCGTGTTCGAGTGTCCGATTGAATACGTGAGCACACCCGAATTCCCAAACCGCCGGATGTACAAATGCACTCGCCACTCCGCCGGCACCCACGATACCGAGCTTTGGAAATGGGTCACCTTCATCGCCATACTGCCCGATCCTGAGTGATCCATTGGCGGTTGCGAACGCCCATGAAACAGCATCGGCGTCTGTGTTCCGTGCATCGATCACTACGATGTCGTCGTAGCGCTCCATGACTTCGATGGTGTTGTATGGCACTGAACTGCAACTCAGGTCGAACTCAATGCCGCCCTGAACGTCACCCTCTTGGCCACCAGCCCAGCGATTGGGATGATCTTCCTCGAACTTGTGAACGCACATCTTGTATGGGAGCGTTATCGAGAAGCCACTCGCGTCTAGGTGTGGAGCTGTGAGAAGCGATTCGAGCGTGGTCCTGAAGCTGAGATAGGTCGCCTCCGCGTCGTGCTCATCCGCCGCGATGGGCAGCGGCAGGTAGACCCCGTCGTGCCCGACCGCCTCGAACCCGGCGTTGTGCACGTGCGGACTCAGCGAGTGCCCGACGGGCCACCCGATGACGCCGTAGACCTTCGTCTCGCGACCGATCGAGCGGAAGCGGTAGAGGTTCAGCAGCTCGTCCACCGTCGGTTGACCCGGCGCGGTGCCCGAGCTGTCGCGGAGGGAGGCAAAGGTGAGGTACCCGCCGAACTTGGGCGCAAGGACGCGGCTCATCAGCCCGAACTCGCCCATGCCCAGCGCGATGGTCGGCTTGGGGGCGCCTCGGGTGAGCTCGAAGAGGTCGAGGTTGTCGCGAAGCGAGCGTGCCCGGTAGGCGACCTTGACGACAGCGCACGCCGGGGCGTCGTACGCCTCGAGGAGCCGCCGATCGAGGTTGTCCGGGCGTTTCTCGAAGTCGTGGATCGAGAGGATCAGCTTGGTGCGGACGTCGCGGATCTGCTTGGGGTGGTTGACGCAGAGGTCGATTTTCTGGCGGATGTTGGCGGACCGGGTGTAGGCCGCGAGCTCGACGTCGATGTAGGCGGGCCCATGCTGAGATGAGCCGTCGCCCGTGCAGAGTTTCTCGAAGAGCGCGACGCGGTCGGCGTCGTCGCCGTCGTACTCGCCGCCCTCCCAGGTCGGGCGGCAGGTGAGGATCGCTGGCAGGGGCGACTCGGCGAGCAGGCGCTGGAGCTCCGCGACCACCACGCCGTCCTCGGCGTCGGATCCTGTCGAGCCGCTGAAGTACGTGTCGATGCGCCACTCGACGAGGTCCGCGCCCGCATCGCGCGCGGCGGCGCCGTCGCGCAGCGCGGCGTCGATGTCCTCCACGAAGATGGGCACGCAGACGAGCGTCACGCCCGCATGGTAGCGGCGGGCGCGCGCCCGCCAACGGTCAGCCGTCGTCCGAATAGGCGTCGGGGGTGGGCGTGAAGTCCTTCATGTGCGGGACCTCGAAGCCCTCGGGCGCGAGGCGCTTGGTGACGAACGCGCCGCCGGGCAGGGGCGTGTAGAGCTCGATGGAGATCTCGGAGAACGGGATGGGACCGGGGGTGGCGGGCTTGCCGGTGAAGTTGATGGTCGCCATGACCATGATGGGGGCGTCCTCGTCCTCGACGTGGGCGAGGGGCTTGGTGTCGCCCGCGCCGGGGACGCCGCGCTGCGCGCCCGCCATCATGAACTGGTGCGTGGGCGAGTAGTACCAGCGCTCGACGGCGGCTTTGTTCTCGAACCAGGCCATGATGCACTGGCGTCCGCCAGAGAATTCGGGCGTCTCGACGCCCAGGCACCCCTCGGTCTCCTGCAGCCCGGCGACGAGCCGCTGGCCCATCTGCTGGAGCATCGCGGCGCCGCCATCCTGGGGTTGGCGGGCCTGCTGGCCGTCCCGCTCGGGCTGGTTCCCGGCGGCGATCATGAGCGCCGCCCCGGTGGCGAGGCAGGCTCCCAACGCGATCTGCTTCTTCACGACGTTCCCCTCTCGAATAACGGTCCGGAATCGGGATCACACCGTACCACGGCGACGAAACCTGACGCGGCGTACCGTGTACGACGGATTATCTGGGAATCGGCGTCGGGCGCTTTCGCCCGCCGCGGCTCGATCGGGGGATGCCGGCTTGGAACCAGCGGTTCAGATGCGGAGCGTCCGCAAGACCTTCGGCAAGAAGGTCGCGGTGGAAGGGATCGACCTGGACGTCCCCGCGGGCGAGCTCGTCGGGTTCATCGGGCCCAACGGCGCGGGCAAGTCCACCACCATCCGGATGATCATGTCGATCCTCTTCCCGGACTCGGGCGAGCTGAGCGTGCTGGGCAAGAAGTCCGCCGTGGAGAGCAAGGACCGCATCGGGTACCTCCCCGAGGAGCGCGGCGTCTACAAGAAGATGAAGGTGGGCGCGTTCCTGCGCTACATGGGCGCGCTCAAGGGGCTGGGCGGGCCCGGGCTGGGCAAAACCGCCGACGAGTGGCTCGAGCGGGTTGCCCTGGGCGACGTCAAGAACAAGCGCTGCGAGGAGCTCTCCAAGGGCATGCAGCAGAAGGTGCAGTTCATCGGGTGCGTGCTGCACGAGCCCGACCTGATCATCCTGGACGAGCCGTTCAGCGGGCTCGACCCCGTGAACATGCGCCTGCTGCGCGACCTGATCCGCGAGCAGCACGACGCCGGTCGGACGGTGATCTTCTCGACGCACGTGATGGTGCAGGCCGAGCAGCTGTGCGACCACATCGTGATGATCCACAACGGGCAGAAGGTGATCGACGACCCGATCGGGGCGATCCGCTCGCGGTACGCGCCGCGGATCGTGCGGTTCGAGGGGCTCAACGGGGCGGACGCGTCCGCGGCGGTCGGCGGGCTCGCGGAGATCGCCCACGTGTCCGCGACGGACGGGCAGGCCGAGGCGCACCTTGCTGACGGAGTGGACCCCGGGCGGGCGATCGCCGCGATGACGGCGGCGGTGCCCATGGCGCGCGTCGAGCTCCACCGCCCTTCACTCGAAGACATCTTCATCGACATGGTGCAGGACACGGCGGACAAGGACGAGCGCGAGCGCCTGCGGGCGCAGCTGCGCCAGGACGGGACGCCGACCGAGGCGGGGGGTGCGTCGTGAACGTTGGCAAGGTGATCCACGTCGCGAAGCGCGAGTTCGCGTCCACGGCGATGACCAAGGGGTTCATCATCGGCGCGCTGGTGCTGCCCGCGGTGTTCGCGGCGATCATGCCGCTGATCATGGTGCTGATCGAGTCCGCCGCCCCGCCGGCGGAGGTCGGGCGCGTCGCGATCGCGGACCGGTCGGGGCAGGTGGGCGGGCTGCTCGCCGAGCGGCTGACGCCCGAGGCGCTCACCGAAGCGCGCGGCGACGCGCCCAAGGAGCTCGCCGAGCAGGCCGAATCGGGCGAGCAGCCGGACACGGGGGGCATCGCGTCCGCCGCGGCATCGATGATTGGGGAGGTCCCCCGGTTCCAGATCGACGCCCTCGGGCCCGACGCGGACATCGAGGACGCCAAGGGACGCCTGCTCGAGTCGCACGAGAACAAGGCCGACCTGACCCTCGCGATCGTGGAGATCGACGCGGACGCCGTGGAGCGGACCGAGGGTGAGACGCAGTTCGGCGGGTACACCCTCTACACGCGCCCGGAAGTGGACGTTCGCACGTCGAGCACGATCGAGAACACGGTCGAGCGCGCGATCAAGGACACGCGCTACCGCATCGCCGGCGTGGACGCCGACGAGCTCCGGGCCCTCACCCGCGTGCGTTCCGGCGGCGTGCAGGAGGTCACCGAGGCGGGCACCCGGGAGAGCAACAAGGCGCTCAAGCTGATCCTCCCCTTCGCGGTCATCATGCTGCTGTTCATGGGCGTTATGACGGGCGGGCAGTATCTACTGACCACGATGGTGGAAGAGAAATCCAGCCGCGTGGTGGAGGTCCTCCTCAGCGCCGTCTCGCCCATGGAACTCATGGCGGGCAAGATCCTCGGGCAGCTGCTCGTGGGGTCCACCCTGCTCGTGATGTACGCGGGCGTGGGCATCCTCGCGCTCGTCTTCTTCAGCATGCTCGACCTGCTGGAGTGGACGGACCTGCTCTACATGATGATCTTCTTCCTGATCGCGTACGTCATGATCGCGGCGTTCATGGCGGCGATCGGGTCTGCGGTCAACGAGCTCCGCGAGGCCCAGAGCCTGATGGGCCCGGTGATGATCGTGCTCGTCCTCGCGCTCTACATGAGCTTCCCCGTGAGCCTGAGCCCCAGCGCCCCCTGGGCGGTCGCGATGAGCTTCATCCCGCCCGTGTCGCCCTTCGCGATGCTGGCCCGGATCGCGTCCACCGAGCCGCCGGACGCGTGGCAGATCTGGCTCTCGATCCTGATCTCCTCGCTCGCGGCGTGGGGGATGGTCTGGATTGCCGCGAAGATCTTCCGCGTCGGCCTGCTCATGTTCGGCAAGCCGCCGAACTTCACGACGCTGATCAAGTGGATCCGGATGGCCTGAGCGGAAAGATCCGTGTCAGCCCAGCGCCCGTGCGGACGGTGCGCCTGTGCACCACAGGGAGATCCGCCATGCCAACCGACCGCATCGCCCGCCTCGAACGCACGAACCGCCGGCTCACGCTCGCCCTGGTCGCCCTCGGGGGCGTCGGGTTCGGGGCCGTGCTCGCCGGGTTCGCCCAGCCGGGCCAGCCGACGCCGCCCGACTACGTCGGCATCGCGATCCACGACGAGGTGGACTTCATGTACCGCATGGACGCCAAGGGCAACCTCGAGCGCCTGAGCCTGAAGGGCGGGCGCGTCGCGGGCGGTGGCACGCCGGCCGAGTGGAAGGCGTTCCCCGTGGGCACCGAGCCGCGATCGCCCTGAGTACCCTGCCCGCGTGGACAAGCACGACCTCTACGAGCTCTGCGTGCAATCCGTCGGGCACCTCGCGCCGCTGCTGCGCGCGATCCACGGCGGGCAGCCCGCCGCGCTGGGCGAAGACTTCTGCGGCACCGCGGCGCTCTCGCGCACCTGGTGCGCGTTGAAGGAAGGCGCCACGGCCCTCGGCGTCGATCTCGACCCCGGGGCGCTCGCCCGCTGCCCCGAGACGCCCGGCGTGCGCCTCGTTGAGGGCGACGTGCGCACGGTCGCCGATCCGGTGGACGTCCTCTTCGTCGGGAACTTCTCGATCGGGTATCACCACACGCGCGCCGAACTGGTGTCATACCTCACGCACGCCCGATCGCGCATGAACCCCGGCGGCGTCTTCGTCTGCGACACCTACGGCGGCGAGTCCGCCTTCCTCACCGGTGCCGTCCACCGCCCCCACCCGATCCCAAAATCACTCGACGGCGTCGGCGGGCGCATCTGCCGATACACATGGGAGCAACGCCACGCCAACCCGCTCACCGGGATGGTCACGGACGTCATCCACTTCCGCATCGACGACTGCGGCGACATCGTCGAGGAGATCGACGACGCGTTCGTCTACGAGTGGCGGCTGTGGTCAGTCCCCGAGCTGCGCGACGCGATGCTCGAGGCGGGGTTCGCGGAGACGGCGGTCTACGCCGGGCTCGCGGACGCGGTGGACGAGGACGGCAACGCGTACGTCACGCCGGTCGAGGATCCCGAAGAAGAGCTCGAGGACAGCTTCATCGTGCTGGTCGCGGGGCGGGCATGAGATCCGAGGGTGACACACCGACTTGCTGGAACTGCGGGTACGAGCTCAGCGGACTGCAGGTGGACGACGTCTGCCCGGAATGCGCCACACCGGTCTGGTCTCGGCGGGCGTTCGATCCCTTCGATCAACGCAAACGGGCGGGGCAGGCGTTGGCGTGGTCGATCGCCGCGCTTGTCCTGCTGTTCGTCTGCCTCGGGCCGCTCGCCGGGATCCTCGCGGTCCCGGCGATCATGATCTCGACGAACATCAAACGCGAGTGCGGGGGCGACTGGCCGCACGACCTCAACAACGCCCGGGCGGCGTGGTGGATCGGGTGGGTTGCCGCGGTACTTTCGATCCTGTTCGTGATCGTCTACGCGGCGCTGGCTGTCTCCGGTGTGCTCTAGCGATCAATGCTCGCCGGAGCACCCGACCCGCTGACTCAACCGCGCGATCTGGAGCTCGACGCGCTTCACCTCGCGCGTCACCGCGAGCTTCTGGATCTCCATCCAGTGCCAGAGCTTGAGCATGCCCGTCGCCTGCATGCCGAACCAGACGCCCAGCGCCCAGGCGATGCGGGTGTTCACGTCGTCGGTCCCGAAGAACTTGACGAGGCAGAAGACCGCCACGCCGAACATCACGACGGACATCACGACCGTCATCGCGGTCAGGAACCGGAACTTGCTCCGGAAGCTCTCGAACACGAGCTGGGGGAGGGACTGCTCGCCGAGCTCATCGAACAGCTCGGCGTCCTCCGCTGCGAGCGCTTCGCGGATCTTGTCGTCAAGGTTGCTCATCGCGTGCCTCCGTTCGTTCGCGCACCATCCGGCGCGCGTTGAAGAGTCTTGATTTCACCGTCCCCGGGGGGAGATCGAGCGCCCGCCCGATCTCGTGGGTGCTCAGGCCGTCCACGTAGTGCAGCGTGAGCACCGTCCGGTGCGTGTCGGGCAGGTCGCGGATCGCGCGCCGAAGGGCGGCCATCTCCGGGTCGTCCGAGGCGTCCGATCGGTTCACGGGGTCCGCGGCGGCCGGGCTTATCTCGCCCACGCGCCGGGTCAGGCGTCGGTCCCGCTGGGCTCTGCGGACCTGGTCCGCCGCCTTGTTCGAGACCATTCGGTACGCCCAGGGCCCGAACCGTGCGGGATCCGCGAGCGACCCGATGTTGCGCACGATCCCGACCCAGGCGTTCTGGACGGCGTCGGGCGCCAGATCCGAACCGACAAGCCTGGCGGCGTGGCGCGTCAGCCGTGCATTCCACATGCGGAACAACGGGTCGAGGGCGGCCCGCTCGCCCGCCTGCGCCCGCAGCACGAGCATCTCGGTCTCGATCTGGTCGGGCGTTCGGTGCATGGGCCCCCTGGGTCGCGTGCGGGCACGGATCGGTTCACATGCCCCCAACTAGCCCGAAGCGTCAGCGCCGGGCCCCTTCCGATCCTGCTCGTGGATGACGTACTCGACCGCCCTCACCACCGACGCTTCCGAGTTCAGATATCGGGTGCTCCCGTGCTTGGTCCAGACGCGCCCGGACTCTGCAACCACCCCCGCTTCCCGCAGGCGCCTGGTTGACCACGCTTTGAAATCCGTCATCGCCTTCTCGGGCGGGACCGGCGCCGTGACGACCACATGGACATGGTTCGACCGAACGTTGATTGCATGGAGCATCCACTCCCGTTGCTCGCACACACCTCGGATCGCGCCCTCGATCAGTCGGCGCGCCGGTGCATCAAAGAAGATCGTCGGGCCCGCGATGGCGTCCGTGTCAGACGCGCGCAAACCCGCGTTCCCTGGCTCGTACTCGTCAGATCCCGATGCGTGATTCTTCACCCAGCCTCGCGGATCGCCGCGGAGCCATGTGCCGTACGTGGTCCAGGTGAGGAGATATGCAAGTGGCGCGGGCATGGCGCCAACGTACCTGATCCATGTCGAGTCCAAAGTGCCGGTCGCTCACGCTCGCGGCTAGTCCGTGTCTTCAAAAAGGCCGAGGGCCCCCGGGTCATCCCCGAGGGCCCTCGTACGCGGCCGGGTGCGGCGGGTAAGCCGAGTTCTGTCCACGCGGTCGGTTCCCGGCCACCATATGACGGGGGCTCGCCGGGCCTGCCGCGATGGGCGGCCATTTCTCTGCCCGCGCCGTTGCCGACGCGGTGAGGAGCTTGCGCTCCCAGCACCCTACCCGCCCCCACGATCCTCGGACCGAGGACGCCCGGCGGACCGGGCGGGGGGCTGCTTGGGCTTGCACGCGGTGGGGTTTGCCGTGCCCCCGTTGTCACCAACGGAGCGGTGCGCTCTTACCGCACCCTTTCACCCTTACCTGTGCCGGAGCGAACCCCGGCCATCGGCGGTGTGCTTTCTGTGGCACTGTCCCTCGCCTGCGACCGCCTCCATCGCTGGAGCCGTTCAGACGGGTGGGTGTTACCCACCACCGTGTCCTGCCGTGCTCGGACTTTCCTCACGCCGAGCGAGCTCTGCGTGCGACCGCCTTCGCCGCACCTGTCGGTCAATGGTATCGGCCCGGACCCGCCGAGACTCTCGCCCGATCCGAGGCCGTCTCCCGTACGATGGGCCCGTGCCCGAATCCGCACCCATCCCGGCGATCGCGTGGTGCCGACCCGAGCAGGTCGATCTCGTGCGTGCGATCGCCGCGCGGGCGGGGCTGGGGATCGAGACCGCCGGCTCGCCCGAGCCGACACGGGCGGGGCAGGTCGCGACGGACCTGAACGCCGAGCCCGCGGACGATCTGCGCGCTGTGCTCGCATCGACCGAGGCGCGTGTCGCCTTGCTGGCCGACCCCGGCGCGTTCAGCGAGGGCGCGAACGACGAGGACGCGGGCGCCGTCGCCGCGGCTCGCTCGCGCGGCACGACGCTGATCACGCTCGAGCCGATCCCCCCCGCCGCCGCGGACCTGCCGGGGTCGGCGTGGGTGGAACAACAACCCGGCGGGCGCCCGATCGACGCGGTGCGGCTCGGGGCACTCCCCCGGCGAGCGAAGACCTGGATCGCGGCGTCCGACCTGTTCGAGTCGTTCGGCATCGTGCGTTCGATGTCCGTCGAGGTCATGATCCCGTCGAACGCGGGAACGCTCGGCGCGGCGCTCGTCGGGGCGCTCGATCTCGTCGCGTCGGTGATGGGCGATACGGAGTCCATCGACGCGGCGCTCGCGTCGGACGGCCGCGCGGGCGCGCCCGAATCCGTCCGCGGGTTCGCGGGCTCCATCAGCGCACTCGTGCGCGCCACGGACGGGCGCTGCGCGAGCCTACACGCGAGCGACCAGGCCGGGGCGTTCTCGTTCGGAGCGACGCTTGTGGGCGAGTCGGGCACGATGCGCGTCACGCACACCGGGTTCTGCTGGACGGACGCGGCGGGCAGCGTCGTGGACAACCAGGCGGATCTGGGCGAATCCGCCGAATCCCCGGCGGACGCCGCGGCCCGCGTGATCGCCGAGCGGATCGTCCGCCTGACCGACCCCTCGGAGCCCGAGCCGGCACCGGACGGGCTGCCCGAGACGCTCGCGTTTGCGCACGCGGCGCTCCTGAGTGCGCGCACGGGTCAGCCCGAGTCGCCCGCGACGATTCAGCGATTGGTTTCGACCCGCTGAGCGCCGGGTATCCGCCTCACATCGGCTCGCCGGCGATGTAGGTCTCCATCTGCTGGATCGCCTCGGTGAGCGTGGCGTTCTCGGCGCCGTTCAGATCGCCGATCGAGACCATGCCGACGACGCGCTGCTGATCGACCACGGGCAGGTGGCGCACGCGCCGCTCGCGCATGAGCGTGCGTGCGTGCGACAGCTTCGTGTCCGGCGAGCACGTCAGCACGGGCGTGGTCATGACCGACTCGACCGCGGTGTGCGCCGGTGCGCGAGCCTCGGCGACAACGCGCGTCATCACGTCGCGCTCCGTCAGGATCCCCACAAGCTCGGATCCCTTCATCACGCACAGCGCGCCGATGCGGTGCCGGTTCATCAGGCGGGCCGCGTCGAGCACGGACATGTCCGGGTCGATGGACCGGACGTCGCCTTCCTTGCGATCGAGCAACTCCCAGACGTGGATCATCGCGCCCTCCTTCTCTGGATGCGGGCGGCGCGTGGGATCACATCGGGTCGCGTCGCCCTGTGGGCGTGCCCCCATTATCGCGAATCTTCGCCCGGATTCACAGCGGATCGGCGCATTCTTCTCTAGCGAGAACGGGGCTCAACCCCAACGCGTGAGGTGCCAGGACTTCTTGCCCCGGCGCAACGCGATGAGCGACCCGTGCAGCAGGTGGCGCTCAGAGATCGTGTCATCGGGCCCTATTTTCTCGCCGTTGACGGAGACGGACCCGTTGGACAGGAACTCCCGCGCCTCGCGGTTGGACTTGGCGAGCCCGGTCTCCACGAGCAGGGCGACGGGGTCGGCCCCTTCGCCGGCGAGGCCCGCCTTGGCATGGTCCGACGACGGGACGTTTGCGAGCACCTCGGTCAGCGTGCGCTCGTCGAGGGAGCCGATGTCGCCCGAGAAGAGCGCCTGCCCGGCGGCCTTGGCGCGCTCAAGCTCGGCCTCGCCGTGGAGGATCCGCGTCGCCTCGTCCGCCAGCGCCTTCTGCGCTTCGCGCTTGAAGGGCTCGTCCTTCGCCGATTGTTCGAGGTCGGCAATCGTCTGCCGATCGAGGAACGTGAAGGTCTTGAGGAACGGGATCACGTCCGCGTCCGACGCGTTGAGCCAGAACTGGTGGTAGGCGTACGGGCTTGTGCGCGCGGCGGTGAGCCAAACGGCACCGGTCTCGGTCTTGCCGAACTTGCCGCCGTCGGCCTTCTGGACGAGGGGGGCGGTGAAGCCGAAGGCATGGTCGTGCTCAGCCCCCTCCGCCTCGCTGCGCTCGGCACCACCCCCGTCGGCGACGGGGGAGGATGCAAAGGAGACGCGCCGGATGAGATCGATCCCCGCGACGATGTTGCCGAACTGGTCGGACCCCCCGAACTGGACGGTGACGCCCGCGTCGCGGTAGAGGTGCAGGAAGTCGTACGCCTGCAGGATCATGTAGCTGAATTCGGTGTAGCTGATGCCCTGGTCGCGGTCTTCCAGGCGCGCCCGGACGGACTCCTTGGCCATCATCATGTTCACCGAGAAGTGCTTGCCGACGTCACGGAGCATCTCAAGGTAGCTGATCCCGGCGAGCCAGCCGTGGTTGTTCACGATGGTGTGGTCCGGGCCGTCCACCTTGCCCAGCACGTTCTCGAAGATGGGGCGCTGGGCGTCCACGTTCGCGCGCACGGTCTCGATGGTGTTAAGCTGGCGCTCGGCGGACTTGCCCGAGGGGTCGCCGATCAAGCCCGTCCCGCCGCCCATAACGACGACGGGCGTGTGCCCGGCGCGCTTGACGTGGGCGAGCATCATGATGGGGACGAGGTTGCCGATCGTGAGCGAGTCCGCCGTCGGGTCGAACCCGGCGTAGATGCGTCGCTGGGCACCCGCGAGGTGCGCGCGCAGGCCCCGTTCATCGGTGCACTGATGCACCAGCCCGCGCCAGGTCAGCTCGTCGATCAGGTCGATTGGCATGGGGGCAGGGTAGCTCGGAGAGCGTGGCACTGACCGGTCTTCCGGTCAGTGGCGGTCGGGCACTGACCCGCGGACGGGTCAGTGGCACGGGGGTCACTTCTGCGGCACGCCCCACTCGGCGTCGGTCGCGGCGTTCGACCACCAGCGCATGTCGTTGAATTCGTCCCAGCTCAGCTGCTCGGCGTGCCCGTCGAACGCCCCGATCGCGCCCTTGCCCGCGTGCCGGATCGCGACGTGCCCCGAGTTGTTGCCCGGGGCGTCGGTCCGATCCTCGTACGCCTCGTCCCACTTGCGGCCCTGCACCTCGAACTCAACGGGCGGGCGGACCTCGAAGAACCCGTTGACGGGCATGTCCGGGCCCTCGCCCAGCACGTTGCCCGTGTCGATCGAGCGGGAGGCGGCGAAGACCATCAGGTTGCTCGGGCGCCGGACCTGCTGCTCGCGGTCCACCCAGAACTTGCCGAACAGGCGCTCGTATGTGGGGTTCGAGAGAATCCCCGTGCCGCGGTCGGACCCGCCGACGAAGAAGCCGTTGATGCCGAAGCTCGGGTAGAGGCTGACGGTGTACTTGGTGCCCGGGTCGCTGAGCCCGCCTTCGAGGATCTGCTCGGCGGCCCGCTTGTCCTTATACAGCCCCTCGAGGTTGTGATCGAGGTAGGGCAGCAGCCGCCAGGGATAGCGTTTGATGATCTCGCGGTCGCCGGCGGAATCCGCCGGGAGCGTCTCGCCGGCGGCATCCGTCACGGTGTGACCGCGGGCGTAGTCCGCGAGGATCATGTCGTCGGAGGGGTAGCCCGCGAGGAGCTCGCCCTGGCGGTCGTCGGCGTACATGGTGTACGAGATCATGAGCTGGCGAGCCGCGGACGCGTCCGACACGCCGCGCACGCAGGCCCGCGCCCGCCCCAGCGCCGGCAGCAGGATCGCGATCAGCAGCGCCACAATCGCAATCACGACAAGCAGTTCGATCAGCGTGAAGGCGGAGCGTCTGGTCATCCGTGCTGACTCCCGGGCCCTGCGAGGGTGGTGAGTATTGGCTTCATCGGGTCGCTGGGTCGATCGTTCAATTGAGACTGAGTCGCAATATATTCGGAAGCCCCTTTGACTCATTGAGACCGTGTCTCAATTATTCCCAACATTTCCGGGCAGGCAAGCCCGGTTCTGGTCTATCAGGAACATCCGCCGGCCAAGGCCGGTGACTGAGGGGAATGACATGCACGCAGGGATGATCCGCGCAATTGCTGCCTGCCTAATGCTGCCCAGCGGGGTGTGCTCCGGGCAGATCATCACCGCGGCGTTCGCGTCGCCGGATGCGGACCGGTGGAACTACCCGTTCAACGCGACGCCGGGCACGCGCGAGTCGTCGCCTAGCTTCGGCGCGATCCTGATCGACGGGTTCGACGACCGCGACTCGCAGTTCCTCGTCGGGTTCGACACGGACGGGCAGGTCACGAGCGGGCTCGCGACGGACCGGTACCACATCGAGCGCGTCACGCTGACCGCGGTCGTCTCGAACGACGACGCGTTCGCCTACGACGACTCGTACGACGCGTTCGCGACGTACCTCGATCCGCTCGATGCCGGGTACGTCGCCGACGCGGACGCGGGGCGGGCACTCGAGCTCTTCGGTGTGGGCTTCCGCAACGGCGTGGACAGCACGACATGGACCGAGACCGGCGCGTTCGGCGGCGTGCCGGCCGTCGCACCGGCGCAGGGCGCGCGCAACGCGTTCGCGGCGGAGTTCGACACCCTCGGCGTCGCGGCGGACGTCTCGAACAACCTCAAGGACGCGTTCGACCCGACCCCCTGGGCGATCGGAACGACCAGCGCCGTCGCCCCCGGCTCGCTCGTGCCAGTCGATACCGAGTTCACGTTCGACATCGACCTGTGCGTGCCCGGCGTGCGCGAGTATCTGCGGCGATCGCTCGCCGAGGGTCGGGTGCTCCTGACGATCACGTCGCTGCAGGCGGCGGCGGGCGGGCCCGACGGGGGCCAGGGCGTCAACTACCCGGTCTGGTACACCCGCGAGAACGCGATCGCCCAGATCCTCGGCTTCGAGCCCACGCTCACGATCGAGCTGCGGGTCGGCAGCGCCGCGGACTTCGACGGCAACGGCTCTTTGAACATCGACGATATCGACGCGTTCGTCGCGGCGTTCCTCACGAGTGACCCGCGGGCGGATATCGACGGCTCGTGCACCCTGAACATCGACGACATCGACGCGTTCGTCACGGCCTTCCTCGCCGGGTGAACGCACACGGATCAACAAGAGAGAATCACGCTTGCAAGGAGAGACCATGAAGATTGAGATGCTGATTCTGGCGGCGGCGGGCTCGGTTGCCCTGGGCGCGCCGGTGAACGGGTTTGTTGAGGACTTTAATACGGACGGCGCGAACTGGAAGGACGTCGCGGAGCTCGACGCGGTGTACTCCGCCGCGGGCGGGCCCGACGGGTCCGGGTTCATCTCGGGCAACATCGCGGACGTGTACACCCTCAACCCGACGTTCGGCGGCATCGCCCTGCGGGCGCACGACGAGTTCGACTCGAGCGGCGACGCGTTCGTTGGCGACTGGCTCGCCGCGGGCATCACCCTCGTAAGCGTGGACGTGCGCCACGACGGCGGGGACGATCTCGGGTTCTTCATCCGCGCGGCGAGACCCGCGAACTCACCGGCGGCGGTCTTCTTCTCGCCCCTGTCGGTCGCGAGTGGGCAGTGGACGACGCTGACCTTCGCGATCGACGAGTCGAGCCCGTTCTACGTGCCCGCGGGCGCGCCGAGCCCGACGTTCTTCCAGGACGTGATGAGCGACGTGGGCAACTTCCAGCTCGGCGTGGTGGCGAACCCGGCGTACGCCGGCAACGCCTCAGTGAATTTTGATCTGGACAACGTCCGCCTGCTCCCGACGCCCGCGACCGCGGGCCTGCTCGGTCTGGGCGGGCTCGTCGCGGTTCGCCGGCGTCGCTGATCGCACCGACAACCCATGACCACCACGGCGGGCGCCTCCAGGCGCCCGCTGTCGTGCGCTCAGTGCGTGCGGTTCGTCACGGCGTCGGCGAGCGTTTCGAGCAGCCCGCGGGCGGGGGTCTCGGCGAGGCCCGAGAGCTGGGCCTTTGCACGCCCGACCAGGTCGGTCGCGGTGGATCTGGCGAACTCGATGGAGCCGGTCGCGTCGAGCGCGGCGCGGAGCTCGGCCCGCGCGTCCGCGCCGTGCGAGGCGGACTCGATCCGCTCGAGTGAGCGGGCGCGCTGGCCCGCGTCCGCGGCGTTCAGGTGGTGGATCAGGGGCAAGGTGAGCTTGCCCATCTCCAGATCCTTCCCGACGGACTTGCCCACGGCGGCCTCGGTGCCGCCCAGGTCCAGCAGGTCGTCCTGGATCTGGAACGCGTTGCCCAGGAGGTTGCCGAAAGTATCGAGGGCGCGCCGGTGCTCGGGCGGCGCCCCAGCCGCGTGCGCCCCGAGGGCGCACGCGACGGCGGTCAGCGCCCCGGTCTTCCCCGCGATGATCGAGAAGTACCCCTCCTCGTCGAGCGTCCAGTCTTCGCGGTGGTGCAGCTGGAGCAGCTCGCCCGCGCAGACCGCCTGGCTGGCGCGCCCGATCGCCCGGGCGTAGAGGGTGTCGGGGAGCGTGGCGCAGAGGTGGTACGCCGTCGCGATGAGGTAGTCGCCCAGGATGACCGCGGGCTCGTTGCCGTGCAATTTGTTCACGGTCGCCGACCGTCGGCGGACGTCCGCCGCGTCGAGCACGTCGTCGTGCACGAGCGTCGCCATGTGGACCATCTCGACGACCGCCGCGATCCTGACGACCTCGTCGGAGACGAGCGTGCCGGGCTCTCCTGCTTCGAACACACCCGGCGCCTCGGGGTGCGACGCGAGCGCCGAGCTCACCGCGAGGATCGGGCGAAGCATCTTGCCGCGGTACCGCTCGACGTGCGCGCACAGGTCGCGGACGGGCGCGTCGTCGGTCTCGAGGGCGCGTGCGAAGACCTCATCCACGCGCCCCAAAGCCGCCGCGACGGCATCGGACGCGGGGGTCAGGTCGGGCGGGATGTCCAGCACGCCGCGCACGCGGGCGGGGCTCCTCTCGGGCTTACTTCTGGGCGGCGATGTAGCACACGAACGCGGGGTCGGCGGTGCCCTCGGTGGTGGCGGTGAACTCGCCGTTGCCCTCGCCGGTCTCGTCGCCGTCCTCGTCGAGCTCGTCGCCTTCCCAGTAGACGCTGACCTTGGAGAAGCCGGCCTCTTCCAGGCAGTCCTGGATCTCGCGCAGGCCCCACAGTCGCCAGTGGTAGACAAACGCGTCCTTCATCCGCGTCTTGTCCTCGAACTTGAAGTGGATGCGGCACTCCATCTCGCCCGTGATCGGGTTGTACTCGTGCTGATCCCAGATGTAGGTGAACGGGCCGTGCTCGTCGCAGCCCTCGATGGGGCGCTTGTCGGTGGTCTCCTCCTGCGACTCGGACCCGCCGTAGTGGTCGAGGAAGAAGACGCCGTCGTCGGCGAGCGAGGCGTGGACGGACTTGAAGTAGCCGATCATCTGTGAACGCTGCTGGAAGAGCCAGTAGCTGAAGTTCATCGCGAGGATGATGTCGGTGCCCGTCGCGTCGCCGGGCTCGAGGACGTTGCGGTTGTGCAGCGTCACGCGGGCCTGCTGGTCGGGGGTGAGGGGCGCGACGTTGTGCTCCATGCCCCAGTCGAGGGTGGGCTGGTCGATGTCGAGACTGACGGCCGTGTTGGTGTCGCGCCGGCGGACCCACTCGCAGGACGTGTTCGCCGTGCCGCAGAAGTCCTCGCGGAGGGAGGTCGCCTTGCGGCCTCGGATCTCCTCGAAGGCCTCGTCCACGAAGTCGATCTCGGCTTCGACGTTCTGGACGGAGAGCTGGTAGAGCTCGTGCCGGTCGGCGGTGGCGGCGGTGAAGATCTTCTTGCCAGCGATCTCGGCGGCGAGGGCGGCCTTCTTCGCGGCCTTGTCTTCCTTCTTCGCCTTGCGGGCGGGGGTGCGGTCCGTCGCGGTCGTCATACCAATCTCCTCGGGAGTACCCCACCCGAACCCTCCGGGCGTTCGGGCGTAGGACGCGGGGAAGTCTAGCTTCAGCGCGGGTCTGCGGGGGTCGAAATCGGTCGTTGGAGGCCCGAATCCGCGGGGCCCGAGCCCTACACTCCTCCCCCACTTTGCACTCAGGAGCACACGCATGCGTCTCACCATGGTCGGCACCGGGTACGTCGGGCTCGTCACGGGCGTCTGCCTCGCGAACACGGGCAACGACGTCATCTGCCTCGACGTCGATCCGAAGAAGATCGACAAGCTCAAGGACGGCGTCTGCCCGATCTACGAGCCCGGGCTCACCGAGCTCATGGTCCGCAACTACGACGCCGGACGCCTGCGCTACACCCTCGACAAGGCCGAGGCCTACCGCGACGCCCAGATGATCTTCATCTGCGTCGGCACCCCGCCCGGCGAGGACGGCAGCGCCGACCTGCAGTACGTCCTCCAGGCCGCCGAGGACATGGCGAAGGTCATCAAGGAGCTCGGGCCCAACCAGGAGCCCAAGACCGTCGTCGTCAAGTCCACCGTGCCCGTCGGCACGACCTTCAAGGTCCGCGACCGCATCCGCGAGATCGTGGGCCCGGACATCCCCTTCGCCGTGGGCGACAACCCGGAGTTCCTCAAGGAGGGCGACGCCGTCAGCGACTTCCTCAAGCCCGACCGCGTCGTGTGCGGCGTCGAGGACCACGAGCGCCCGGACAACATCGCCGCCAAGCGCTTCCGCGAGCTCTACGAGCCGTTCGTCCGCAACGGACACCCGGTGTTCATCATGGACGTGCTGTCCGCCGAGATGGTGAAGTACGCGTCCAACAACTTCCTGGCGACCAAGATCAGCTACATCAACGAGATGTCGAACCTGTGCGAGAAGTTCGGGGCGAACATCAACCGCGTGAGAGAAGGCATGTGCGCCGACTCGCGCATCGGGCACGCGTTCCTCTACCCCGGGCTCGGGTACGGCGGCTCCTGCTTCCCCAAGGACACCCAGGCCGTCGTCGGCATGGGCGAGCAGTGCGGGTTCGAGATGCAGCTCAGCCGGTCCGTCCACGAGGTGAACCAGCGCCAGCGCCAGCTCTTCTGGAACAAGATCGAGAACCACTACGAGGACCGCGGCGGCATCGCGGGCAAGACGCTCGCGTTCTGGGGCATCGCGTTCAAGCCGCGCACGGACGACGTCCGCGAAGCGCCCGCCCTCGACATGATGGCGAACGCGATCAAGGCGGGCGCCAAGGTGAAGGCGTACGACCCGGTCGCCTACGAGACCGGGCAGGAAGCGCTCGACCGGATGGGCGTCACGGGCGTTGAGATCGTCCGCGACCACTACGGCGTGACCGACGGCGCCGACGGCTTGGTCGTCTCGACGGACTGGGACGAGTTCAAGGTGCCGGACTGGGGCCAGCTCGCCGAGCGTATGAGCGAGAAGACGATCTTCGACGGGCGGAACCTGTACCGCCGGCGTCAGCTGCGCGAGCTGGGGTTCAACCACCACTCGGTGGGGCGGCCGAGCGTGATCGTGGATCGGTGAGCGCCGGCTAGAGCGGCTTCGCGGCTGCCGTGGATACGACGAAATCTTCTCCACGCGTTCGTGATTGCGATCGTGGAGAAGCCGAGGACGGCGTCTCCACGGCACCCGGATTCGGAACATCGCAGGGGCCGGACGGCCGGTACGCTGAGATCGCGATGGCACACGCCACGACCAAGCGAGCGGTTGACGACCGAGGCGCGCCGTGCTCCATCGCCCAGCGCCCGCCGGTGGTCGGCAAGGAAGAAGCCGCGTTCTCGTCCATGAAGCGCCCGTTCATCACCTTCCTGCCGGGCATCCTGCTGGCGTGCACCGTGGCGATCACCTGGGTGCTCGTGATCGACCCGCTCATCGCTCAGTGGTTTCACTTCAAGACCGGGGTGATCGGGGCGACGGCCGTCGCCCTGATCACGAACGTGACGGTGGAACTCCGGATGATGTCGCGGTTCTACTCGCTGCGCTGGGCCGGGTTCACGCGGGTCTACCTCGAGGCCGGGCAGTGCCCGTCGTGCGGGTACGGGCTGCTGGGTGTTCCTGCGGACACGGGCTTCGTCCGCTGCCCCGAGTGCAACGCCGCGTGGTGCATGGACCGAATCGGAACGGGAGCCGCACATGAGCCGGCCCAGTGACGATCGTGGTAACCCGTGCGGCGTGGCGGGGATGTCATGGAAGCAGCTCGGGTGGCACCTGCTCGGGCTCCGCCGGCTCACGCGCGACGCGCAGGTGAAACGCCAGCAGCGGATCACGTCGAACGCCGAGCAATCGTTCGCGGCGGTCGGTTCCATGATCGGGACCGCCGCGGTGCTGCCGCTGCTGCTGGGCCCGGGCGCGCCGCGCGGGTTCGTGCCGCTGTTTGTGATCGGGATGACCGGCGCGTTCGCCCTCGGGATCCCGGCGTGGCTGCTCGGGCTCCGCTGGGCGCGGCGGAGAAAGTTCGACGCGATCAGCGCGATCTATATCGACGCCGGGCGGTGCGCCGGGTGCGGGTACACGCTCGCGGACCTCGCGGCCGAGCCCGATGGGTGCGTCGTCTGCCCCGAGTGCGGGGCCGCGTGGCGGGCGGACCGGCTCGGGTAAGATCGGGCGTCATGCCCAGGCGTCTGTTCACCCTGTACCAACGCAAGCGCTGGATCAACATCAACGTGAACGCGATCGCCGCGGCGGCGATCAGCACGATCATGGTCATGGCGCTCGCCTGGTTCATCCGCAGCGTGCTCGGGTACGAGTGGGGTCCCAAGCGGTTCACCGCCTTCGCCCTGGTGGCGGACATCATCCTCGATGTCGCATGCTTCCTTTCGCTGCACTGGGTCGCGAACCAGTGGCGGCCCGTCCAGGGGCGCAACGACAAGGAACGCGCGCAGCTCGGCGCGGACCGCCCGAACTCGATGCTCGATTCCGCCCGCGTGCAGGCAGAGCGGATGGCGATCGGGCCGCTGTACTACCTCATCGCGAGCCTGATCACATGGGGACTCCAGGAGTCACTGGGCACGCACCCGAGCTGGGCGATCGGCATCGGGTACGCCGCGGCGCTCGTCGTGACGCGGATCATCCACACCGCGTGGGGATTGCGCTCCGGGTCGTACGTCGATCATCACAAACGACCCGGCAACGGGACACCCACGCCCAACGGCGACGCGCCCGACTCGGACCGCCCCGCCGACGCGGCATGAACGATCTCGGGGAGCCGCGAGCGTAAGCGACCGGGCCTTCGTGGCTCGCGTCTCGATCTCCTGTTCGCGCCACCCATGACGTGCCGGTCGCTCACGCTCGCGGCTAGTCTGTGTTTATGTGCGGCATCGCCGGAATCCTGAAAGTGCACGACCCGAAGGACGGGCCCCCGCCGCCGCATTTCGAGGCCATCCCCGAAGCCTGGCTCGACGTCCTCGACGAGTCCATCAAGCACCGCGGGCCGGACGGGCAGGGCCGGTTCCGGGATCGGGCCGTGCGCGACGACGGCGTGGTGGTCGACGTCGCGTTCGTCCACCGGCGTCTGAGCATCATCGACCATGAGGGTGGGCACCAGCCGATGGTGCACGACGGCGAGCGCCTGCGCGAAGACCTGACCTACCAGCCCGGCGAGACGCCCAAGCTCGCCCACGAGTTGTGCCCGGCGAGCGAGCGGCCGGATCTCGTCGCGGTGGTGTTCAACGGGTGCATCTACAACCACCGCGAATTGCGCGCGGAGCTGGAATCGCTTGGGCACCGGTTCGAGACGGACCACTCGGACACCGAGGTGCTGGTGCACGGGTGGCGGGCGTGGGGGCTCGAGATCTGCAATCGCATTGACGCGATGCTCGCTTCGTTGATCTGGAGTCGCTCGAACGGCAGGATCGGCTGGGGCCGGGATCTGGTTGGCGAGAAGCCGCTGTACTTGGAATGTGACGAGCAGACGTACGTCTTCAATTCGAACTCATCAATTGCCTTGATGATCCCCGACGAACCGCCGTATCGACCCGGGCGCGAAGCCGGTTGGTGGCTCCAGTCGGGCTTCTGTGAGTGGCTTCCGAATAGCCAGTTCGGGCTTCGATCAAGACGTTGGGAGTGCACGAAGCTTCAGGAGCTATTCGATAAGACCGTTCCGACCATCAATCGAGCCAAAGCTCCGCAGCGTGGACGCAATCTCCCGGATCGAGATCCCTCCAGCACTGGTTCAGGTCTCACGATCGATAGACTGGTCCGTAACGCCGTGTTGTCGCGGCTAGATGCCGACGTCCCCCTAGGCGTCTTCCTCTCCGGCGGGATCGACTCCGCGCTCATCGCCGCGATCGCCAAGATCTCGCGCCCGGACATCGAGACGTTCACCGTCCGCATGCCCGACGCGCGGTACGACGAGTCGGACGCCGCGGCGGAGACCGCCTGCGCGATCGGCGTCTCGCACACCATCCTCGACTGCAATCCCGAGCCCGCGGCGGACCTCGTGCGCCTCATCGAGCAGCTCGGGCTCCCGTTCGGCGACAGCTCGCTGCTGCCGACGTACTGGGTCAGCAAGGCCGCCCGCGAGCGCGTGAAGGTCGCGCTCTCGGGGGACGGCGGCGACGAGCTCTTCGGCGGGTACCGGCGCCACACCGTCGCCCCGATGCTCAACAGGTGGCACACGCTGCTGCGGTTGCTCCCCGACCGCCTGCTCGACCAGCGCCGCCCGGGTAGCCGATCGACGTACCTGGCGCGCCTGATCCAGGCCGCCCGGTACGGCGGATACGACGAGCTGCTCGCGATCTTTCCCACCCCCGACCTGCGCCGGCTTGTGCCGACGATCGAGGGCGATCCGACCGGCATAGACAAGTTCCAGCGGATCGACGACCCGCTTCGCCACGACTTCGAGCGGTATCTCCCTGACGACCTGCTCCGCAAGACGGACACGGCCTCGATGGCGGTCGCGCTCGAGGTGCGGGCGCCGTTCCTGGCGCGCGAGCTCGTCGAGGCGGCGCTGCGGACGCCACTGCACGTCCTCATGCCGCGCGGCGAGCGCAAGGGCCTCCTCAAACAAGTCGCCCGCAAGTACCTCCCCGACCACATCGTCGATCGTCCCAAGCAGGGCTTCGCGATCCCCGTCGGCGAGTGGTTCCGCTCGGACTACGGGAACATGCGGAGCTGCTTGTATGACCACCTCGAATCGGCCGACCCGTTCCCGGGGCTCGCCGAGGCGGGCGTGGAGATCGACATGGGGTTCGTCCGCCGCATGCTGCGCGAGCACGACGCGGCGGGCGAGGAGTCGATCAACCCCTGGCACGGGCGCGACCACTCCCAGCGCCTGTACATGCTGCTGGTGCTGAGCATCTGGGCGAAGTGGCTCGCGGGTGTGCGCGCGGGCCGGACGGCAGGCGCATGAAAGAGACCCGGGCGCGAACGCCCGGGCCTGTGGGTCGCGACGGATCGAGGGTTCAGTCCTTGGCCATGCGCACCGTGACCGGCGCGTTGACGTGGACGTCCTGCTGCGGGTAGGGGATGCCGATCCCGGCCTCGTCGAGCGCCTTCTTGGCGTCTCGGATGAGCCGCTCGCGCATGGGCCACAGATCGTCGGCCTTGGCCCACACGCGCAGCTGCCAGTTCACCGAGTTGTCGCCGAGCGAGTCGAGGTACACCTTGGGCTCGGGGTCCGAGACGTGCCCTTCGACGTTGTTGACCACGCGCGTCAGCACGGCGCGGGTCTCGTCCACGTCCTCCTCGTACGACGTGCCGAGGTTCACGTCCATGCGGCGGACCGAATGGTGCGATACGTTCTCGATCGTGTCGCCAAAGAGCTTGCCGTTGGGCACGATGATCCGCACCTTCTGAAGCGTGTCAAACGTCGTCGTGAAGATGCCGATCTCGTCGATCGTGCCCGCGACACCCGCGGCCTTCACATAATCTCCGATCTTGAACGGGCGGAAGATCAGCAGCATGATGCCCGCCGCGAAGTTCGAGAGCATCCCGCTCATCGCCATGCCCACGGCGAACCCGAGCGCCGCGATGACGGCCGCGAAGCTGGTGGTTTCGACGTTGAACGTGTTGAGAATCGCCAGCGCGCCCAGCACAATCACCGCCCAGCGGGCCATGTTGCCAAAGAACCGGGCGAGGGTCTCTTCGAGTTTGGTCTTGCGGAGGGCCCTGGTCGTGAACCGCCTTACCCAACTGGAGATCACCAGCACCGCGATGATGAGCAGGAGGGCCTTGGTCACGGGCCACCCGACGGAGGACCAGAGTTCCATCCATACCTCGGCGCTGAAGTCGCCCTCGCTCATCCGCCGGGCGACGTCGGTCATGCCTTGAATCGTGGGGTTCTGAGCCACGGCCTCGGTGGTCTCGGTCGCATCGGGTGGCGTGTCTTGCATGTCGGCCTCTCCTGCAGGCCCCTCAAATCGGGGGCGCAATTCTCAAGCGGTCGCGGTCGCCGTTCACCCGGCGGTTCCTAGTATCCTCTTCCAGCATTTTTGGGGGGGAGTCCACGCTGGCCGCTCGGCCGAGCGGTCCCCACACCACCGCACAAAGGGAAGGACACAGTATGGGCTTCATCAGCGAATTCAAAGAGTTCGCCATGCGCGGCAACGTCATCGACATGGCGGTCGGCATCGTCATCGGGGCGGCGTTCGGCAAGATCGTTTCGTCGCTCGTCGGCGACATCGTCATGCCCTTCGTCGGCATGATCACCGGCGGCGTCAACTTCTCGGACATGTTCATGTGGCTCGGCGACGGCGAGAAGCCCGCGTCGCTCGAACTCGCCAAGGAAGCCGGCGAGCCGTACGTCGCGTACGGCGTCTTCGTGAACACGGTCATCGACTTCATCATCGTCGCCCTGGCGATCTTCATCGTCATCAAGATGATGAACTCCGCCAAGAAGAAGTTCGAAAAGCAGAAGGTCGAAGCGCCGGCCGCGGCCCCCGCGCCCAGCGCCGAAGAAAAGCTCCTGATGGAGATCCGCGACGCCATCAAGGCCAAGGGCTAAGCGACGCGATCCGATCCGAGCGCATGAACAAGCCCCCGCCGAGCTCTCTCGGCGGGGGCGTTCGTTTGCGCTCGCACCGGGATCAGAAGCCCCAGCCCAGCGTGAGGTAGTAATCGAGGTCGGACCGCTTGGCGTCGCCCGGGTCGGAGTCCCACCGGTGCTTGACGCCGAGCTTGAGGAACATGTTGTTGTCCGGGTTCACCTTCACCGTGTAGTCGGCGTAGGAGTTCACGCGGTAGTCGCCGAACGGGTCGAGCGAGGGGAGCACTTCGGTGCCCGCCGCGATCTTCTGGTTGTCCGTGAGCTGATGCGTCAGGTCGAGCCCAAGCAGGCCTTCAGGCGTGAAGCGCTCGTCGTCGCCGCCGACGGTCTGGTTGCCACCGAGACCGGCCCGGCCCACGAGCGACGTCGTGTCGTTGTCGATGAACTCGTAGCCCACACCCGCGAAGCCCGAGATGCGGTGGTCCCAGTCCTGGAACTCGTCGTACTCGTACCCGACCTCGGCGAACAGTCGCCACGGCGACTCGTTCAAGAGCCAGTCGTTGCGCAGGCCCGTCTCGAAGCGGTTGGTCGTGTCCTCACCCTCGCTCGTCGCGTAGCGGTAGAGCGCGTCGAAGCGGGTCTCCATCTTCTCGGTGAGGCGCTCGGCGTTGAGCCCGAGGCGGAAGTTGAAGTTCTCGCTGTTGCCCGTCGTGCCGTTGATGCCCGCCTCGACCGACCCCTCCCAGCCCTCGAAGAACCCGGGCTCGGGCGGGGGGTTGAGCTCGGCCTCGGCGGCCTTGGCGGAGTCCAGCTCCGACTGTGCCGCGGCGAGCTCAGCTTCCGCGGCGGACACCGCGGCCTTCGCCGCCTCGAGCCGCCTCTGGGCTTCAGTAACCTCGGGCTGGGCCCACACCGCCCCCGCCGACAACACCAGCGCCGACACCGCGGCGATCTTCCCCTGCGTCATACCTGTCTCCTGCGTGTAGAACCCCGATCCCACGTCCTCGGGCGGGCCGGGCGTATCCCCGGCGGGCAGCGTATCCACGCTTCGGGGACCGGGCGACCCGCCGTATGATGTTGCACCGTGCCGACCCGCCGCGCCGATAGCTTGAGCGTGAACCCCACCGACCCCCACCGTGCGCCCGCATCCGAGGTCTCCCGCCGCGCCATGCTGCGGCTCGCCGGCGGGCTCGGCGCGGCCGCGTTCATCTCGATCTCCGGGTGCTCGAGCAAACGCTCGCGCGGCATCGCGACCAGCACCATCGGCTCGGGCACGACGATCAGCACGCCAACACGCGGCGTCGGGACGCCCATCCCCCCCGATCCGGTGCTGCAAAGCACTTCAAAGACCGTCTATCGACCCGCGCCGGTGCCCGCGACCACCGCGGTCGGCAAGCCGCCTCGGGTCATGCTGCGCTCGCAGTGGGCCAAGGACGGACCGAAGACCTGGCTCGCCGACCCCATGCGCGGCATCTCGCGCATCACCGTCCACCACGACGCGATCACCTCGCCCTCGGGCACCCTCCAGGCGTCGATCGACCGGCTCGAGTCGATCCGGCGCGGGCACCTCGGGCACGGCTGGGCCGACATCGGGTACCACTTCGCGATCGACCCCGCCGGACGCGTCTGGGAGGCCCGCCCGCTCGACCTCCAGGGCGCGCACGTCAAGGACCAGAACCCGCACAACATGGGCGTCATGGTGATGGGCAACTTCGAGCGCTCCACGCCGACAATCCACGCCCAACTGGCGCTGCGGCAGACGCTCCTGTGGGGCATGCAGACGCACCGCGTCTCGCTCAGCAACGTCAAGACGCACCGCGAGTGGGCCCCCACCGCGTGCCCGGGGCGGAACCTGCAGTCGATCATGAACGCGATGCGCTCCGACGGCTCGCTCCGCGCCTGAGATCGAGTTGATCCCGGATCAGTCCGCGACCGCGGCGGACTCGGCGACATCCGCACGCTCGCCGAAGATCGCCGACCCGACACGAACGATGTTCGCGCCTTCTTCGATCGCGATCTCGTAGTCGCCTGACATGCCCATCGAGAGCAGGTTGAAATGCCCCTCGCCGACGCCCTCGTGCCGGAGGTCCTCGAACAGCTCGCGGCAGCGTGAGAACGTCGAGCGGATGAGCCCCTTGTCGTCCGTGTCGGGCGCCATGGTCATCAACCCGCGCACGCGCACGTGCACCATCGAGTCGATCTGATCGCCCAACGCCCCCACCGCGGAGATCGGGCACCCGTACTTCTGCTCTTCCGCCGCGATGTTCACCTGGATCAGCACGTCCACGACCTCATCACGCCGGTGCGCCCAGGTCTGCAGCTCCTCGATGAGGCGGAGCGAGTCCACCGAGTGCACGAGCCGGCAGAACTCCGCGACCTTGCGCGCCTTGTTCCGCTGGAGGTGCCCGATCATGTGCCAGCGGACGGGCTGATCGACGTCGATGGTCTTGCCCGACGCGTCGAGCCCGCACGCCTTGGCGACCTCGATCCGGTCGGACTTCGAGACCGTCTCAGGCAGCATCTTGATCCGGTCGAACCACTCCTGGATGACCGACGCCCGCTGGACGAGCTGCTGGACGCGGCTCTCGCCGAAGTCGCGGTGCCCGAGCTCGATGAGGTGACGGATGTCGTCGGGCTCGGCGTACTTGGTGACCGCCACCAGATAGAGGGGCGAGCCCGCCCGCCCTGATCGGGCGAGCGCATCGTCCGCCCGCTGGCGGACTTCGGTGAACCGTTGATCGAGTGTCGCTTCTGCCACGCGGGCCTCCGTGCCGGCCGGGTCTGCTCGTTCCGTAGGATACGCGGGCGCGTCGGGACGCGCCGAGGAATGCCACGATCGCGCCTCAGGCGCGCCAAACCACGCTGCACGAGGAACTTGACATGCCCACCCCCATCGCAACCGGCACCGCCGGTTGCTATATTGCTTCAGAAGGCCGGTCGCCCCCGTGTCGCCGGCAACCCTGCTGCGGAGCACACCCATGACTGAACCCGCCACATCCGCGACGCCCATCCTCGACCAGGCCGCCCACTGGCTCGGCGAAGGTCGCGACGTTGCCATTGCCACCGTCATCGAAACCTGGGGCTCCGCGCCCCAACCGGTCGGCAGCCAGCTCCTGATCGACGCCGACGGCAACTTCGAAGGCTCCGTCTCCGGCGGCTGCGTCGAGGGCGCGGT
>JAUHXM010000017.1 GCA_030426605.1 Phycisphaerae bacterium | reverse complement strand
GAGAACGACCTGCGGGCGAACTCGGTCGGCATCTACCTCATGTACAGCAATCGCATCACGCTCAAGGGCAACCGGCTGACGAACAACCGGGGGGCCAGCGGGTACGGCATCGGGCTCAAGGACTGCGACGACATCGTCATCGCCGGGAACGCACTGCTCGCCAACCGCGTGGGCGTCTACATCGACAACAGCCCCTCCTCGATCGACTCAACCGGCCTGTTCGAGTCGAACATGATCGCGTTCAACGAGATCGGACTGCTCGCGACACCGAACACGCACGACAACGTCTTCACCGAGAACGCGTTCATCGAGAACGAGGAGCCCGCCGCGACGCACGGGCGAGGCCGGCTGGTCAGCAACACCTTCGCTCGCGAGGGCGTGGGGAACTACTGGTCCGATTATGCCGGGTTCGACCTCGACGGCGACGGCGTCGGCGATGTGGTTTACGAGCCCAAGAGCCTCTTCGGAGCCATGCTCGCGAACGAGCCGAACCTCCGGCTGTTCGTGCACAGCCCGGCCCAGCAGGCGATCGAGTTCACGGCCCGGGCTCTGCCCGAGCTGCGTCCCGAGTCCACGCTGATCGACCCGTCGCCACTCTCCGCGCCGCCGAGCATCGAGCTCGCGTTGACGCGCCCATCGGGAACGGGTGGGTGGCACATGGCGTTGCTTGCCAGCGGGCTGCTATCGACCGCCATCGGGTGCGTCGTGGTCGTGGGCGTCGAACGGGGACTCCCCACACCGAAGACAGGAGGGCGGGCATGATCCACGCTGCGAACATCACCAAGCGGTTCGGTCGGACCGAAGCCGTATCTGGCGTGTCCTTTGATCTCGAGGCGGGCGCCTCCCTGGCCCTGTGGGGCAGCAACGGGGCGGGCAAAACCACGCTGATCCGGTGCCTGCTCGGCGTGATCCGAAGCACGGGGCGTGCGAGCATCAGCGGTATCGACGTTCGGCGCCGAGGGCGTCACGCCCGTGCGCTTGTCGGGTACGTCCCCCAGGAGCTCGCGTTTCACGACGACGCCCGGCTCGGGTCCGCCATGACGTTCTTCGCCAAGCTCCGCGGGGTATCTCGCGATCGGGCTACCGAGTCGCTCGGGCTGGTCGGGCTGAGCGGGCACGAACGAAAGCGCGTGCGTGACCTCTCGGGGGGCATGAAGCAGCGACTGGCGCTCGCCGTCGCCCTGCTGAGTGACCCGCCGATGATCATCCTAGACGAGCCCACCTCCAACCTCGACGCGGCCGGGCGCGGCGAGGTCGTCGAGACCCTCCGACGACTCCGCGAGGGCGGCAAGACGCTGCTGTTCGCCTCGCACCGACCGGACGAGGTCATCTCGCTCGCGGAGCGCGTGCTGGTGATGGAGCGGGGACGCATCGTCCGTGACACGACGCCCGCCGAGCTTTGGCCGACCGAGAAGCCGGTCCAGGTCGTGCGTCTCTATCTGGAGATGGCGAGCGAAGCAGACGCCGCCGACGCGCTCCGTGACGCCGGGCACGCGGTCCACCTGAACGGGCACGGGCTGTGCGTCGCGGTGCCGCGTGATCGCAAGGCCGAGCCGATCGGCGTGCTTGCGCGCCGACAGATCGAGGTGCGCGACATCGAGGTGCTCGAAGACGTCCAGATCCCCGGGGGTGACCGATGAGCGCGATCACATCATCACCAGTTTCCGCGTTTGGATCGGTGCCGGCGGCCCCCCCTCTGGTCCGGGGCATCACGCGGTTCGCCCGGCGCGAGTTCCGCGACGCCCTCGCGAGCAAGTGGTTCCTGCTGTACACGTTCGCGTTCACGGTGCTCGCCGTCGGCGTGTCGGTGCTGTCGCTGAGCGGGGTCGGCTCGCACGGGTTTGCCGGGTTCGGGCGGACCGCGGCCGGCCTGCTCAACCTCATCATGCTCGTCGTGCCGCTGATGGCGCTTACGGCCGGCGCCGGCTCCATCGCGGGCGAGCGCGAGCGTGGCACGCTGCTGTACCTGCTGGCCCAGCCCGTGTCGCGAACGCAGGTCTTGCTCGGAAAATACCTCGGGCTCGCAGCCGCGTTGGTCTGCTCGCTGTGCGTCGGGTTCGGCGTCAGCGCCGGCGTGCTCGCGTGGCGGACGGGCGGCGTCGGCATCGGGGCATACGCGATGCTCGTCGGTTTTACCGCCCTGCTCGCGCTCGCCATGCTGTCGCTCGGGATGCTGATCTCGGTCGTCTCCCGGCGCACCACGGTCGCGACGGGCCTCGCCCTGTTCGCGTGGCTCGCGCTCGTGTTCGTGAGCGATCTCGGGCTCATGGCCAGTTCGGTGCTGCTGAAACTGCGCGTGCAGGAGATCTTTGGGCTTGCGGCGGCCAACCCGCTTCAGTCGTTCAAGATGGCCGTCATCGTGAACATGAACGCGTCGCTCGACGTCCTCGGGCCCGTCGGGGCGTACGCCTCAAGAACGCTGGGCGCCGGGCTGCCCTGGGTGCTCGCGGCATCTCTGATGGCGTGGACACTCATCCCGCTCGCGTTGGCCGTGGTGCTGTTTGCAAGGAGGGGTTCGGTATGAGAAGGCTCATTCCTGCTGTTGCGGTGGCTACATCGATCGTGTTGATCGCGGGATGTGAGGAGCAGACTGCGGACGCCCCGCCGACGATCAGGCTCGGCGACTCGGTCTGCGACCAGTGCAACATGATCATCAGCGACGAACGCTGGGCCACCGCCACGATCATCGACGGCCCGCGCGGCCCCGAGCCCCGCCTGTTCGACGACTTCAACTGCCAGGTCAACCACGAGGTCGAGCACCCGGACCTCGAGATCCTCGCTCGCTGGTCGCACAGCCACGCCACACGCGAGTGGATGCGGACCGAAAACGCAAGCTTCCTGATGTCGCCGAACCTCCGCACGCCGATGGGCTCAAAGGTTGCGGCGTTCGCGTCGCCGTCGGAACTCGAACCCGCCAGGAAAGAACTCACCGGCGACACGATGACGTTTGACGTCGCGTGGAAGCGCCTCGGCTTCGCCGGGGCCTGCTGCAGCGCTGACGAAGCCGAATCGTCTCACCCCAAACAGGAGCACGACGATGGCCCGTGAAATCACTCTGAGCATGACGGTCGGACAGATCGCGACCGCCCACCCCGAGCTGATACCCGAGCTTGAGCGTCTTGGCATCGACTACTGCTGCGGAGGAAATCAGACGCTCGATCAGGCGGCAACCGACGCCGGCCTGAGACCGGAAGAAGCCGTCCGCACCCTCATAGCGTGCGAGCCCGATCCCGCCGCTGGCCCCGCCGAGACGATCGACTTCGCGGCGATGTCCATGACCGAGCTCGCCGATCACCTCGAACAGACACACCACGTCTATGCCCGAGATACGCTCGACCGGCTCGATACGCTCATCTCCCAATGTGTTGCGGCCCACGGCGACGAGGATCCCCGCCTCGCCCTGCTGCAGAGCACCGTCGCGGCACTCACGGAGGACATGCACGACCACTTCATCCGCGAAGAGCGCGTGCTCTTCCCCTGGCTGCGTCGGCTCGAGCGCAAGACCGAGATCCAGGGCGGGCCGCCGTGGAGCGTCCGCCGGCCGATCGACTGCATGGTGCACGATCACGACGACGTGGGCGAGGCGTTCAGGCGGATCCACGAGCTCACGGATGGCCTGACGGCGCCCGAGGGGGCCTGCTCGACATGGACGCAGTGCTACCGCCTGCTCGGCGATCTCGAGCTCGACACCCACCGGCACATCCACAAGGAGAACAACATCCTGTTCCCGGCAGGCATCGCGGCCGAGGAACGCCTCGGGGGCGGCCCCGCGAAGAAACATCGGAGGGCACCGACGCAGCCCGGCGGTTTCACGCTCATCGAACTGCTCGTCGTGATCGCGATCATCGCGCTGCTGATCGGGATCATGCTCCCCGCGCTCGGCAAGGCCCGCTCAGCGGGCCGCTCGGTCGTGTGTCTCGCGAACTCGCGTTCGATCGCAACCGCGATGACGATGTACGCCGACGACGACCGGGCGGAGCACTTCCCCACAGCCCGCATGCCCGGCATGGCGATGGGCGGCAACCCGCCCGCGCCGTTCACGATCTCGTGGGTCTATCTCCTCGCGCCGTACGTCGGCGTCGAGGCCACGCTCCCCGAGAGCCCCACCACCGAGGAGATCCGCGCGTTTGTCGAACGGATGCCGGTCTGCCAGTGCCCCGAGGACCACAGCCAGAACTGGGACGCGGTCATGATGCCGCGGCTCGCGTCCTACGGCATCAACGCATACCTGACACCCAACCACCCGCCCTACTGGGGCGTGAAGGCATCGCAGATCCAGTTCCCGTCGCGGTGCGTGCTCAGCGCCGAGCTCACCGAAGAGATGGCGATGGACCACTTCATGCCCATGTTCTGGGGAGACCCGCCGACGGTCGCCAACCCGATGATCCAGGTACGCCAGTGGGATGCGCCCACGCAACTGCCGAAGGTGATTCAGCACACCCGCCACGGGGGCGAGCGTGCGAATTATGTGTTTACAGACGGGCACGCGGGCCCCCACCCGTTCTCGGATACCTGGGTGCAGGTCGTGGGTGAAACACCATCGCGGAACTGGTACGACCCCAGGATGCCCTAAGCAGGAGCGATCCGGGAGGCTGTCGTGGCGAAATCGCGTTCACTCTTTGGGGAAGCACAAGTCTGGTCGCAACGCCAATCTCGCAGATCGCAACAGGTTTCGCTCGTCGACATCGCGCCGATGACCGGCCATCTCAAGCGGTGTACCATCTTGACCTTATGCGCAACTCCCTCTGGTCTACATGTGCTGGCACGACGGCTTCGTGTGCTCTGTTTGTGGCGCCGTGCTTCCTCGTTGGTTGCGAACGCGGCGGCGTCGAAGAACGAACGATCGACAAGGGCATCGAGCAAGTGCCCGACCCACCGGCGGATGCACCGTCGGCCGACCCACCAGCCATTGCATCCGCCCACCCGTCGGAGCATCCGTGGACGGTTCCCGCGGGCTGGGACGAGGACCTCGAGCCCCGCCCGATGCGGCTGGCGACGTACCTCGCCCCGGACCCCGGCGGCACGGTCGAAGTCGCGCTGTCCCGATTTGACGGTCGCGTCGGCGGCGAGCTCGCGAACATGACCCGCTGGCGTCGGCAGATGGGCCTGCCGCCGATCGAAGCGGACGAGCTTGAATCGGCGATCACCCGGTACTCGGCGCCGGGATTCGAGGGGTACGAGGCGCGGATCGAGTCGCCGAGCGGGGTCATGCTCGCCGCTGGGGTGTACGAAACAGCGATCGACGCGACCTGGTTCGTGCGCGCGACCGTGACCGACCCGGGCGCCGCGGACCGCCTGCAAGCGGAAGTCTTCGGCGTCGCCCGCTCCATCGCGGGCGCCGAAGGCGAGAGCGGCGGGTGATGCGGCGGGCGGTCGAGTTCCTGGCATCCCTGAAGCTCACGGTCTCGCTGCTCGTGCTCGCGATGCTGCTCGTCTTCGTTGGCACGATCGCGCAGACGAAGCTCGGCGTCTGGCAGGCCGTGGACGCGTACTTCCGGTCGTGGGTGGCGGTCGTTGACCTCGGACTGTTCACGAAGAGCGCGCCCGCGGGCATGGGCGTGCCCATCCCCGGCGGGCTGTCCATCGCGGCGGCCCTCATCGTCAACCTCGTCGCGGCGCACACGGTCCGGTTCAGGGCGACGCGCAAGCGGATCGGCGTGCTTGTGCTGCACGCCGGCCTCATCGTGCTGCTCACGGGCGAGTTCGTAACCGGGTTCATGGCCGACGAGGGTCTGATGTCGATCGACGAGGGGTCGAGTGCGTCGTTCGTTGAGGACGTGCGCGAAGCCGAGCTCGTAGTGATCGACCCGAGCGATCCGGACCACGACCGCGTGATCACGGTGCCCGGATGGATGCTCGCGAGGGCCGCGCATTCGGGCGAACCGATCACGGACGCACGGTTGCCCTTCACTGTCCGCGTGCGTTCGTGGTACCCGAACGCGGCGCTGTTCCAGGCCGGGGACGCTACCGATGCGACCGAGGGCATTGGGCTCGAAGCACGGGCCGAGCCGCGGGCTCGGGTCACGGGTGTGGATGGCGCCCAGGCCGACACCCCCGCGGCGTACGTCACGCTCGCCGTGGATGATGCCGAGCTCGGCACGTGGCTGATCTCCTCCAGGCTCACGAGCCTCCAACGCGTCGAGATCGATGAACAGACCTACGGGATCGCGCTGCGGTACCGGCGGACATACCTCCCCTTCACGATCCATCTGAAGGACTTCCGGCACGACACGTTCACAGGCACCAGCATCGCACGGAACTTCTCCAGCGACATCCGGCTCGTCGATCCACGGCGCGACACCGACCGCGACGTGCGGATATGGATGAACAACCCGCTGCGGTACTCGGGGATGACGTTCTACCAGGCGTCGTACAAGCCGGACGGGACGGGGACCGTGCTGCAGGTGGTGCGCAACCCAGGCTGGCTGATGCCCTACGTCGCGTGCGTGCTCGTCGGCGGCGGGATGACGGTCCACTTTGCACAGGCGCTCGTCGTATTCCTTCGCCGCCGTGTGCGCAATGGTCCGGTATCGGCAGGATCTGGTGCCCCACGCATTCCGGGGAAGTACCGCCTGTGGCCCTGGGCCGTCGGGGTGTGCGGCGTGGTGCTCGCGTGCAGCGCCCTGCTCAGGCCGGTGCCCGCGGACGATCTCGATTTCCAGAGGTTCGCGACGCTGCCCGTGTCCGCCGGCGGACGCATCAAGCCGATCGACAGCGCGGCGAGATCCATGCTGATGATCGCCGGCGGGCGTCAGCGGGCCCACACTGATCAAGGCCTCATCCCGGCACCGCGGTACTTGCTCGAACTCGTGGCGGACCCCGAGCGGGTCGCGGACGTGCCGGTCGTGCGCGTGGACCACCCGGACGTGCTCGCGCTGCTCGGGCTGAGCCCCGAGGACGGCGGCCGGATCTCGCTCGCCACGATCGAGCCCCGGTGGCGCGAGGTCGCCGAGCAGGCACGCCGGGCGGCGGGCGTCGAGCCCCGCGAACGCGACGGGTTCCAGCGTGCCGTGCTCTCCCTGCACGACCGCGTGAACGTGGTCCTCGCGCACGCCCAGATGCGCGAGCCGTACGCCGTTCCCCCACTCTCGCCCAACGGAGCGTGGCGTCCGTTCCACGAGGCGTTCCTGGACGACCAGGGTTCGGAGGCCCCGCACCCGAGCGTGGCGTACCTCACGGCGATGATGACCGCCGCCAGCGAGGGCGATGCCGAATCCTTCAACCGGTCCGTCGCGTCATATTCCGAACTGCTCGACGCGTCGATGCCCGGGGTCATGGGGCGCATGCGGCTGGAGGTACTCTTCAACCGCGCGGCGTTGTTCGCGGGCACCACGGGGGTCTACGTGCTCGCGTTCGTCGGCGTGTGCCTTTCGTTCCTGCTGCGATCGAAGTCCGGCGGGCTTGCGGAGCGGTTGCGCGTTGGGTCTGTAGCGATGCTGGTCGCGGCTTTGATCGTGCACACGGTCGCGATCGGGCTGCGGATCCACCTGCAGGGGCGCCCGCCGGTGACGAACCTGTATTCTTCGGCTGTCTTCGTGGGATGGGCGGCGGCGCTGGCCGGGGTGTTCCTCGAACGGCTCTTCCCCCTCGGTGTGGCAGCCCTCGGTGCCGCCACGATCGGGGCGGGGACGCTCATCGTCGCACACAACCTCGGCAACGACGGCGACACCATGCAGATGATGCAGGCCGTCCTCGACAGCAACTTCTGGCTCGCGACGCACGTCATCGCGATCACCCTTGGGTACTCGGCGACCTTCCTCGCGGGCACCATCGCCGCGGTCTTCATCCTCGGGCGGACGTTCACCAGGGCCGTCACGCCCGAGCGGGATCGGGCGCTCGCTCGCATGATCTACGGCGTCGTCTGCTTCGCGATGCTTCTGAGCTTCGTGGGCACTGTTCTGGGTGGCATCTGGGCAGATCAGTCGTGGGGCCGGTTCTGGGGGTGGGACCCCAAGGAGAACGGCGCCGCACTCGTCGTGCTGATCAACGCGATCATCCTGCATGCACGCTGGGGCTGCCTTGCACGGGCGCGGGGCGTCGCGGCGCTCGCCGTGGTCGGAAACATCGTGACCGCCTGGAGCTGGTTCGGGACCAACATGCTCGGCGTCGGGCTGCACGCGTACGGGTTCATGGACTCCGCTTCGGTCTGGCTCGCCGTGTTCGTGGGCACCCAGCTCACGATTGTGGCGATCGCGTACCTGCCGGGCCGTGGTAGGCCCGGTGGTTTGCGGGCGTGAGGGACGCCAATTACACTTGGGTTGTCTCACGGGGGGATCGGTGACCGAGTCAACAATCCATTTTGGTGATGCCCCGAAACGCCGAGCCGGGTTCGCGGCGCTCTCGTTGCTCAGCGCGGCGACGCTGGGGGTCATGGGCGGGCTCGGCGCCTTCACATTCGGGTACGGCGATGGCTCGGCGTACCTCACCAACAACCCCGAGTCGTGTGCCAACTGTCACGTGATGCAGGAGCACTACGACGCGTGGGTCAAATCGAGCCACCACGGCGTTGCGACGTGCAACGACTGCCATCTGCCGCACGACTTCGCCGGCAAGTGGATCACCAAGGGCGACAACGGGTTCTTCCACTCGCTCGCGTTCACGACGGGCGACTTCCACGAGCCAATCCAGATCAAGGCTCGGAATCGTCGCGTCACGCAGCAGGCCTGCCTGTACTGCCACGCGGACTACGTGAACCACATGCTGCCGGCCGAGCCGGGCGGCGAGATGCAGTATTGCGTGCACTGCCACGGGGATGTCGGGCACGCCGGGCACGAGTCGGGGTACGCCGAACGAGACTGACGCGGGTCACACCCCGCGGGACGAGGAATCGACGATGACGACCGGATCTTCCATGTACACACCCCGCCACGATCGACCGGGTCGGGCCATGCTGCTTGTCCTGGTGTTCATCGTCGCCGTGGTCGGCACGCTCGGCGTCACCTGGGTGCTCATCACGATGTTTGGGCACAAGCAGGCGGCGCGACAGCCGTTCGTGCGGCTCGCCGAGGTCACCGAGATCAGCACCGATCCCGAGCCCTGGGGCCAGAACTGGCCCCACCAGTTCGACGGTTGGAAAGCCACGGCGGGCGACAAGTTCTACGGCGGGTCGAGTGCTCTTACTGAGAGCAAGCTCGACACACACCCGTGGCTCAAGCGCCTGTACGCGGGGTACGCCTTTAGCATCGACTACCGCGAGGCCCGCGGGCACGCCTACATGCTCTACGACCAGGGCGTGACCGAGCGTGTGACGAAGAAGTCGCAGGCGGGCGCGTGCATCCACTGCCACGCCTCGAACACCGTGATGTACCGGCGCGAGGGCCTCAAGGCGATGGGCCTGCCCCACGACGAAGAAGCCCTCGCAGAAGACTTCAACATGGAAGCAGTCATCCGCGGGTTCCGTGAGGTCAGCCAGAAGCCCTACGACGAGGTGCTCTCGCTCGTGATGACCTCGCCCGACGGCACCCCGGGCGAGAACGAGCCCGCCGTCCCGCAGGCGCCCATCGGCGGCTTTACCGGCGAGTTCCGCGGCGAACCGGTGCCCGAGGACCACCCCGCGATGGCCGGCGGCGAGGCGCACCCCGTCTCGTGCATCGACTGCCACGACCCCGAGTCCATGGCGGTCCGCGTGACGCGCCCGGGGTTTGTGCTCGGCATCGCCGCCCTCGCCGAGAGCGACGAGCCCACCCCCCACCTGCCCAGCATCGAACGCTGGCGCCGCGGAGATCGCTCGAAGCCCTACGACCCCAACGCGGACGCGACCCGCCAGGAGATGCGCTCCTACGTCTGCGGCCAGTGCCACGTCGAGTACTACTGCGCCAACAAGGACACGCTCGAGTTTCCCTGGGGCCAGGGACTCAAGATGGAGCAGCTCGAAGCCCACTGGGACGCCAAGACCTTCCCCGATGGCTCCGACTTCTACGACTACAAGCACGGCGAGACCGGCGCCGAGGTACTCAAGGTCCAGCACCCCGAGTTCGAGCTCTGGAGCCAGGGCATCCACGCCCGCTCGGGCGTGAGCTGCGCCGACTGCCATATGCCCTACGAACGTGACGGCGCCATGAAGGTGTCGAGCCACAACGTCCAGAGCCCACTCGCGAACATCAACAACGCCTGCCAGCAGTGCCACAACGACAACGAGGCGACGCTCCGCGAGAAGGTCGAGACGATCCAGAGCCGGACCATGGCCCAGATGGACCGCGCCGCGAACGCGATGACGGACATGCTCGACGCGATCCTCGAAGCCAAGGCCGCCGGCGCGAGCGAGGAGGCTCTCGCTCCCGTCTACGCCCTGCAACGCAAGGCCATGTGGCGCCTCGACTACATCAGCAGCGAAAACTCCCGCGGCTTCCACGCCGACCAGGAGGCCACACGAATCCTCGGCGAGTCGATCGATTACAGCCGCCAGGCCCAGGCGATGGCGCTCCGCCTCCGCGCCCCCGAGGCCCCCAGCACCGACGATCTCCCGATCGAACCGATCAAGGGAGTCACGCCGGCGCGGGGTGAGCAGATCTCGTCGGCAGACTGACTCGCCCGCCCCCCAGACAACCACCATCGGACCCGGAAGGGAAGCGTCCACGACAACGTGCGTGCGCCCCGCCTTGCCCGCTCCCTCGAGCGTCGGATATCCGCCGCACGGCTCCCTCGACCTCCCCCGGTTTGCATAACACCCACACGCGCCAGAATCGGCAGGGGCACCCGAGCGTGGCACGAACGCACCGGCCCGGTGCCCCCGTGGGTATCACTCGTTCGTCGCACCGAGCAAGCACCCAGGACATTCCTGACCGACGCCAGCGCCCTGCTAGCTCAGTGACAAGGCAGGGAGCCCGATGCCGTCTGTTGCTCCCTTGAGGCGATCCGCGATCTCCACCGCACATACGGCACCCACACCGCCTGACGCGTGCCCATCCACGCCCTCAAGGAGTTCATGGGGCACGCCAAGATCCAGACCACCCAGGAGTTCTACCTGGCCGTCGAGACGGCCAACGCAGACACGGCGCGCAGCATCTGGGACAACCACCCTACTGCTCCCGCGCTCCACACGGGTTCGCGAGACGAACAGTCAGTACTGGAGTCGGTACCGGGCACTTTCGGGCGGAATGCGCACGTAGCCCAAAACGACACAACCCCTGCAATCGCAGGGGTTGGATCAAGCGAGGCGGACGGGACTCGAACCCGCAACCACCGGATCGACAGTCCGGGACTCTAACCAATTGAGCTACCGCCCCAAATTGTTCTGCCAGGGTCTCCCCCGGCAACGCGAAATGTAGGCCCTCTCCCCCGCGTGTCAAGCCGAGCGAACGAAGCCGCGGCCCTTTTCGAGCGATCCGCTCAACGAGCCCCAATCACGGGGCCCGATAGCACACCGCGTTCTGTTCTACCCGTTGATCCGGACGTTCTGCGCGTCCTGCACCTCGAACGGGCTGCCCGAGGGCGAGACCTTGCTCGCCGCCATCCACAGCATCGCGATCGCCGCGATCATCGAGACCGCGCCGACGAACATCAACGCCGTGTACACATCCGGTCCGGCCGAGCGAGCGGCACGCCCGCCGGGCATCTGCATTCCGAACTGGCTCATCTGCCGTCTCCCTGCTTACCCGTTGCTCAGCTTCGACCAGACCTGGTCGCCCTGCCGGATCGTCCGACCCGCCTGCGGGTTCACAACCCGGCCGAACGAGTGGTTGAGGTCCACCTCGAAGATATGCAGATCGCCGAGGTACTCGCGCCCGTCGCGGTTGAGGTACAGCCGCGTGTTCTCGCGGATCCGGTCGTTCGAGCCCAACGAGATCTGGACAATCAAGTCACCCGTCGCGGTTTCGGGCTGCACAGCCTCGACGCGCCCGCGGACGATCGGGCCCGCGACCTCGGTGAACGCGTTCCGGGCACCCAGCGCCGCGATCCGCTCGCCGCCGCGCAGCTTCTGGATGGTGTCCTTCGCCTCGGCGAGTTGCTCCTGCAGGTTGCGCTGCGTCGCCTGGTAAACAATCACCTGGCTCGACAGGTCAGACATGCTGCCCTCGAGGTCGATCTTCTCGTCGCGCCAGCGGAGCTGTTCGCTGCGGAGGAGCTCGAGCTCCCCCTTGTAGCTGTCGGTCAGCTGCGTCAGCGTGTCCACGCTCGTGGTCAGCTGGGCGATCTTGCCCTCGATCGAGTCACGCGAGGCCTTCGCCTGGCGCTCCGCGATCGTCAGGTTCGCGATCGTGGACTCGTTCTCACGCAACTGCGAGAGGAGCTGGGTCTTCTCGTTGCGGAGCTGGTCGATCGTCTGATTGAGCGTCGTGGTCTCACGCTGGTGGACCTCGCCGGCGGTGGTGAGCGCCGTCTCCGCCGCCACTTTCGCCTGCTCGGCGTTCTGATAGTCCTGAACGATCCGGTCCGCGCTCACGGTGTACGAGATCGCGAGAGCCGCCACGAGGACGCTCAGAATCGACGCGAAGAGCACGAAGACCTTGGTCAGAATGTGCACGGTCTGCTCCTTGGAAGCTCACAAACCCCGCCCGGGGCGTTCCCACCCGCTCTCCTGCGGGCCTCACTCACTGGCTCGTTCGACGCCACCCGCGTCGACGGGGCCGGCAGTGTACGCCGGCACGACCCCCCCAACCCGTCGTGGGCTGGAACCCATCATACGGCCCCCACGCCCGCCCGTATGCACCCGATCCGAACCTTTCCGACACCGAACGCCCATCACAGCGTCACCCCCTGGGTCAGTGCCGGATCACCCCCCGAACACCTCGGCCCGCGCCGGAAGCCCCTCGGTCACCTTCAGCAGGGCCCCGCACGCCGCGACCTGGACCATCTCGGACCCGTCCCGCCGCAGTGTCTCCAGCACGGGCACCGTCTCACGCGAGCCGGCCTCGCCGTAGACAGCCGCGGCCTGCGCCCGAAGCACATCCATCTCGTGCTCGCGGTACGCGTCGGCGACGTACGTCCCCTGCGGCAGCCCCATCCGGGCCAACGCCCCGGCCGCTGCCAGACGAACCTCCGCCGGCATCGCACGCTCGATCTCCTCGGGCCCCTTGGCGAGTTCGATCAACTGATCAATCACCGCCCGGTCCTGCACCTCGCCCAAGATCTGCACCGCCAGCGCGGCCGCCTCGAGCTCCTCGGCCCGCGCCGGGTAGAGCGCCGCACGGATCACCGAGAGCTGCTCGTCATCACCCAGCTTCACCATCGCCTCGGCCACCTGCAGCCGCATCAGCGTCACCGCGCTCGGGCTCGCCCGTCGCATCGGCTCCGAGCTCGCCTGCCGCAGCAGACCCAGCGCCGACCGGTCGCCCAGCTCACCCAGGATGAACGCCGCGTGAGCTCGCACACGCGGGTCCCGGTGCTCGAGCACGAGGTCAGCGAGCACCGTCGGGTCCGCGTCCACGCCGCATTCACGCAGCGCATAGACCACCGCGGCGCGCACATGGGGCGACGAATCGCTCTTCAACTGTTCGAGCCGACCGACGTGCTCGCTCATCCGCAGCCGCCCCGCGACCATGGCCGCGACCGTCCGCACACCCTCGTTCCGGTCAAGCAGCCGATCGCCCACGACCTCGGACGCTCGCGTCTGGACCTCCTCGAGCGCCTCGACCGCGTTCGCCCGCACCAGGGCGTACTCGCTTCGGGACAGCTCCATGAGCTGCTCGATCGTGTCCTCGCGCAGCTGCGAAACCCGGATCGCACCGATGGGCTCGGATTGCCCAGCGGAATCCTGCGCCTGCACGCACCCGCCCGCCGATCCCAGCAATGCCGCCGCGCACACCGCCGCCCGAACCGTGTCCCATCCCATCACTGATCTCCGCATGGCTCGTCCTCTCAACGGTCGTCCCGTTCCTTCGTCGGCTCGCCGCCGCGCCCGCCCACACACGTCGCCCCGATTCCGCCCACCGTCAGCACCAGCACCGACCACCCGAAGGCATCCCCCACACGAGCGTACATCGTCGAGCCCCCCCCGACCGGGACCGCGGCGGTCATCACGCCCGCCACCCGATCAGGTTGGTCCGAGCCGGGCACCCCCTCGGCGATCACGCGACCACGCGCGTCGTACGCCCCGGAGATCCCCGTGTTCGCCGCCCGCACCATCGGCGTCTCCAGTTCCACGCACCGCCACCGGCACGCCAGCGCGTGGTGCAGCCGCCCGGGTGTCCACCTACCGAACCATCCGTCGTTCGTCAGGTTCACCATGACCTGGGCCCGTCGCTCGCCGCCCTCGAACACCAGCCGGCGGCACACGTGCGGCACCGTCCCCTCAAAGCAAATCGGTGCCGCCAGCCCGACCTCGCCCCCGCTGACGTTGAGCGGGAGCAGTGTCGGGTCGTCCCCCGCCGCCAGGCTGAACGTCATCCCGTTCGCACCAAGCGCCAGCAGCTGCCGCTCAAGCCAAGGCCATTTCGAGATGTAGGGCATCACCTCGCCGAACGGCGCGAGGTGCAGCTTGTCGTACCGCGCTTCCGGTGCCCGCCCGCCATCGACGAGCAGCACGCTGTTGTAGATCGCGTCGTAGACGTACCGCAACCCGCCGTCCTCCTCGACGACCCCGAACCCGTCGTACCCCGACGCCCCCACGATCACGGGCACCCCGAGCGCTCCCTGGAGCGCGATCAGGTCGTCCGCAAGCTCTGTCGCGGGCAGGTAATCCGCGATGCCCGCGAGCTCGGGCGCGTCGCCGACGAACTCGGGCTCCATGGGCCAGATCAGTTCCGCCGCCCGCTCCGCAGCGAGCCCGTCCGCCTGCAACACCCGCCCGGGGAACATCCCCTCGGGCAGCACGATCACGTCCGGATCACCCTCGGCCGCCGCCTCGATCCACGATCGCATCTCAAGCCAATCGAGCACCCGCTGCCGCAGCGTCCAGCTCGACCGGTTGTCCTGCGGCACGTTCGTCTGCACCACCGCGAACCGGACGGCGTCGGTCTCGTCCATCGGACCCCTGGGCAGCGCCAACGCGAACACACCCATCGCCAGCACGCCCGCGAGCCCACCGACGAGCGTCCGCCGGCGCATCGCGATCGCGCCCGCGACCATCGCCGCGATGACGGCTACGAGGAACGACACGAAGTACGTCCCCAGCCACGCCGCCGGCGCGGCGAGACCCGCGCCCGGTGACTGCACGAGCGGGTGAGCCGTCAGATAGAACGCGTACCCATCGAACGCGACCGAGCCGCGCAGGAACTCAAGCCCCACCCAGACGATCGGCACGAACACCGCCGCCCGCGGAACGCCCCACCGCGCCGCCATCCGCCCGACGATCCACACGAACAGCCATGCGTACACGGACAGCAGCAGCACGAGCGGGACGAACCCGAGCTGCGACACACTGATCGTCCAGACATGCGCGATCCCCCACCACGGCGCGACGCCCAGACCCGCCCACAACCCCGCACGCCGCGGTGACCCGCACGGCCTGAGCGCGACGAGCATTAAGGGCACCGGCGCGATGAACGCCGCCGCGTACAACCCGATCGGGGGGTATGCGACCGCACCGAGCAATCCGAAGAGGAACCCGCCAACGAGCGCGCGCAGCGCGGGGCGGGACCCGAGCAGCGCCGCAGCGCCGTCCTCGCTCACGACGTGTAGTCGATGATCCGCGCGATCTCGTCACGCAGGTCGTGGCGCGACACCACCCGGTCCACCATGCCCGATTCCCGCAGGAACTCGGACCGCTGGAACCCCTCGGGCAACTCCTGGCGGATCGTCTGTCGGATCACGCGAGGCCCGGCAAACCCGATCAGCGCCTTGGGCTCGGCGATGATCACATCGCCCAGCATCGCGAACGACGCCGTCACGCCGCCCGTCGTCGGGTCCGTCAGCACGGAGATGAAGAGCCCGCCCGCGTCGTCGAACCGCGCGAGCGCCGACGACGTCTTCGCCATCTGCATCAGGCTGAGCCCCGCCTCCTGCATCCGCGCGCCGCCCGAGCAGCTCACGATGATGAGGGGGAGCTTGTGTTCCGTCGCGTGCTCGATCGCCCGCGTCAGCGTCTCGCCCACGACCGAGCCCATCGAGCCCATCATGAACGTCAGATCCAGGCACGCCAGCATCGCGGGACGCCCCTTCACGAACGCCTCGCCCGCGACGCAGCCCTCATGCTGCCCCGTCTTGACCTGCTCGGCCTTGATCCGCTCTGGGTAGCTCTTGAGGTCGCGGAACTTCAGAGGGTCCACCGCGCGCAGATTGTCGAACATCCGCACGAAGGTGTTATCGTCGGCGAGTTGCTCGACGCGCGTCGTCGCGCTGATGCGGTAGTGATGCCCGCACTCGGGGCAGACATGAAGGTTCGCCTCCATCTGCCGCTTGTAGATCATCGCGCTGCACCCCGGGCACCGGAGCCACAGCCCCTCGGGCACCGAGGTCTTCTTCTGCTGATCCGTCTTCACATCGGTCCACGAACGCGTCGCAACGGTCGCCATCCGAGCCTCCTGCTTGGTCTGCCCGCGGGTCATCCGCCCACTCCGGCCCGCTGGAACCGGGCGCGGTCGATCACCATCATCCTCGGCTCATTGGGACCATCCTGCAACACATTCCAGATCTCAGCCGCCGGCAACGCCTCGGCCCAGCACCGGAACACGCCGTACGCGATGCCCCGCAGGACCACCCCGATCGTGGGGTGCTCTTCCTTTGTTTTGTCCGCCGCCTTCGCGATCGCTTCCACGATCCGCGTCTCGGCAGCGGCCACATCCTCGCCCTTCGGCGCGGTCACGCTGCTCGGATCCTCGGCCCACTGCTTATAGATCGAGGGGCAGCGTTCCATCAGATCCTCGCCGCAGGTCCCTTCCCACAGGCCCAGGTTGAGGTCGTTGAGCCCAAGGACCGACTTGGTCTTGGTCCCGCCCAGGGCACGGGCGACGAGGTCCGCCGTTTGTTTGCTGCCCTCGCTGGTCCCGCTCAGGATGACCGCGGGTGCGCGCTCGCCGACGCGCCCCGGAAGCGCGACATACGACGCCTCCAGACGCTCGAGTTCATCGGTGCGCAGGGGCAGGTCCGCCGCGCCGAGCAGGCGGCCGTCACGGTCCCATTCGGTCCCGCCGGCTTGCACCAGCAGGATGCGTAGATCGAGTGGCTTGGGCATAAGTGGAGTGGTTCGGTGCGTTGTTCGCGTCTGATCCTGGAGGGTCCCGACCCTCCCGTTCAAGGCGATGCCGCTCCCCGGCCTCGTGGCCCCGTTCATCATCGGTTCAATGCCCGGGGCGAGCGGAAAGTGTACCGACCTCCGTCTCCAAAGCCACCAGCGGACCCGCACAATCCCAACAATTTGTTCGATATCTGTTCAGCATTTCGCTCTCCAAGCGCTCAGGACGCACCCCGGAGCTCGGCGATCACCCCCGCCCGCTCACCGATGGGACGTCCGAAAATCGCCGAGGCTGCCGCGAGGGTGTCGAACCCGGCGTCCCGGATCCGCCGGGCGTTCTCCGGACCGACGCCGCCGTCGATCTCCAGACGCACCGAACTGGGCAGCTCCGCCCGCAGCTTGCCCCGCTCGAGCGCCTCGGGCATGAAAGCCTGCCCGGAATACCCCGGGATCACGGACATCGCGAGCACAAGGTCGAACCGGTCGGCGATCCACGCGATCCGCGCCTGCTCCGTCGGCGGGTTGATCGCGATGCCCGCGGCGCACCCGAGCTCTCGGATCCGCTCGGCGTGTGCCAACGCCTCGGCGTCCCCCTCGCAGGCTTCCACGTGGAACGTCATCAGGTCCGCCCCCGCTTGGGCGAAGGGCTCGAACCAATGCCCGGGGTCGCTCACCATCAGGTGGACGTCGAGGTAGGCGTCCGGGAACGCCCGGCGGACGCCAGCACAGACCGCCGGCCCCATCGAGAGGTTCGGGACGAAGTGCCCGTCCATGACATCGACATGGATGAAATCGGCGCCGGCATCGAGGACGTCCGCGACCTCCTCGCCCAGGCGCGCAAAGTCGGCGGAAAGGATCGACGCGCCAACGTAGGGCGCCCCGCTCGGGTCATCGAGCTTCGGCTTCATCGCCCGAGCGTAGCGGTTCTAGACTCGCCTGTGCGGGGTCGGCGTGTGAAGATCGCCGCCCGCGCGGAGGGATGCACGATGCCGAGTCTGGACACGATCGCGCCCGACGCCCAGGCCGCGGGTCAGGGGCACCTGCTCGCCGCCGCGGAGCGACTGGAGGGCGACGCCCGCGATGCGTTCGTCGCGCAGCTCGACGCGATCGACTTCGCGCAGGTCCCCACATGGATCGAGCGGTATGTGCGCGCCGTCGAGCCCGAGGGTGTCCCCGCGTCGCTCGAACCCGCCCCCTACTACCCGAACGACCCGACGAACGCGTCGAACCCGTGGGACGAGGACAAGTACCGCGACATCGGCACGGGTCTGATCCGCGCGGGCAAGGTCGCCTGCTTCACCGTCGCCGGCGGGCAGGGATCGCGCTTGGGATACGACGGGCCCAAGGGGTGCTACCCGGCGGGGTGCGTGACGAACAAGCCGCTGTTCCAGGTCTTCGCTGAGGGCATCCGCTCGACATCGCACCGATACGGCGCGCCCGTCCCGTGGTACGTCATGACGAGCCCGCTCAACCACGACGCGACCGTCGCGTTTTTCGTCGAGCACGCCCATTTCGGGCTCGACCCGGCGGACGTCATGTTCTTCCCGCAGGGCACCATGCCCAGCTTGGACAAAGACACGGGGCGCATCCTGCTCGCGTCCGATCGCACCGTCGCGACGAACCCGGACGGGCACGGCGGCGCGATCCGCGCGCTCGCCGAGTCCGGCGCGGTCGAGGACATGCAACGCCGCGGCGTCGAGCACGTGAGCTACTTCCAGGTGGACAACCCGCACGCGAAGGTCGCGGACCCGGTCTTCCTCGGGCTGCACGCGGGGGCGCCGAATTCATCGGGTGAGTTCTCCTCCAAAATGGTGGCCAAGTCGTCGTGGGACGAGAAGGTCGGCGTTTTTTGCAAGGCGGATGGGCGTTGCCGGGTCATCGAGTACTCCGACCTCCCCGAATCGCTCGCGAAGCAGACCCGCCAGGACGGGTCGCTGCGTTTCAACGCCGGCTCGATCGCGATCCACGCGATCAGCATTGATTTCATCGGGAAGCTTGCTTCGGACGCCGCCTACGAGTTGCCCTTCCACCGGGCCGTGAAGAAGGTCTCGCACGTGGAGCCCGACACGGGCGAGCCGGTCGAGCCCGCCGAGCCCAACGCTGTGAAGCTGGAGCGGTTTATCTTCGACGCGATCCCGCTTGCCGGATCGTCGATTGTGTACGAGACGGACCGCGTCGAAGAGTTCGCGCCGATCAAGAACGCGACGGGCAGCGACAGCGTCGAGACCTCCCGCGCCCTGCAGACCGAGCGGGCCGCCCGGTGGCTCGAAGCCGCGGGTGTGAAGGTCCCGCGGCACGCGGACGGCTCGGTCAACGCATGCATCGAGATCGGCGCGATGACCGCCCTCGACGCCGACCACCTCCGAGCGCACGACCGGCTGCCCGACGCGATCGAGCCCGGGGCGAAGGTCGCGCTGTGAGTCCGACGGCGGAGGAACGCTTCGAGGCGCTGCCCCGCTCGCTTCGGGATGCCAGCAAGGTCATGCGACTGGGCGAGGATGTCCCAGCGCTCGTCGCGCACCCGGACTGGGAGACGCCCGCGCCGACCGTCGTCTGGATGCACGGACGCACGGCGCACAAGGAACTCGACCCGGGGCGGTACCTCCGCTGGTTGCGCGCGGGGATCGCGACGATCGCCCTCGACCTCCCGGGCCACGGCGAGCGATTCGAACGCGATGCCCACGGGCCCGCGCGCACCGTCGAGACCGTTTCCCGGATGCACGTCGAGATCGACGGCGTCGTGCGTGCGGTCCCGGACATCGGCCCGTTCGACGTGGACCGGCTCGCGATCGGTGGCATGAGCGCCGGCGGCATGGCGACCCTCCGGCGACTCTGCGATCCACACCCGTTCCGGTGCGCGGCGGTTGAATGCACGTCGGGCGACCTGAACACCTTGTACTTCGACTCGGGCGTGACGTGGTCCGTGGAGCACGACCGGGACAAGGTCGCGACGATCGACCCGATGGTGCGGCTCGACGGGTTCGAGCCGTTGCCGCTGCTGGTGCTGCACAACGAGCACGACCGGATGACACCGATCGAGGCCCAGCGCGGGTTCGTGCGGGCGTTGCGGCAGCACTATCAAAATCGTGACGCTGACCCGGGTCTTGTCGAGATGTTCGTGTTCCCCGAGACGGGCGCCCCGAGCGAGCACGCCGGGTTCGGGCGGCACTCGAACGAGGCCAAGGCCCTCCAAACCGCGTTCCTGGCCCGGCATCTGGGGGTGCCCACCGTCCCCGATAAGCCGAGCAACCTCGCCAGCCGCCCCGAATAGGCTGGGGGTGCGGGGAGTTTGCTCCCCGGGCTCGCCCGGGCGATCGTGCCGACCGATGGGAGCGGGTCCCCGAACGAGACTCTGACCGAGGAGCGATGGATGCGTCGATTGAGTTTGCTTGCTGGTGCGATCGTTGCGAGTTGCCTGAGCACGGCCGCGCTCGCGGGCCCGACCGATGCCGAGGTCGATCAACTCATCGCGGACTTCAACGCTTGGGGTGAGCGCACCGACCAGGCGACGATGCAGCGTGAGTTCCCCGCCAAGCTCCGCGAAATGACGGACACGTACCCGGTCAAGGAGCTCACCGCCGACCAGATCGGTGAGCTGGGGCCCTACCTGCTTCGAGACGGCCGGCACGTGGCGGACGCGGTGATGGCCGCCGAATCGCAGGCGTCGAAGGGCGGCGCGGACGGCGCGGTCGGCGAGGTCGTCGCGGCGTGGCTGTGGATGCGATCGCAACGCGTCCCGCCGGACGCGAGCGAGCTGAAGGCCGTCCTTGACCATGAGGGGCTCGACGACGCTTTGGCGGCCGGTCGTGCGTTCCATGTGTACGAGCTCGCGACCAAGTTCGGGCAGTTCCGCACGGAATCGGAAGTCCGCCCACATCTGGACGCGATGGCGACCCTGCTCGGCAAGCTCCCGGCGGACGGGCAGTACGAGTTCGCGCTGCTCGGGGCGCAGCTGTACGAGACCGTGTCCAAGTACTCCGACGACGCTGAGCGGAACACCGCGCTACGTGGGCGCGTCGTTGAATCGCTCAAGGCGGCGAAGGAGAAGGCGTCCGAACGGCGCATCGCCGACGCGATCGATCAGACCATCCGCAAGATCGGATTCATCGGCGGCCCCACGCCCGAGATCGCGTTCGCGTGGACGAGCGACGGGCTCGACGCGAGCTCGCTCGAGGAACTGAAGGGGAACGTCGTCGTGCTCGACTTTTGGGCCACGTGGTGCGGGCCGTGCATCGCGGCGTTCCCGAAGGTCCGCGACCTTGTCGAGCACTACGAGGGGTACCCGGTCAAGGTGATCGGCGTGACGGGCATCCAGGGCCGCCACAAGAACCCGGACGGCTCGCGGATTGACACCCGCGGCAACCCGCAGCGGGAGTTCGAGTTGATGGAGTCATTCATGTCTCAGAAGGACATGACCTGGCCCGTCGCGTTTGCGGCTTCCAACGAGTTCAACACGGACTACTTCATCACGGGCATCCCCCACCTCGCGTTCATCGCCCCGGACGGCACGATCCGGCACAACGGGCTGAACCCGCACATGATCTCGAAGGAAGAAGAGCACGAGATCATCGACTCGATGCTCCGCGAGTTCGGGCTGCCGACGCCGAGCGACCACGCCGAGGAGCAGCCCGAGGGCTGACCCCGATCGGACCGCTTCCCTGACGCCCCGCACACGCGGGGCGTTTTTTGGCGCGCACCGCGGGGCCCGCGTCGTCATACTGCGGCGCGTGAAGCGTCTTAATCCATTCCGAGGGCTCGACAACCCGCGCGAGGTGTGGGCGTGGGGCATGTACGATCTGGCGAACCAGTCGTTCACGCTGCTGATCATCACGCTGCTCTTCCCGATCTACTTCAAGCGGGTGATTGTGGGCGACGAGGCGCGGGGGGACGGGCTCTGGACCATCGCGGGCGCGGGCAGCCTGGCGCTGGTCGTCCTGATCTCGCCGCTCGTCGGCGCCTGCGCAGACTGCTGGGGTGCCAAGAAGCGCCTGCTCATGATCACCGGCGTGTGTTGCGCCGTGCTCACGTGCGGGCTCGGGCTGCTCGGCCCGGGCGACGTCGCGGCCGCGATGGCGCTGTTTATGGCCGCGAACCTGTGCTATCAGCTGGGCGAGAACACGCTGGCGGGGTTCCTGCCCGAGATTTCGACGCCGCGCAACATCGGGCGGATATCGGCGACCGGGTGGTCGATGGGATACGTCGGGGCGCTGCTGCTTCAGATCGTTGTGATCGCGGGGATGCTGGTCCTGAGCCTGAAGCCGACGGCGGACTGGGGCCCGTTCTTCATCCTCGCGGGACTGTGGTTCGCGATCGGGATCGTGGCGCCGGGGGTGATTCTGCGCGAGACGCCTCCGCACGCGGTCGATCCGAACGCGAGCACGCTCTTCGGTGCGGCGCTCTCGCGGATGCGGGACACCGTCCGCCAGGCAAACCAGTACAAGCAGCTCATCCGGTTCCTGACCGCGTTCTTCTTCTACGCGCTGGGCGTGCAGGCGATGATCTACTTTGCGGGCATCATCGCCGCGGACTTCGGGCTCGTCGAGGAGCAACTCCTGATCTTCTCGTTGCAGCTGACCCTGACGGCGGGTGCCGCGGCGATCGTGACGGGCAGGCTGCAGGACACACTCGGCGCGCGCACCACGGTCATCGCGTTCGTGATCGTCTGGATCGTGACGGCGCTCGGGCTCCTCGGGCTCGCGCTCCTCCCGGCGGATGTGCGCAGCGCGAACCAGTGGGCGTTCTGGGTCGTGGGCAACGGCGTGGGGCTCGGGCTTGGCGGGATCGGCACGGCGAGCCGGTCGATGGTGGGCAGGTTCACGCCGCGGCACAAGACGGCAGAGTTCTTCGGGCTCTGGGGGATGACGTACAAGGGCGCGGGCGTGGTCGGTCTCCTCTCGTTCGGGTTCGTGAAGGCGGCGCTGGGGAACCCGGCGTCGCTGGGCGTGCTCGCGGGGTTTTTCGTCATCGGGCTCGTGCTCGTGCTGCGGGTGGACGAGCGGGCCGGGCTGCGTGCGGCGTTGCGGATCGGTCGCGACGCCGCCCGCAACCACGCGTCATAGGATCGGCCCATGCCCATCACCGAAGACGACACCGCGCCGCGCGAGGACCACACGCCCCGGAGGCTCTCCGAGTGGCCCGACGAGCGCGGGCGATTCGGCGCGTTCGGCGGGGTCTACGTCCCCGAGACGCTCGTCGCGGCGCTGCAGGAACTCGAGCGCCTCTATCTCAAAGCGTGCGACGACCGGGCGTTCTGGGAGCGTCTGGGCGATCTGAACAGGATGTATGTGGGGCGCCCGACGGCGCTGACGAAGGCGGTCGGCCTCAGCCGCGAGGCGCGGCACCGGACCGACGACAAGGGGCTCGGTGCGACTATCTGGCTCAAGCGCGAGGATTTGGCGCACACCGGCGCGCACAAGATCAACAACACGCTCGGGCAGGCCCTGCTGGCGCGCAAGATGGGCAAGAAGCGCGTGATCGCGGAGACCGGTGCCGGGCAGCACGGCGTTGCGACGGCGACCGCCGCGGCGCACCTCGGGCTTGAGTGCGAGGTCTACATGGGCTCGGAGGATGTCCGTCGCCAGCGCCTCAACGTCATCCGCATGCAGATGCTCGGCGCGAAGGTCATCCCCGTGGACTCGGGTTCGCGCACCCTCAAAGACGCGACGAACGAGGCGATGCGTGATTGGATGGGGTCCGTCGAGCACACGCACTACATCCTCGGGTCCGTCGTGGGCCCCCACCCCTTCCCGATGATCGTGCGTGACTTCCAGAGCGTCATCGGGCGCGAGTGCAAGGCGCAGTGCCTGCGCCAGCTCGGCGGGCTGCCCAGCGCCGTCGTCGCGTGCGTCGGTGGTGGGTCCAACGCGGCGGGCATTTTCTTCCCGTTCATCGACGACGAGGATGTCACGCTCATCGGTGTCGAGGCGGGCGGGCGCTCGGCCGAGCCCGGCCAGCACGCGGCGCCGCTCACGCACGGCTCGCCGGGGGTGCTGCATGGATCGCGGAGTTACGTGCTGCAGGACGAATCGGGGCAAACGTCGCCGGTGCACTCGGTGAGCGCCGGGCTTGATTACCCCGGCGTCGGGCCCGAGCACAGCGCCTGGAAGGACGCGGGGCGCGTGGCGTACACGTCCGTCTCCGACGACGAGGCGATGAAGGCGTTCCTGCTGTGCGCGCGCAGCGAGGGGATCATCCCGGCGCTCGAGACATCGCACGCCGTGGCGCACGCCGTGGATCTCGCGTCGGGGATGCCCTCGGATCAGACCGTCGTCGTCAACTTCTCGGGGCGTGGCGACAAGGATGTCGAGGAGGCCGCTCGGCTGCTCGGCGACCGGGTCGCGGGCGACTGAGCCTTATCCGGCGTCTGGCGTCGTCGTCTCGGCACGCGACCGGAGCGCTTCGAGCGTTGCACGCTCGCCCGCGGTGAGCACCGTCGCAAACACGGACTCGACGTGATCGATCGCGGCGCGGATCACCCCGGGATCGGCCAGTGCGCCGATCGCGGAGATCCACGCCGAAGCCGGGACGTCGATCGCTCGTGCGTCGTCGATGCGCCCCAGCAGCAGGTTGGCGCGCAACTGGACGAGATTGATCCGCCTGCCCAATTCACTGTCCGGCGCGAAGGCTTCGCGTGCGGGCAAGACCGACAACGCCGGCTCGGCTCGCCCCGTCTCGACGCGGAGCTCGGCGAGCTCGACGAGCCCCCGGTGCCGGGCGCCGGGGTCGTCGGTCGGCCATTGGGGGTCCGCGAGGAGCACGAGCAGCGACTCGCGCAGCGGCTCGGACGCCGGCAGCTGCTCGCACGCGGAGACCAACTCACTCGTGCTCATCGCGCGGCCGATCTCGAGCAGGTCCGGGAGATGCTGCGTGGAGTCAGGCTGGGCGCCGACCAGCACGCGGAGGTTGAGCGCGGTCGGTGCGTGCAACCGCACGGCTCGGGCGGCGTGCGAGAACAACGATGAGTCGAGTTGCACGGCCGTCAGCAGGATGCGGACGCCCTCGGGGCGGAGGGTCAGCGCGTCCGCCGCGGCGCGTTGGCGTGCGGGGTCGTCGAGCAGTTTGGCGACGGTGTGGATGTCCGCCTCGTCTCCGAGCGCGACGAAGAGCCGCAGGCCGGCGGCGTCCCACCATGTGGGCCCGCGTTCGCGGATGCGGGTCAGGATGCGCTCGCGGAGCTGCTCGTCGTCGAGCAACCCTTGCTCGCGTGCGGCCCAGAGGACCTCGGACGCCGCACCGGATGCGCCCTCCGATTCGAGCCAGACGAGCGTGACGGGCAGGATCTGCGGCGACGGCCAGCGGGTCACCGCTCGGAGCAGCGGCACCGCCGCGACCGGGTCGGTCTCGCCCAAGAGCGCCCGTGTCACACGGTCCGCGGCTCCCTCCGGGGCGAGACGCGTGAGCAACGCCGCGCCGTGGGCGCGCGTCTGGGCGTTGGTGTGATCCAGCATTGCGAGCGCGGCGGTCGAAACTTCGTCGCCCAGGGTGGTGCCCGCGGAAATCTCGCGCGTCGCGAGTTCGTACCCGAGCGCGCGGGTCGCCGGCTGGGGATCACCCAGGAACCGCGCCAGCAGCGCCGATCGCTGATCCGCCGGCGTCACCCGGTAGAGCTGGCGGGCTGTTTCGAGCAGTGAGGACTGCAGCGCGGCGTTCGCGGACTGGGCACGCGCGGTCTGCTCGCCGAGCGCCGAAAGGAGTTCTTGCGTCCAGCTCGCGTCGGTCAGGCTCTCGACTCGGCGAAGCCAGGCGCGCCAGCGGGTCGGGTCCGTGCCCAGATCGTCGCGCCCGGTGAGCGCGACGAGGGAGCGGGCCGCGACGCCCTGGTGTTCGGAGTTGAGCAACCCGACGAGCAACCGAGCGGCGGGGCGTGTCCGGAAGACCGAGCAGGCCTCGATCGCCGCGGCGCGGAGCGGGTCGTCCTGGCGCATGGACAAATCACGCACGATCGGCCAGATCGTCGCGTCCGGTCGGTGGACGGTCCGGATGGCATCGAGCAACAGCCGGCGGGTGGTCTCGTCTGCCGGGTCGGCGAGGACGAGCCGATCGACCGCCGTCAGCGCGGGCGGGGCGGGGCAGGCGTTGATCAGGTGCTCCGCCGCCTCGACTCGTGCGGGGTGTTCCAGCGCGGCGTCGGAAACTTGAAGAACCCACGCTCCCACCTCCGCCGCGGTGGCGTCCTGTGAGACCGCCGATTCAGGGGGTTGGGCGGGGGGTGCCTCCTGAGACCAGCACCAACCCGGGACGGCGATCATGGCGCACGAGACCGCCATGGATCGTGCGAGCCGGCGTGTGGGGCGGGACGGGGGCATCATCGGATCATTGGATCTATTGGCCGGGGGGGCTGCCCGGCATCACACAATACCTGTCGGCTCGGGCCGAGGCACCCGTGGGTCCGATACTGGGGGGGAAGGGAGGCATTCCGTGGGGGGTCGGGGCAGCGGGCATTGAGGGTTCGACCCCGGGCGGTTACGATCTCGGGGTCTTGAGTGGAACTCTTGAGCGAGGGTCGTCGTGAACGACTGGGTGGACGCAGAACAGCACGTCGAGCGGGCGCATGAGCACTATGACGCCGGCCGATGGGACGAGGCGGAAAGCGAGCTCCGCCGAGCGCTGTCGCTGAACCCGTACCAAGCCGAGTGGCACTTCAACCTCGGGCTGACTCTGGAAGCCGCCGGCCGCCCTGGTCCGGCGGCCGACGCGTTCGCGCGGGCGTACCAGCTCCACGACGAGACGGGCGACGCGGACGCGCAGTCCGCGCTGTACACCGCGATCAACCGCATCCGCGCGGGCAAGCCGGGCGAGGCGCTGGAATGGCTCGACAAGGCGGACCGGCTCGACGCGACGAACGTCGAGCACACGGTGTACCGCATCGAGGCTCTCGCCGCGTTGAACCGGCACGAGGACGCGGAGCAAGCGTTCTACCTGGCGCAGCAGGTGGACGCGGAATACCCCGAGCTGTACGCCGCGATGGCGGACTCGCTCATGGCGCGCGGCAAGCACGACAAGGCGGTCTGGTGCCTGCGTGAGGCGGCGCGGCTCGATCCGTCGCTGCCTCGGGTGCAGGCGAGGCTCGCCGAGGCGTTCGCCGCGACGGGGCGGCTGGAGCGTGCCCGCCAGCTCTACCTCCGCGAGTTGCGGAAAGACCCGGGCGACATCGACACGCTCCTGGACCTGGGCGAACTGTTGACGGACATGCGCCGCCCGGAGGAGGCCGCCGAAAAATTCAGACGTGTGCTCGAACTGAGCCCGGACCATGCGGACGCGCACTTCGCGCTGGGCGACCTCGCCGATCGGTGCAAGGACCTCGCGACGGCGCTCGTGCACTTCGACGTCGTGCTCCGTCTCGACGCGACGTACCCGGGCGCCCGACGTCGGCTGGCGGACCTGCTGCTCGTGCGCGGACGCGAGGAAGACCTGCCCCGAGCACGGGATCTGCTCCGGCTTGAGTTGCGGGCATCACGCGACAACGCCGACGCGTTCACGCTCGATGACCTCGAAGACCTCGGGCACCTCCTGCTCGACGCGGACCTGCCGCGCGAAGCGGTCGGCGTCTACCGGCGGGTGCTCGAGCAGCGTGCTGGCAGCCACACCGCCCACCATCACCTCAGCGTCGCGCTGCTCAAGACGGGCGACGTCGAGGCGGGCATGGAGCAGGCGCGGCAGGCGTTGATCTTCGAGCCCCGGTTCGTGCCGGCGATGCACAACCTCGCGGTGGCGCACATGCGCCAGCGTCAGTGGATGCGTTCGCGGTACTGGGTCAAACGCGCGGCACGCCTGGACCCTGAGGACGTGCCGATCCGCCGGCTGCGGATGCGTCTGCACGCGCGATGGATCGCGGGCGCCGCCCTGATGCTGGTGCGACCGTTCGGTGCCATCGCCCGCCGGGCCTGGGCTTCGACGCTCGGGCGCCCCCAGCGCCTCGCCTGAATCCCAACACAGGAACAGCCCGGAAGGCCGAAGCCTCCCGGGCCGGACCGTCCCGCGCGACGGGTCGAATCAGCGCGCGGGCTCACGATTCGTGCGGCTCACTCCTCGTCGGACGTCCAGTTGTCCGCCGCGGCGGGGTCAACCTCGAACTGATTGCCGTCCTCGTCGATGAACGTGGCACCCGTGCCAGACGCGTTCAGCGGGACGGTCACGGTCGCCGTGCCGTCGTCGGCCTCGGACATCTCGACGCTGACGGTGCGCTCGGCGGCGCCGTTGACGATGTCGATGCCGAACTCCTGGCCGTCGTCGGTCACGAACGTCCCGGCGGCCCCATCGGGCGTGGGCGACAGCAGGACGTCGTACTCCGTGCCGTCCTCCGTGATCAGCGTGGCCCGCTGGGTCATGATCTGATGCGTCACCGCGGCGGTGACCGCCCCGCCACCCACGAGCGCGGCGAGGGCGAGGGCGATGGTCGGCTTGGACAGGATCTTGCGTTGCGTGGTCATCGTTTGCTCCGAAAGAAAGGCATCGACCTTCGGGTTGTGGTCCGGGCCGGGCCAGGCGCGATCGCGCGCTTGGTCCAGCACGTCATCGAGGCTGCGGGCAGGGCGGTTGGTCGGGTCGGTGGTCATGGCAGCACCCCAGTTCGTTCAAGCTCGACCCTCAGAGCGTCCCGCGCTCGCGAGAGCCGGGACTTCACGGTGCCGGTCGCGACGCCCAGGACCTCCGCGGCCTGCGCGACGCTCAGCGATTCGAGATGCACCAATGTGATCACGTCACGATGGTCGGGCGTCAGTCGGTTGAGCGCGGTGTGGAGGTCGTTCCACTCGTCCGCCTGCGGCGCTTCGACCGAGTCCGCGACGCTCGCTTCGCGCTCGGCGGCGCGGCGCGGACGCTCTCGACGCGTCGCGGCGTTCGCCTGGTTCGTCGCGATCCGCAGCAGCCACGACCGCACGCCGACTCCGGTGTGCCGGAACCGCGGCAGGGCCTTCCAGGCGGCGATGAACGTCTCGGCGGCCAGATCCTCCGCGAGCGCCGCGTCGCCTGTTCGGCGATAGAGGTACCCCGCGACCGACCGGTAGTGCTGGCGGTACAGCCGCCCGAAGGCCGCGGGGTCCCGCTTGGCACGCTCGACAAGGGCCGTCTCGTGATCCCGCTCGGCGGGCGCGGCGGGTGCCCCGAGTCGGGCGAACCGGGCGAGGCGTGTCAGCGGGACGTTGGTCATCACCCTTGCAATGCGCGGCGGCCGTCCTGGGTTCCCCGCGTGCCCAGATTCTTTGGCGGGTCTGATCAATCGCTCGCACGGAGACGCTCGATCTCCTGCTGCTGGGCCCGCACGAGCCGCTCGAGACGGTCGAGCCGGGCCCGCATGTCCGCCACTTCGTCCCCCACCACGGCCCGCATCGCGGGTGCTTCGGGATTCGCCTGCAGTTCCGGCACCGGGGTGCCCCCGTTCTCCACCTGCACCGGCCCGTACGCCGTCGGGATGTACACGAGCGCGAGCGCGGGTGAGTCCTCGAAGTCCTCGCCGCTCGTCGAGCGCGCGATGAGCGACACGGTGGTGATGCCCGCGCTGACCGGGATCATCTGCATCGCGACGCCGGGCCACTCCGAGCCGAGAAACCCGGCACCCGTGAACGCGAGCGAGTGCGACCAGGTGCGCCCCTGATACGGCGTCGAGCCGTCGAGACTCAGCGCGAGATCCGCGAAGGCACTGGATCCCGACGCCCCGCCCATCTGGAACGTCGCCAGCCCGATGGCGAGCACGTACCCGCTGGCCGGGCAGTCGATGGTCTGCTGGGCGAGCACGGCGTAGGACGAGAACAGGTCGCCGTCGCCCGCGTCCGGCGCGAGGTGCCATGCGACACCAGGGCCGTCTGCGATGTCGGAACTGAGGACGTGTTCGACCGTCCCGGCGCGGGCCGCGTGCCCGGCAAGCGGTGCCGCCGTGACCAGCTGCCGCGGCGACAGCAGTGTTGGGAGGCCCGTGCTCCCGCCGGGCCGGACGTACAACTCAAGCCAGATCTCCTCGCGCAGGCCGGCGAAGTCTGTGAGGTAGTTGATCTCCACCGTGAACCGACCATCGATGACCGTGACGTCCTCGAACGTCTGTCCGTCGAGTTGCGAACCGGCAAACTCGTCGTCGTAGGCTTCGACCGTGATCTCATAGAGCCCGTTGGCGGGCACGCCGCCGTCCTCGAGCACGCCCTGGTACGTCACCAGGGTCTGGGCGAGCGCGGGCGACGCAAACGCGACGGCGAGCAGGGCATACGCCCCGCGGTGGAACGTGGGCATGGGTCGATCTCCTCCGGCCGAGCCTACCACGCCGCCCCAGGGCAACGGAAGAGCCTGACCGGATGACCGCGGGGCTCCCGGGCACTTGGGGGCTTAGAATGGACCCGAGGGACCTGGGCTCCCGCGCGGCTGACGCGCACCGAACCGCCCAAGAGCTTGGAGTGACATCCGATGACGACCGCGACGACCACCGCCGCTGCGACGGCCGCCGATCCCCTTGCGCTCCACGACGTGGACCACGTCCGCTTCTACGTGGGCAACGCCAAGCAGGCCGCCTACTTCTACGCCCACACCTTCGGATTCCGCGTGGACCAGATAGCCGACCTGACCACCGGGTCGCGCGACGAGGCGGACTATCTGCTTACGCAGGGCAACATCCGCCTGCTGCTCACCACGCCGCTGACCAAGGACCACCCCGCCGCCGATGAGATCCGGCGCTTCGGCGACGGCGTCAAGGACATCGCCCTGACCGTCGAGGACGCCGTCGCGGCGTACGAGCAGGCCATCAAGAACGGCGCCGAGCCCTGGGGCGAGCCGCGCGAGATCTCCGACGATCGCGGCACCGTCGTCGTCGCGTCGATCAAGACCTACGGGCGCGCCGTGCACACGTTCGTCTCGCGCACCGGGCACTACGCGCTGGACAACGTGAAGAAGGGCGGCGCCGAGTTCATGCCCGTCTTCAAGAAGTTCGAGTCGCCCGTCAACGACTACAACGCGAAGAACCCGTGCGGGCTCATGTACGTGGATCACTGCGTGGGCAACGTCGAAGAGGGCAAGATGAACCACTGGGTCCAGTGGTACGAGGACGTCATGGGCTTCAAGATGTTCAAGCACTTCGACGACAAGGACATCTCGACGGAGTACTCGGCGCTCATGTCGAAGGTCATGGCGAGCGGCAATCATCTCATCAAGATGCCGATCAACGAGCCGGCCGAGGGCAAGAAGAAGAGCCAGATCCAGGAGTACCTGGAATGGCACGACATGACGCCCGGCGTGCAGCACCTGGCGCTGCGGACCGACGACGAGCTCAAGAGCGTCGCCGCCCTCCGCTCCCGCGGCGTGGACTTCCTGAACCTCCCCGACTCGTATTACGACATCGTGTGGGAGCGTGTGAACTCGACGCTGATCCAGCACGGGCACGACCCGGTGAAGGAAGACCACACCCGGATCAAGGACTTGGGCATCCTGGTGGACGCGGACGACGAGGGGTACCTGCTGCAGCTGTTCACCAAGCCGCTGCAGGACCGCCCGACGCTGTTCTTCGAGATCATCAGCCGCCACGGGTCGCAGAGCTTCGGGAAGGGGAACTTCAAGGCGCTGTTCGAGGCGCTGGAGCTGGAGCAGGAGCGGCGAGGGAATCTGTAAACTATCCAGGTGCAATCACAGTTCAGTATCCCAGAATCAAACGATCCTCCCCGACCGGATGAGTGGCCGCGCCTCCACTTTGAGTACGGCGAAGATTTGATGTCGTTCCTGCTCAACGCTTTCGGCGCGGGGTATATGAACAACGACTTCGTCTTTCGTGGCGAATCAGTTGAACACACACTCCGTTTTTCACAAATAGATCGCTTGACCTTCAACCGGGCACACGACCGACGCGAAGCACTACTTTACGAGCAGCAAGCGGCACAAAGATTTTGGCAAGATGCACGACTGTATCTTCCGCCGTCCGAACAACAGATCCTCGATTCACTTGGGGGCGCCTTGCCGCTCATGCGCCATTATGGTGCCCCTACGAGACTGTTGGACTGGACCGAGTCACCTTGGATTGCATTGTATTTTACCTGTGCTTCTAGCCCCAAGAAACACGGGCGAATTTTGGGCTTTGATCGATTTCATTTGACTGGCGCAGTTGACTCACAACACAAAGGTCAGACCCAACTTGCTTCACCTCGTAAATTCGGCGAGATGCACGTCCCCGCACTCCTCTCATCTGATCCGGAAGAACTCGACGACTGGATAGTGTGCTACCACCATGTTGGCCCAAAGTTCCCAAGGCTCATGGCCCAACAAGGGCTATTTACACTCGGAAGTAAACCTTGGCTCGATCATTGGGAGACAGCTCAGCAGTACGCCACACGGGGCTTGGAGATACTGGTCCGCAACGATCAAAAAGCAACCTGCCTCCGCAGGTTGGCGCGAATGGGCATCACGGCCGCCTCTCTCTTTCCGGACGCCGGGGGAGTTGGGCAAGCGATCAATGACGATCTGTATTCACGATTGAATGAAGGCCGAATTGTATCTGAATCTGATACAGACTAGCCGGGTGCCTTGGTCTGAGTAAAGCGAAAGCCACGCCTTAGGGCGTCTCCTCCACCGCCCCCGCCGAGCGCTGCAGCATCGCCCCCACCCCCACCACAATCACCCCGAACGCCAGCAGCGAGAACACGATCTGCACGACCGTCGCGGCGTTGAAGACGATTGAGCCGTTGAGGATCTTCGGGACCAGGCGTGAGCCTGTGCCGGCGAGGCCGAGGAGGGCGAGGGCCATCGCCGCGATGCCGGCGGCTTTGACGCGGGCGGGCTTGAGGGCGGCGACGCCGCAGAACGCGATCGGCAGGCCGAAGAAGGCGGGGATGAGCGCCGTGACGCTGGCGAACCCGGTGAGGACGTACGCGAGCACGCCCAAGATGATCATCGCGAGCCCGAATCCGATGCACACCTTGCCCATGGGTCTTCCTTTCGTCGCCGGTCTGCTAGACCGGATTAGCCGTCGAGCGTGAAGCCGATGCGGACGGTGACCTGCCAGTGGGCGATTTTCTGGTCCTCGATGTGCCCGCGGGTCTCGGTGACCTCGAACCAGCGGAGGTTCCGCACGGTCTCGGCGGCCTTGGCGAGCGCGTTGCGGACGGCCTGGTCCGATGACTCGGTGGACGAGCCGGCGACCTCGAGGATCTTGTAGACATGGTCAGACATGGCGTGGCTCCTTTCGCGGGCGGCGTGCCAGCGTGTGACGCTAGGCGGGCGGGTCCGATGCGTCGGCGATGCGTCGGTAGACCTCCGCCGCGGCGGTGTGGAAGCCGTCGGGCAGCTCCCGGTCGGCGAAGGCGCGGGCGATCTCTTCCATCTCGCCGATGAAGCGCCACGCCTTGGGGTGCGGGCGGCGGTCGGCGGAGGCGGCCCAATCGAGCAACCTCGGCAGGTCGTCGTCCCACTCGGCGAGCAGGGCGTCGTGCACGCCCTCGGCGCGCGCCCATTCCTGGATGTTCGCGAGCAGCGCGGTCGTGCCCTTGCTGAAGGCGGCGTAGCACATCTTGATCGCAGAGGCGGCGAGCGCGTGCCCGTCGAGCACACGCGCTTCGAGTCGGGACCCGTCGAACACCTGGGCGATGTCCGCCGCGACGGCGCCCGAGAGGTACAGGCGCGTGTCGCCGCGCTGCTTCGGGGGCGGGCCGATGAGCGAGCCATCGACATACCGCGCCGCGGAGGCGTTCACGCGCTCGGAGATCGCGCGGGCCGTCGTCGGCGCAATCGCGTTGGCGTCGCAGTAGACCCCGGCGAATCCAGCATCGATCACCGCCTCCGCTTGAGCGATTGCGCCGTGCGGCGGGACAACCGAGATGATGACATCCGAGTCCTGCACGAGCGATCGCAGCGTCCCGGCGTCGCGGAGTCCGCATTCGTGCGCCCGATCGTGTGTCGCCTGAGAGCGTTCTTCGCTGGCCCAGATAACAGCGTGCCCGCCCTCGGTCGCCGCCCGGCCGACCTCGGACCCCATCGCCCCGGGATGCACCAGCCCGATCATCATGCGGGAGGGTACCGGGGGCGTGCGGGCGCGGCCCGACGGGCGTCTCATATACTGCGTCGATGAAGGGTTCCCGCTTCGGATTTCTCTGCCTCGGCGTGCTGCTCGCCAGCGGGTGCGCCAGCGCCCCTCGCGATGACACCGCGGTCACCGATGCCTGGTACGAACCCGAGATCCGCGCCTTCGAAGCCGCGGACCGAGCCAACCCCATCGAGCCCGGCAAGGTCCTCTTCACCGGGTCGTCCAGCGTGCGGATGTGGCAATCCCTTGCTGAGGACATGGCCCCCGCGCCCGTCATCAACCGCGGGTTCGGCGGGTCGCAGACGCGGGAAGTCCTCGCCGTCGCGGACCGGATCGTCTGGCACCACGAACCCAGCGTGATCGTGTACTACTGCGGCGACAACGACCTGGGCACCGACAACACCGACTCGCGCGCCGCGGCGGACGGGTTCATCGCGTTCGCCGACGAGGTGCACGAGCGTCTGCCCAACACCAAGGTCCTCTACTTGGCGATCAAGCCGAGCCTGGCACGCTGGAACAACTGGCCCGCCATGGAACGTGCGAACGCGATGGTGGCCGAGTATTGCGACGAGCACGACTTCGCGGAGTTCCTCGACGTCGCGTCCCCACTGCTCAACGCGTCGGGCGAGCCCAACGAGGCGTACTTCCTCGACGACGGACTCCACCTCAACGGCCTGGGGTACGCCCGGTGGACGGACGTCGTGCGTCCGCGCGTGATCTCCCTCTGGATCTCGTCGCGCCTCGGCGGGTAGCGAGGGGTCAGGCCGCCTCGCGGACGATCTGCTCGACGGCTTCCTTGGCTTCCTTCAGGCCGCACCGGCTCGCCTCGCGGTAGAGCTTGATCGCATCGATCTTGCGCTTGTTCAGCGCGAGCTGCTGGACCTGCTCAAGCGTTTCGATCGGCACGCGGGACATGGAGTCGTCCTGCGGCACGGCGGGCGGGCGATCGACGGAACCGAAGAGGCGGCTGAGGAATCCCATAGCCGGTTCATCGGCCCGGGTGGGCCTCCGGCTCGACAGATGCGTTGGGTCGGCGGACAGCAGCGTCAGCACAGGCGTCCAGGCCCGGGTGATCCCTATCCTTTGCCATGAACGCCGTCGAAAAACTCCGCGAGCAGGCCGACCTGATCCGTGCCGCGGATGACGGGTTCAAGGTCGTGGACGCCTGGTCGCTCGTGGGCAGGCTCATCGGGCGGATGCCGGTGGATGCGTCGGAGGCGGCCCGCGTGGTCGCCGAGAAGGACGCCGACGGGCTCGAGGCGCTGGTCCGACAACTCGAGAACCCAGGCGAGCCGGCCCCCGCCGCCGAGGCCCCTACTCAGGAGTTCACCCAGCACGAGTTGAACGACGCGATGCGGGCGTTTCGCAAGCGGCTGAAGGCGGCGAGGCTCGCCGACGAGTCCAAGCTCCGCGGGCACTACACGACGAGCGGCAAGCCCTCGGGCATCGACGCGATCGAGCCGCCGCGCGAGTACCCGATCGCCCTCTGGCGCGAGCTCGCCCGGCGTGGCGTGCTCGAGGACACCGGTCAGGGCTTCTACCGCGAGCCCCCGGGCCCACCCAAGCTCTGAGCCCCGAAATCCCCTCCGGGCCCCAAACCCCCCAGTTTTCTCGGAATCGGCTGGCACCAGGTCCGATACCCGGCACCTTTGTGCGGGGCGCTGTTCGCGCTCGTGGACCCGTTGGATGGGGAGGTGGATCGTGGGCAAGGCTCCGATGGCGACGTGTGCGGCGGTGATTGCGGCTCTCGCCGCGGGTGCCGACGCGAATATTCAGACGCAGGTCATCGGGAATTCGACAACGATGGCACCGCACGAGCTGGTCGCGAACTGGGGCGGCACGCCGCTGCTCGCGTCGCCCTCGCTCGCGCTCGGGTCGTTCGACACCCGGTCCGGCGATCGCACGCTGCTCGACGTGGAGGTCTACGCCCGCGTCACGTTCTCGAACATTCTCGTGGACGTCCTGAACGTCTCGCAGCTCGAGCCCGGCCCGATGGTCGCGACGAACTCCTCAGGCTTCGGGGCGACGATCGGGAATCAGTACGTCCTGATGGACCCGATCAACGCGTGGGCCTCCGACGAGATCGACCCGGAGAGCATCCCGAATTTCGGCTTCATCAACGAGATCGAGCTCTCCTTCTCGGCCGTCACCGAGTTGTCCGGGTCGGTGGACCCGTCGGTGTTTGAGTCGGGCAACCCGTTCGACGTGTACGTCTCGGCGCTGCTCGATGCGCGCACGCTGACGTCGATCGACGGCTCGCTGATCGCCATCACCGAGACGAATCCGGTTTCCGATTGGGAGCTGACGATCGACATCTGGGCGGAGTACACGTACTCCGAGCTTCCGGCGCCGGGCACGTCCGCGCTTGGTCTGGTCGGGATGGGGTTGCTCGCAACCCGCCGCCGTCGGTAACCCGGTTCAGCACGACTGCCCAGCACGATCAGTCTGCGAGGATCTCCATCGCCGCGGCGGTCATCGCGTTCACACCCGTCGTGATGGTGGGCTCGGGGTCCGGCGCAAAGAACGGCGTGTGCAGGCTCGGGAGCACCACGCCGCGGCGCCGGGACGCCTGGTACAGCTCGTCCCCGATCGCGCCGAGCCGGAACATCACGCTCGGGATGGGTGGGTCCTGCCTGCCGTACCGGGCGAAGTCCTCGCCGCCCATGACGGGTGAGGCGGGGAGGATGTTGTCCTCTCCGATCGCGGCACCGATCGCGCGCTGCACGCGTTCGGTGAGATCCGGGTCGTTGTACAGGCTCGGGGTGAACTCGTCCTTGACCAGCACGTCGGGCAACTTGTCATCGGGTAGCCCGGCGGTTCGGGCGGTGTTGATCGCGATGCGCTCGATCGCCGCGAGGAGCTGATTCCGGACATCGTCGTCGTACGAGCGGACGGTGATCTGCAGGTCCGCCCGGTCGGAGATGATGTTGTGCTTTGTGCCAGCGTGGAAGGAGCCGACCGTGACCACGGCTGGCTTGAGCGGGTCGATCTCACGCGACACGATCGTCTGCAGGTTCAGGACGATCTGCGACGCGATCACGACGGGATCCTTGGTGGTGTGCGGGGCGCTGCCGTGCCCGGGCATGCCGTGCACGGTGATGTCCACCGAGTCCACGTTCGCCATCGCCCAGCCCGGGACGAACCCGACGCTGCCCGCGGGGTGACCGCCGGAGACGTGCAGCGCGATGTTGTAGTCCGGCCGTGGGAAGCGCTCGAAGAGTCCATCCTCAAGCATCGCCTTGGCGCCCGCGCCGCGTTCTTCCGCGGGCTGGGCGATCATGACGAGCGTGCCGGACCATTCGTCTTTCGTCGCGACAAGCCGGCGGGCCGTGCCGACCCAGACCGTCATGTGCACGTCATGCCCGCAGGCGTGCATGACAGACACTTCCTGCCCGGTCTGCTCCGTCGCCTTCGCCGTCGAGGCGTAGGGCAGCCCGGTCGCCTCCTCGACGGGCAGGGCGTCCATGTCGGCGCGGATGAGAAGCGTCGGGCCGTCACCGTTCTCCATGACGCCGATGACCCCGTGCCCGCCTATCCCCGTGGCGACGTCGAACCCCAGCCCCCGGAGCTCGCTCGCCATGCGTGCCGCCGTCTGTTCTTCCTGGAAGCTCAGCTCGGGATTCGCGTGCAGGTGCTTGTACAGCGCTTCGAGATACGGGTAGTCGTCGTCCGCGAGAGCGGGCGTACCCGCGACAACAAGAGCGGACAGTGCGATCGGCAGCAGGTTTCGGAGCATGCGTCACCTCCGCGCACACTCTACCGGACCGCGACCGATCCGTGTCAGGGACGCACAGAACCGATCTCCTCCGCTCGCTGGAACGCCTCGCGGGCGAGCGCGTGGGCGGCGTCGAACTGTGCCCGTTGCGCTTGCTGCCCGTCGGCGTTCACCTGCACGGCGACCGTGACGCCGTGCTCGGGGTAGTGCACCGCGTGCGTGAGGTAGCCCGGCATGATGCCCATGTGCCCGTGCCACTCGCCCACGGGCGATCGCATCCGGATCATCCCGACGGAGTACCCCGCGCCGGGCCCGAGCGCCGCGGGGGCGTAGCTCATGAGCTCATCGATCGATTCTGGCTCGAACAGATCGGTGGTCCAGATCGCGTGGAAGAGCCTTGCGAGATCGGCGCTGGTCGAGACCATCCCGCCGCCCGCCCACTCCCACTGGGGATTCATGACGTACACACCGTCGCGCGCAACGATCTCGTCGATCTCAAACACTCCGCCGAGCGTGGTCGTTCCGCCGACCAGGCCGGGCAACTCCGCCCGATCCGAGGGCGAGGAACCCTCGAGCGCGAGGGGCGTGAGCACCCGCTCGCAGATCATGTCGTAGCAGTCCTCGCCCGTCGCGCGTTCCATCACAAGACCGAGCAGGACGTAGTTTGTATCCGAGTACGCCCATGCATCGCCGGGCTCGAACAACGCCTCGGTGCCCGCGATCTGTTTGGCGAGCTCTTCGTGCGCCCACGCCCGGTCCGGGTTCCGACGAACGGTGCGCTGGAAGGTCTCGAACCAGACGTGATCGCGCAATCCCGAGGTGTGGTTCGCGAGATGGCGCAGCGTGATCGCATCGGCGTTCGGGATCTCGTCGAACCAATCGAGATCGCCGAGGTGCTTCGCGAGCGTGTCGTCGAGCGAGAGCGTGCCCTCCTCAACGAGCTGCAGGAGCACCACGCTGAAAAATGTCTTGCCCGCGCTCCCGGCGAGCATCCGAGCGTCCGCGGGCATGGGTGTGCCAGGGTCTTCCGCCAGCGCGCCCCACACGCCCGTGTGCAGCGACCCGTCGGGCAGGATGAGCGCTGCGGTCGCCCCCGTGACCCGGCCGCCGGCGAGCGTGTCCGCCAGGACCGACTCGATCTCCCGCGACGCCTCGTCGGCCGCCGGCGCTCCGCTTGCGGACCCCACCAGAAGGCACAGCGCCGCGATCGCGTTTGTTAATTGTTGATGCATGCCACCCTCCCGATGCTCATAGGGGCTCGGCTCCGCCCGGTTGCACCGGTCGGTGAGATACGCTTGGAGCAGATATCACTCCGGAGTTTGAGCCCATGCTGCGAACGCTGTCGGATCCGCCCATGACCTGTCGTGTACGAGCGAACGCCGCTGCGTCTTCACCGCGCCGAGTGCGGCCATGACGCCTGCGCTCAGCACCTACATCGTCGACCGGCTCGGCGAGTTCGATCAGATCGAAGATGCGCGACGGTCGGACCTCGACCGGCTCGCCGCGTACGTGCGCGGCGCGGGTACGAAAGGCGACACGGCCCGGCTGACGTTCGTCTGCACGCACAACTCGCGGCGGAGTCACCTGGCGCAGATATGGGCCCAGACCGCCGCGGCCCACTCCGGGATCGTGACCGTCGAGACGTTCTCTGGTGGCACCGAGGCGACCGCATTTCACCCGAATGCCGTCGCCGCGATCGAGCGGGCCGGGTTTCTCGTGGCCCCACCGCCCCGCGGAGCCAACCCCGCCGTCAGCGTCCGGTGGCACGAGGACACCGAGCCGATGGCGTGCTTCAGCAAGGTGTACGACCAGCCGCCCAACCCGCGCGAGCACTTCGCCGCGGTGATGGTGTGCGACAGCGCCGACGCCGCTTGCCCATACGTCCCCGGCGCCGACGCCCGGTTCTCAATCAAGTATGAGGACCCGAAGGCGTTCGACGGCACCGACCGCGAGACCGAGGCGTACGACGAGCGCTGCCGCCAGATCGCGCGCGAGATGCTCTACGTGTTCGGGAGGGCGCGGGAGGGTTGAGCCTGGTCCGCGGCAGGACGGTCAGGAGTTCTCGTCTTCGGGTTGCCCGAAGAGCAGTGTGACGAATGGAACATCCTCGTCGCGGCAGAAGAGGTGGACACGGTCGCCCTCGTTGAGGACGGTGGCTCCCCTGGCGGCGAGGATGCGCTTGTCGCGGACGACGAGCAGAACGGCCGCCTCGGGGGGAAACTCGATTTCCGAGATTTTGGCGCCACAGACGGCGACCTGCGGGGAGATTCGGAAGGCGAGGAGTCGCCCGGCGAGGATGCTGGTGGCGTTGATCTCGAGGACCGCCGAGGGCGTGGGCCGGGCGTGCTCGAAGAGTCCGAGACGCCGGGACACCCAGCGCAGGGTGGCGCCCGGCACGATGGCGTTGACCACGACGATGAAGAAGACGAGGTTAAAGAGCTCGGCGCCGTGGGGGTGCCCGGCGAGGACGGGGTAGCACGCGAGGATGATCGGGACGGCGCCTCGGAGACCAGCCCACGCGACGAATGCGGTCTCCGCCCGCTTGAAACGGAACGGAAGAAGGCAGAGAACCACCGCGACGGGGCGTGCAACGAGGGCGAGCAGGAGGCCGAGCAGGATTCCTGGGAGGGCGACGGCGGGCAGCATGGAAGGGAAGACGAGGAGGCCCAGCATCAGGAACATGCTGACTTGGCAGACCCAAGCGAGTGCGTCGTGGATGCGGCGGAGCCCCGGCTTGTAGGGGATCGGGCCGTTGCCCAGGACGACGGCCATGGCATACACCGCGAGGAAGCCGCTGCCGTTCGCGGCGGTGGTGATGCCGAACGTCAGCAGCGCCAATCCCACGGTGATGACGGGGAAGAGGCCGCCCGCGGACACGCGGATGCGGGTGAGGAGCCAGCGGGACGCGTAGCCGGTCGCGACGCCGAGGGCGGCGCCGATGGCGAGCTGGAGCGGGATGATGAGTGCGAGGGACCATCCGAGCGTGGATGGCCCGATCGCGATCTGCGTGAGGGTGACCGTCAGGATGACGGCGGCGGGATCGTTGAGGCCGGATTCGAGCTCGAGCGTAGTGCTGATCTTCCGTCGTAGCCCGAAGCCGCCGGCGCGGAAGACCGCGAACACGGTGGCGGCGTCCGTGGACGAGACGACGGCGCCGAGGAGCAAGGCAGATTTCCAGTCGAGGCCTGCGAGCCGGGCGCCAAGGGCGACGATGGCGGCGGTGATGAGGACGCCAGCGGTGGCGAGGAGAGCGGCCGGCGCGGCGGCTTCGCGGACGGAGCGGAGGGATGTGTTCAAGCCGCCGTCGAAGAGGATGAGGACAAGGGCCATGGTGCCGACTTGAAAGGCGAAGCGGTAGTCGTCAAAGGCGACGCCTCCCACGCCCTCGGAACCGGCGAGCATGCCGAGCACGAGGAAGAGGAGGGCGATGGGAAAGCCGAGGCGCTCGACGGCCCGCGAGAGCGAGACGCCGAGCACCAGCAGCAATCCAAAAGTTGCCAACAGAAGTGATGTGGCGGTGAACTCGGTCATGGGCGGGTTACGCGCTTGATTCTCCGAACAAGAGAATGGCGGCGGTGATCAGCATGAACGCGATGAGGGTAAGCCCGCCGAGCCAAAGGCAGCCTCTGGCGGTCTCGTACGCCGTGGCGTCGCCCTGGTTCGTCGTCGTCGATTCAGTGCCCTCGTCGATGGACGGTTGCATCGTGTGGCTCCGTTTGCATGCGACGCCGGGCCGCGGCAACCGTGCAATAACAGCACAGACGCGGCGCGGGCGTCTTGGTCGGTCAAACAGGTTGGTTCAGAAAAAGCGGCGCCTGGGATCAGGCGGGCGGAGCTCGAGAACGATTACTCGACCCTCGGTCGGGCATGTCAGGAGCGACGCGGCGTCGCGTCGGAATCAGCCCGTACGGGGACTGACACGGTATGAGCGACACGGCTCCGGGCCGGTCAGCGTCAGGGCCGCCGGAACCACCGCGATCCTCGCGGTGTTCGATGATCGTGGAGCCCGACCCGAGCTGACCGATGGTGTACAGCTGGGTAGGCAGGCCGGGACGAGCGCGGAACGGATCGAGTTCTCCGCCCGCCGCACGAGTCGCACGGGCCGGGATCGCGACGGCGATCAGAACCGACGCGAGCACGGTGAGACAGGCGTGCCATCGGCGCGTGCCGGTCGTCTGGTGTTGTTCGTGGGCGCTACGCAACCCGGAACTGTATGGCAGGAGCCGCATCATCGCGCCACGTCGTCCGAGCTGGGGATCGCCCGGGCTCGCCCGTCAGTCCCACGTGTTCACCGTCGCCCCGTTGTCCCTGGCACCCGCCGCCCGCACCTCGCCGGGC
>JAUHXM010000121.1 GCA_030426605.1 Phycisphaerae bacterium | reverse complement strand
GGGGGAAGTGCTCCCGGCCGGACCCGGGGCGTTCGCAGCCGCTTCAGCGGTGCGACGCGTGGTCCAGCACGCGGATCTCGCCGCCGTCGGGCAGGGGGATCCGATCGGTGACCGACCACCCTGCCGCGACCGCGGCGCGCTGGATGGCGCCGGGCCCCGTGGAGGTATCATGTTCAAATCCGTCGTATCGAAACTCTTGTTGACCGTGTCCGGCGCTGCGCTGTGTACCGTCTTGGCTTGCGACCTTTCGGGTCTGGACCCGGCGATCCCGGGCACGCCCGACGAGACCTGCGATCCCATGGTCGACGACGACTGTGCGCCCGACGACCCCGATGGGATGGAAGGCGAAGGTGGGGGTGAAGGCGGCGGAGAGGATGGCTGCGATCCGATGTCCGACCCCGCGTGCGGTGGTGATGGAGGCGACGGAGCCCTGGGCGAGGGCGGCGAAGGCGTTGGCGTCGAGGCCCTGGCAGGGTGTGTCGTCGTGGGGTTCGTGGACGAGGAGGTTGGCGTGCCAGCCGGTGTCGGTGATGCGTGCGGAGAAGCGGACGCTTGCGGGCTGGCCGACGGCGTCGTCGAGTGTTGCGAAGCCGATGATGTCGCCCGGGGGGAGCGTGGCGTGCGCGGGGTTGGCGGTGGTTCGCGCGTGGCGAGCTTGAAGAGGTCGTCGGCGGCGTCGGGCGCGAAGACGAGGTGGGTGCGTCGCGGGGCGGTGTCGGTGACGGCCATGCGGAAGCGGCCGTCTTCGAGGGCGAGGACGGTGGCGCCCGGGAGGGTGTCGCGCGGGGCGGCCTTGAGGCGCGAGCGGACCCAGCGTTCGGTTGGTTCGTCCACCTCGGTGAGGAGGGCCCATCGGGCGCCGGGGACGAGGGTGCCGGGGAAGGCGGGCTTGCGGTCGTCGATGTCGATGAGGATGGTGACGCGGTTGCTGAGCAGGCGTTTGGAGATCTCGGCGTTGTCGGCGCGGAGGGCGCGTGCGAGGTCGGCGGAGGCGGCGATGGTGCCGTCGAAGAGGCCGGACTCGGTGATGAAGTTGGAGAGTGCTCGGCCGGGTGGCGATGCGAGTTGTTCTGCGGCGCCGTCGATGAGGACGGCGATGTCCACGCGTTGTTCGAGGGGCGCGATGGCGGACCATGGCGCGGGCTCGTGCGCGTTGAGTGTGGGTGTTGTGATCGCGATGAGGCACGCCGCGGCGAGGTGCCGGGGTGCGGCGGTGCGGATCGGGCGTCGGCGCGGCATCGTCTGCGTGGTATCAGGGGAGCGAGCGTGTGTCGGGTTCGGCGATGACGGGGGGCGCTTCTGGGATGCAGAGGAGCGAGGAGGCTTCGGGGCGTCGTGTGCGGAAGACGCGGAGTGATTGCTCGCCGCGCGCGTCGGGGTCGAAGGTCATGACGGTGTCGTAGACGGAGCCGTCGCGGCCGACGACCTCGAGGACCCAGGCGGTCGGGACCTCGGTGCCTTCTTCGGCCCAGCCGGGTTGTTCGACGACGGGGGCGAGTGCCTTGCCGGCCTGTCGGACGCCCGAGCGGACGAAGGCGGCGGACTGGGTCGCGTCGTGCTGGAAGGCGGCTGGGATGCTCGAGAGTGTGCGCGGGCGCGGGGTGAAGTCGGTCACGCCGGGCGCGACGCGTTCGACGATCGCGAGGGTGCCCAGCGCGAAGAGGAGCATGGCGGCGGCGGCGAGGCGGCCGCGGACCACCCAGCGTCGGACGCGCGCGGGCAGGAACCGTCGGCGGGCGTCGGCGGCGTCGAGGATCTGGCTTGTCAGGTCGGGCGCGATGGGGCGTGCGCGGAGTTCGTAGAGTGATTCGGCGGTGGCGTTGAGCTCGTGCAGCGCGGCGTCGTCGTCGCGGACGGTGCGCAGGAGTTCCAGCCGTCGTGGGTCGTCGGCGGGGCGGTCGAGGATCTCTTGAACGAGATCGTGGATCGACGCGTGGTCCGAGTTTTGAGAGGGATCCGCTCCGTGGTCCCGGTCGGGGTTCATGCCTCGACCCCCGCGAGCATGCGGGCGAGGGGCTCGGTGGATTCGAGCGTGGTGCGCAAGCGCTTGCGCCCGCGGTGGAGGTGGCTCTTGACGGTGCCCTCGGGCATGTCGAGGTGCTGGGCGATGAGGGAGATGGACCAGTCCTGCTGGTGGAAGAGGATGATGATCTCGCGTTGCTCGGTGCTCAGCGTGTTGAGGGCGTCTTGCAGGGCGTCGCGGCAGACGGACTGGCGTTCGTCGGCGAAGACGTCGGTCTCGGGGATGTCGCGGGTGCCCTGGGCGCCGCCGACGATGTCGGAGTCGTACGCGGGGCGGTGCTTGGCCATCGCGTTGAGGTAGAGGCGGCGCGCGATGGTGAAGAGCCAGGTGCTGAAGCGGTATCGGAAGTCGAACCGGTGGAGGTTGGTCAGGACGCGGACGAATGCTTCCTGGACGATGTCCTCGGCGACGTCGTGGCGGCCGGAGAGTCTGAGGAGGTAGGCGTAGACCGATTGCTGGTGGGCCTTGATGAGGGCCTCGGCGCAGGCGCGGTCGCCTTTGGTGGCGCCTTGAATCAGCTTGCGTTCGGCGTTTCGTTCCATCCGTCCTCCTGGGCGGTGTGGGACCGCCCGCAACCCACATGGTACTGACGGGGGCGCGTGAGGTTCAGGGAATTTGTCCGATCAGAGGGCGAACGTGACGATGTCGTGACGCGTCTGGGCCGCCTGATGGGGATTTGGGGGGCCCGGGGGGGCTGATGAGCTAGAGTCGGGGCCCATTTGAGGAGTATCGGTCGTGTCGAGGATGACCCACCAGCAGGCGTACACGCGGGCGCTGAACATGTACCAGGCGGGCGAGCCGCAGGAGGCGCTGGCGATCACGCTGCAGCTGGCGCGGGTGGCTCGGACCCACCCTCCGAGCCGTCTCGTGCACGGGATGTCGCTGGCGGCGGCGGGCCGGTACGTGGAGGCGGCGGAGGAGATCCGGCACGCGGGCGTGCTGATGGACGCGGCGCCGGACCAGGAGGCGACGGAGGTGCGGGCGCTTCGGACGCGGGCGCACGTCGAGCTCGCGCGGACGCTTGCGGAGATGGGCGAGAGCGCCGAAGCGATCGCGGAAGCGGACGAGGCGCTGAAGCCCGACGCGTTCAATGCGCAGGCGGTGGCGGCGAAGGCGCGGGCGCAGCTCGCGGGCGGGGACGTGTCGGGCGCGGTCGAGACACTCAAGCCCATGATGATCGGTGACGCGACGGACCCCGAGGTGGCGCTGGCGGCGGGCGAGGTGGCGTTGCGGTCGGACGCGTTGAAGCCCGCGGAGGTGATCGAGCATCTGGAGCCGTTGACGAAGCAGGTCGGTCACCCGACGCGGCTGCTGCGCCCGATGCTGCGGCTGCTGGGTCAGATGCTGGACATGGAGGGGCGCGCGGACGACGCGTGGGTGGCGTTGCGGCGCGGGACGAATCTGTCTGTGGCGGAGTTCGACCCGCGGGCGTTCGGGCAGGCGGTCGCGACGATCACGCAGCACTGGACCGCGGAGAACATGAAGACGGTGAAGCGGCCGACGGAGGCGAGCCCGGGCGTGCTCGTCGTGGGTCTTGCGGGGTCGCGGACGGACGCGGTCGGGCGCATCCTCGGGGCGCACCCGGAGGCGGGGTGGGCGGGGCAGACGCTGACGCTGTCGCAGATGGCCGAGCGGTTCCTGGACGCGAAGCAGGTGGGCGGCGTGTCGCTCATCGACTCGCCGGTGAAGGTGCGCGGTAAGGCGTGCGTCGAGGCGGCGGAGGTGTACGCGAAGCGGCTGCGCAAGCGGACGGGGATGGACGACGCGTCGGTGATCGCGGACACGAACGCGGACAACGCGACGTGTTTGGGGATCGCGGCGCTCGTGGTGCCGGGCCTGCGGGTGATCCGCGTGCGGCGGGACGCGATCGCGGCGTCGTTCGAGGCGCACGCGCTGGAGTCCACGCCCGCGCAGGCGTACGCGTGTGATCAGATGACGCTCGCGGCGCACGCGTACGGCACGAACCGGTTGCTCGACCACTGGCACGAGCAGCTCTCGGACGGGGCGCTGGGCGTCTCGTGGCTGGACGTGGACTTCGACGCGCTGCGGGCCGACCCCGAGGGGACGGCGCGGTCGATCGTTGCGTTCTGCGGGCTCGGGTGGGACGACGCGTGCGGCGCGGCGGCGCAACGCGAGGCGGCGTTGCCCGTGCTGGACGTCGAGCGGTACCGCTCGCATATCAAGAGCCTGGTCTCGGGGTTGGGGCCGCTGGCGGTTGCGAAGCGGGTGTGAGGGCTGCGGTTAAGGCAACAGCCCCGGGTTGAACCGGGGCTGTCGGTGAAGCCGCGTCCTTGCGAGACGTGAGTCCGGGCGTCCGTGCCCGGTGTTGCTGTCAGGCGGCTTTCGAGACTCGGCGCTTGCGCCCCACGGTGCGCTGGTCGGCGGGCGCGCGGTGCTCGCCGTCGTGGACGAGGGTGTCCACGAGTTCGATGGGGTCGGTGGCCCAGAGGTCGGCGCCGATTTCCTCGGCGAGCTCCTCGGCGCGGTTGAAGACGCCGCCGCCGACGACGATCTGCGTGTTCGTGCAGGCCCCCACTTCGTAGAGGTTGTCGATGAGCGTGCGGATGCCCGGGAGGTCGCCGGGCTCTGAGCAGAAGAGCACGATGGCGTCGGGCTGGGTTTCCTGGACGGTGCTCTGGAGTTCGTCGAAGGGGACGGCGCCGCCGGCGAACTTGATGTTGAACCCGGAGGCTTCGAGGAGGTCCACGGCGATCTGGGCGCCGAGCTCGGAGCCTTCGGAGGGGCCGCAGGCGGCGACGAGACGGCGGCCCCTGGCGAGCGGCTCGGCCTGGGCGCGGAGGTCGGCGGCGGTCTGGTCGATCAGGACGCGGAGCAGGCGCGTCGCGTAGTTGTGCGAGAGGATGGTGAGCTTGTCGGCCCGGAAGAGCTTGTCGATGAGCTGGTAGGTGGGCCAGTAGAGGTCGGTCATGATGACAGCGGGGTCGGCGCCGGCGTTGAGCTGTTCGTTGATGATGGAACGGGCGGCCGGGCGGTCGCCGGCGGTGAGGGCTTCGAAGAGCCGGTCGATGACGAGTTCTGCGTTCATGGTCTGCTCCGGACGCGGTTCACTCTCGGGCGGTGCCTCCCCACGCGGAGGGCGTCGTGCCGAGGGGGGCGGTATCGGCGCGGCGGGGGCGGTTGCCATCAGCATCGGGGGTGGATCGTGCGCGGATTGGCGCACGGATTGGTCGCGTGTGCGCATGCATGGCGCGGGTTCTTCTCGGACGGTCCGAGAAGGAGAACGTCCGAGAATCGGCGCGCGGGGGCTGGTGGCGCCGTGCGGCGGTTCTTATCGGCGGGATGATTTTCTTATCGGAACCGGCTTATTGGGTGCCCGGAACGGGGGTCATGCCGGTTTGATCGCGCGTGTGCAGGCGCAGACGCCCATGGTGAGCTTCTTCGGGGTGACGTCCTCGAAGCCGGCGGACTCGATGGCGGCGGCGAGCTCGGCGGAGGTCGCGAAGGCACTGACGGACTTGGGGAGGTAGCGGTACGCGCCCGAGTGGTCGCCGGCGAGGAGGGTCGCGGTGATGGGCATGATGCGCTGGCAGTAGAGGGCGTTGCCCCAGGCGGCGAGGGGGTTGGTGGGCTTGTCGAACTCGAGGACGATGAGGCGGCCGCCGGGCTTGAGGACGCGGAAGAACTCGGCGAGGGCGCGGTCGGGCTCCTGGACGTTTCGGATGCCGAAGGCGATGGAGAGGACGTCGAAGGAGGCGTCGTCGAAGCGGAGGTCCATGGCGTCGCCCTGCTCGAAGGAGACGCGGGCGGGGTCGAGGTTCCGGATCTTGCGGGTTTTGGGGGTCGCGAGTTGGAGCATCTCGGGGGTGAAGTCCACCCCCACGACTTGGGCGGCGGGCGAGCGGGTGGCGAAGGCGAGGGTGAGGTCGCCGGTGCCGCAGGCGACGTCGAGGACGCGGTCGGCGGGTTGGACGTTGGCGGCGCTGACGGCGAATCGGCGCCAGGCCTGGTCGCGCCAGAAGGAGTGGACGCGGTTGTTGAGGTCGTAGCGGCGTGCGATGGCGCCGAACATGGCGCGGACGCGGTCGTGCTTGTCGGCGCGGGCGTGGACGTCGGTCAGCTCGGCGTCGGTCCAGGCGGTGGTTTGGGGGGTGGTTTGTGGTTGGGACGCGGTTTCGGGCATGGGCGGGGGCATGCTAGGCTGTCGGGGTCGGGACACTGATTCAGGTTCGGGAGGCTTCCATGCTCACGCGTGATCGGTCAGGGATGGTTCGGGTGTTGGCGGTGCTGGGATTCGCGGGGGTGCTGGCGACGCAGCCGGCGTGCACGACGAACGCCGCGACGGGGCGGAGCCAGCTGAACCTGCTGTCGCGGAATCAGGAGATCGCGATGGGCGAGGGCGCGATGCCCGAGCTCACCAAGGAGTATGGCGGGTCGGTCGCGGACAGCCGCGTGACGTCGTACGTGCGGTCGATCGGCGAGGAGATGGCGCGGCACACGGAGGCGGACTATCCGTCGCTGCCGTGGGAGTTCACGGTGCTGGACTCGGACGTGATCAACGCGTTCGCGTTGCCGGGAGGGAAGGTGTTCATCTCGCGGGCGTTGGCGGAGAAGCTGACGAACGAGGCGCAGCTGGCATCGATCCTCGGGCACGAGATCGGGCACGTGACGGCGCAGCACGTCGATGAGCGGATGAGCCGGCAGTACGGGCTCGCGATCGGCGGGAGCTTGCTCGGCGCGCTCGCGTCGGGGTCTGAGAGCCAATGGGGTGCGATCGGGGCGCAGGCGGCGATCACGGGCGCGGGGCTGTACGCGTTGTCGTTCGATCGCGATCAGGAGAGCGAGTCGGACTCGCTCGGCATCCGGTACATGGTGCGCGCGGGGTACAACCCGATCGGGTCGTTGCAGGCGATGCAGGTGCTGGCCGACGAGGCGGGCGGCTCGGGCGGGGGCGTGCAGGACTGGTTCACGACGCACCCGCACCCGGCGACGCGTGTGGGGCGCATCCGGAGCATCCTCGAGCGTGATCACCCGAGCGCGCTGGCGAACCCGGAC
>JAUHXM010000016.1 GCA_030426605.1 Phycisphaerae bacterium | reverse complement strand
AGGAACGTCTCGGGGTCGAGCGCGAAGGCGAAGCTCTCGTGGATGAAGAGGTCCATGAGGAGCATTTCGGCGGGGACATCGCAGATCGCGGAGTGCTCGCCCCACTCGTTGGATTCGGTGCGGTAGTACGGGATGCCGCGTTGGATTGCGCCGACGTAGCAGGTGAGCGCTCCGGTGTTTCCGACGCGTCCCTCGACGAGTTCGAAGCTCACGCCGCTGGGTTGCTCGACGCGGCGGAGCTCGGGCAGCGGCTGCGAGCAGTAGGCGCCGATGAGCGGCGCTTCGTCTGCGCCGGCGAAGTCGGGGTCGATCGGTTCGGTGGCGCCGGTCGTCATCTCGGAGCCGTCGTCATTGCGGCCGTGGCGTGACGCCATGACCCAGGTGACGTCCTGGCGGAGTCTGCGGAAATCAACGAGGCCGTTGACGGATGCAAAATCGAGCAGCCCGTCGGCCGCGCCCGGCATGACGAGGCCGATCTTGAGGACGACGCGGGTCTGCACGCCGAGGACGTAGCTGCCGCCCTGGAAGAGGAGTTTGCGGTGCTGCTCGTCGCGTTGGCGGTTGCCCTGCTCGCTGAGCTCGCTGCCCATCATTTCGAGGGTCGCGCGGTCGCCGGAGTGGACACGGATGAGTTCCTCGAAGTCTTCGATGGCGGCTTTGGCGGTTTGCACGATCCCGGCGTTTGCGCCGGCGCGCTCGGACCCGCGCAGGAAGATGCGGAGGCCGGATGAGCCGGGCATCTGCGTCAAGGCCGCGGCGGGGTCTTCGTCCTGGATGATGCGTGAGATCTTCCAGGCGAGGTTGCGGTTCAGGCCGATGCGGCGCGAGATTGAGCCGGGGTCGTGGGCGTCTGCACCGGCGGAGGTGACGACCTCGGCGAACGCGCCGCGGACGGCCCGGACGACCGCTTTGGCGTGTGTCGGGAACGGGGGATGGGTTGTTGTGCCCGACATGCAAACACACTTTCATTACCCGAACATCGCCGATCGGGTGTTGCTTGTGTCTTCGAGTTTACTCGGGCATGAACGCCGCTGCAAGATCGGAAACTGTCACTGCGACAATTCGCACGATTTTCAGGGATGACGCTTGCGTCTGTGTTGCACCTCTGGGTAGTGTCACACAATCGGGTGCCCGCGACGTGCCGGGCGCCTCCCCGGAGCGAGTGCGTTCCGGGTCCAAGCGGAGAGCAGAAGGAGAACCCATGACGATTCGCGCGAGTCTGACCGTCGCTGCCGCGTTCGCGGCCGCGGGCACCGCCCACGCCACCATCACGAGCACCGGCCCGTTCTCGGGCGACGCGTTCGAGACGTTCGAGGCGATCGCGTCGCCGGGGTTTGTCAACGGGCCGATCGACATCTTCGGCGGGCAGGGGCAGGGCTACGACACGTTCGCCAACGGCACGATGATCGCCCTGAACCTGTTCAGTTTCGTGAGCAACACCGAGGTGCTGCCGTACAACGGCAACCTGATGGGCGGGTCTGTCACGGGCGTGTACACGTTCGAGTTCGAGACGCTGGTGAGCGATTTCGGCGGGTACTTCAACACCGCCGACGAGATCGGGCCGACCTCGGTCGAGTTCTACGACGCGGGCGACAACCTCATCGAGAGTGTCAGCGCGTCGTTCCCGCTGGGGTCATGGAACTGGCACGGGTGGCACTCGGACGACGGGTTCGCGAAGGTGATCGTGAAGGGCTCGCCCGCACCGAACTTCCCGATCACGTTCGACGATCTGCAGGTCACGTTCGTGCCGGCGCCGGGCGCGGCGGCGCTGCTCGCGTTGGGCGGCATCGCGGGCGTCCGCCGCAGGCGCTGATTGTCTTCATCCAACGTCACCCCCCCACCTGGACACAGACTCGGAGCACACGACATGCACACTCTCAGGCGAGTTCTCTCGGTCGCGATCCCCGCGTTGGCGTGCGCCGGCGCGCACGCGGTTGACATCTATGCCGTGAACACGATCGCGCCGACCGTGGACGGCTCGGACGAGTTGATCATTTTCGATCCCGCGTCGCCCGACGGGTACACCGTGGTCGGGTCCACGGGTGTGCCGAACATCGGGTTCGGAGGGCTTGAGTTCGACGCGGAGGGGAACCTCTGGGCGTTCGCGACGCTGTTCAAGAACACGGGCGGCGCCGCGTCCGGGCTGTATTCGGTGAACCCGGCGACGGGGGCGGCATCGCCGGTGGGCGGCACGCTGCAGACGCTGCAGGACCTCGCGTACAACCCGGTGGACGGGCAGATGTACGGGATGAACACGCGGTTTGCGTCGGAATCAACGCTGTTCAGGGTGGACCTGGGCACGGGTGTCGTCACGCCGGTCGGTCTCATGACCGGGTTCCCTGAGCGTCATTACCTGGGCGGGCTGGCGGTTGACTCGGCGGGCACGTTCTACGTCGTCGAGCTCGAGACCGACACCGTCTACTCGGGCGACGGGTCGGTCTTCACGCAGCTCTACACGATCCCGCAGGACATCGGGTACAGCCAGGGCATGACCGTGGACTGGTCTCGCGCCGACCAGGGCTACCACGGGTCGGTCGGGCAGGGTGTTTTCCCGAACTTCTTCAGCACGGTGAACACGTTCGGCACGGACGGGTCGGGGTATTCGGTGGGGCTTCCCTTCGGCCCGAACAACGCCGAGGGCATCCCGCCCGTGCAGCCGGGTGACCTCGCCGTGGTGCCCTCGACGCTCGGGGCGTGCGACATGGACGGGAACGACACGCTGAACGTGGACGACATTGACGTGTTCGTCGCGGCGTTCCTCGCGTCCGACCTGGCGGCCGACTTTGACGGGAACGGTTCGCTGAACGTGGACGACATCGACGCGTTTGTCGCGTGCTTCCTCGCGGGCACGTGACCGAGGAATGACCCGACCACACACGCTGGGGCCGGTGCTGTCCGGCCCCGGCGTGATCGGGTCCGGGTGGGTGTGCGCCGGTCAGGGCGTGGGTTCGGTCCTGAGATGCGTGGTGAAGAACGCGGCGATCGCGTCGGCCGCTTCCGGGTTGGTGTGCAGGATCGAGTTGTGATCCGCGCCGGGGACGATCAGGAATTCGGTGGGCACGCCGGCGGATTGGGCGGCGTGATGCAGGCGGTGTGCGTGGCGCGGGTTGATCACGCCGTCGGCGTCGCCGTGGAGGATGAGGTATGGGCGGTCGCCGAGTCGCGCTGCGGCGTCCTCTGGGTCGTGGCCGCTGTGGATGAGCGCGGGGCCGAGGACGGGTGCCCAGTCGTGTGCGACGCCGCGCCATGTTGAGAATGCGGAGAGCGTGACGACAGCGCGCACGCCCTGGTCTTCGGCGGCGACGGGCAGGGCGAAGGCGGCGCCGAGGCTGACGCCGTAGATGCCGACGCGGTCCGGGATCGCCAGCGGGTGTGTTCGTGCGGTGGAGAGCGCGGCGCGGGTGTCGTCGATCAGCGCGGAGCGCGTCGGGCGTTTGTCGGCGGACCGCCCGTAGCCGCGGTAGTCGAACAGGAAGACGTGGAACCCGCGGTCGCGGAGGAAGGCGCTGAACGCGGCGTGGTCCGCGATGTTGCCGGCGTTGCCGTGGGCGTGGACGACGACGGGGCCTGGCTGGCCGCCGGTGGCGGGCATGAACCACCCGTGGAGGGGCGTGCCGTCGGCGCTGTGGAACGAGATGTCCTCGATGCCGTGGGGCGTGACGAACGCGACGCGGCTTGGGTGGTAGGCCATGCGTTCGCCCAGGTTCATGCACGCCCCCACCGCGAGCAGCGCGCCGAGTATGAGCGTGCACGAGAGCGCGGATCGCGCCACCCGGGCGAGCGGGCCCGGGCGTTTGCGTATTGGTTGTGGCCGCTCATCGGTCATGCCCGCCCGTTTGCATACGCTCGTGTGTGCCGCAGGGATTCTACGAAGACGCGAGTGTGTACGACATTCTGCACGCGCCGGGGACCGCGGCGGACGTGACGGGGCTCGAACGGATGGCCGAGCGGTTCGCGGTCGGGCGTGGGGCGTGGCTCGAGCCGGCGTGCGGGTCGGCGCGGTACCTGCGGGTGGCGGCGGGGCGCGGGCGTCGGGTGATCGGGTACGACCTTGAGCCCGGGATGATCGCGTACGCGACGGAGCGGTTCCGGCGGCGCGGGCTGGGGCGGCGTGCGAGGCTGCTCGTCGGCTCGATGGAGGACCCGGACCTGATTGAGCCCGGTTCGTGCGCGTTCGCGTTCAATCTGATCAACACGATCCGGCACTTGATGTCCGACCGGGCGATGCTGCGGCACTTCGATCAGATCGCGCGGGCGCTCAAGCCGGGCGGGGCGTACGCGGTGGGCATCGGGATGAGCTTCCCGGACTGGGACGAGCCGGTGGAGGACGTCTGGCGCGCGGCGCGCGGGCGGACGCGTGTGACGCAGACCGTCCAGTATCTCCCGCCGGCCAGCGGCTCGCGCGTCGAGCGGGTGATCAGCCACGTGCACGTAAAGACACCGGCACGGGAGCGCCGCATCGACAGCACGTATGACCTGCGGACGTACGCGCTCGAGCAGTGGTATGACCTGGTCGCGAAGTCGCCGCTGCGCATCGCGGGGGTGGTGGGCGAGACGGGGCGCGACGCGGACCCCTCGCCGGGCGGGTACGCGATTTACGTGCTCAAGCCCGACTAATCAGCCCTGCGGGCGACGGTGACGGGCGTGTTGAGGCGTCCGGGTTCGTCGAGGAGCGAGAGCCCGACGATGACCTCGCCGCCGGAGAGCGCGTCGCGGGCGCCGTAGAACATGAGCGCGCGTTTCGCGGTGCGTCCGGGTTCGAGGGAGACGACGGAGGCGCGGGCCTTTGGCTGGCCGGGTGCGACGCCGACGATGTCCATGCTGTGCGCGCGGTCGGATGTGTTTGTGACCTCGACCTGGACGAGGACGTCGCCGTCCGAGCCCGGGATGGTGCGTTCGTAGGCGACCATACGGAGGTCGTCGAGTCCGAGCTGGAAGGTACGCTTGGCGCGCACGGCGCGCCCGCCGCCGAGCTCGAAATCGATGACCAGGTCGCGCGTGCCGGTGCGCTGTGCGGCGCCGAACGCGATGGAGAGGGGCACCCGCCCTTCGGCGCCGCCCGCCGCGGAGAACTCTGTGACGCGCGGCCCGATGACCCAGGTGCGGTCTACGGGCGTATCGCCGGAGCTGTGCCCGCCGGGCTCGAGGAGGTACAGCCGTCCGCGGAGCGGGAATGACCAGGGGTTTTCGAAGACAAGATCGTGCCGGTGCGTGCCCGGCGTGGTCGCGACCCGCCCGGGGTCGAGCCGGACGCTCGCGAGGAAGGCGAGCAGTTCGGCGTCCACGCCTTCGAAGATGACGGGCTCGTCGGTGAGCTCGATCCGGTGGTATGCGGCGACGTCCGGGTCGTCGGTGACGAGTTGGACGTCCTGCTGGTTTCCGAACAGATCGATCCGTCGGATGTCGGCGCCCAGCAGGATGTCGTGGGTGTCGGAGCCGCCTGATTCGCGCCAGGCGATCATCGCGGCGCCGCGTGATGACGGGGCCTCCGAGCCCGGCGCGAGAAGCACCGTTCGCGCGCCCGGGAGGAGGTCGATCTCACGAACGAGCGAGCGTCCCTCGAAGACGCCGGTGAGTGTGCGCCAGACGCCGGCGCTCGGGGTGGGCTCGAGCTTGGGGCGTCTTGCGTTGCGGACGTCCCAGCCGCCGTCGAGCGCGACGCGGAGAGGCGAGGGGTCCTGGATGGCGTCTGAGTTGAGGGCGAGCCAGGCGCCCACGAGCGAGCGTGCGAAGGCGGCGGCGCCCCATCGCCCGTGCGGGCTGGCCTTGGGTGAATCGAGCACGAGGGTGAGCTCGTGCGGGTCGGAGATGCCATCGCCCTGGCGCGCCGGCAGGACGCCGCCGGTCCACGATCGGACGATCTCGTCCGCGCCGCCGGCGTCGATGCCGGGATCGATCTCGATGATGGTGGCGGTCGGGTGGTCGGCGAGCGCGGGGTCGGGCAGGGCATCCCAGGCCCAGGGGACCGCGACGATCGGCCCGGGCACGAGGGACCCGAGGGCGGTGGCGACCTCGTTGAGATCGGGGCCGAACGCGCCGTCGCGCGATTGCCACCCGGTCTCGAGCGCGCCGACCTGCCATCGGCGGACGCGTTGGCCGAACCGGTCGAAGAATGGGTCGAGGGCCGCGCTCCAGACGGCGCGTTCCGAGCGGATGGTTCCCGCGACGTCGGACGGGTCCACCCCGGCGGCCGCCGCGACGTGGGCTGGCATCTCGGGGATCTCGAGCGTGATGTCCGTCAGGTCGGCGTGGAGTGTCTCGGTGATGCCCGTGAGGACGCGCACGGCGTCGCGCGGGTCTTCCTCGGGCGTGGCGGACCAGACGGGCAGCGTGATGCTGCCCGCGCCGAGCGCCCGCGTGATGCCCGGGATCTGCTCGCGCGTGGGCGCGGGCATCGGGCCTGCGCGCAGGGCGAAGCGGTGCCGGCCCGCGCGGGTGCGTTCGAACTTCGGGCGGCCCTGGGCCTGAGCGGCGTGTGGTGGGAGCCAGAGGAAGTCGCACGTCTCGCGCGCGATGGGCAGGCCGTCGGCGTCCACCTCGAGCGTGGCGCGGTGCCAGCCGTACGCGTGGAGCGCCGGGCGCCAGTCCGAGGTGAGGCGCCCGCCGCCGAGCTCGAGGGTGCGTCGGTCCAGCTCGGTGCCGTCGAGGTCGTGGACGGCGAGGCGTACGGTGAGCTCTTCGCCCGCGAGGTCGCGGACGCCGACGTGCAGCACGGGGACGCCGGGGGCGATGACGATGTTTCCCGGGTGCTCTGTGGTGAGGTCCAGGCGCGGGCGTTGCACGACGAGGACGTCGTCGAACCAGGCGGCGCCGTGGTAGTCCTCCTCCCAGACTTCGAAGGGGCGGCGCGGCGCGCCCGCGGCGCGTTGCTCGGGCTGGAGGACGAGCAGTTCGACCTGCAGGAACGCCGCGGCGGGGTCTTCGGCGAGCACGTTCACCGCGAGCCGGCGCCAGGCGCCGTAGGTGGAGGTCGGGGGCGTGCGGACCTCCGAGCCCGGGATGGGGTTGCCCCGGTCGTCGAGCTGGCGGGCGGCGAGCACCGCCCGGGCGAAGCGCATCTCGGGTGCGGTACGGACGGACGCGGAGACGGTGTAGTCCGCGCTCGGGAATATGGGGATGATCCCGGGCATGGTGCGGAGCGACGCCGACCCGCCCTCGACGGGCAGGCGGACGGTGGCCCGTCCGGAGGTGGCGGGCGATTGCTTGTCGAAGGCCGCGCCGTTCCAGACCGGGAAGCCGGGGCGGTCGATGCCCGCGGCGGGGTCGGACTGCCCGCGGGCCCAGCCGCGTGGGACGGGGAGGGGGTTGTTGGTTTCCTCGAAGTCGTAGGTCGCGACGACCCGCGCTGCCGCCCTCGGAACACGGGGCTCGATCGGGGGGTTGTGGTCTGGTTCGGCGGCGACGGGCGTGGGGATTGCCCACGCGAAGGCAGCGCACACCGACAAGATCGCCCACAGCCGCATAGATAGGCTATCGGCAGGCCCGCACGCCCCACTCAAGCCCCCCGCCGGAAGGACCGCCGTGCCCGATCAGGACCCGACGTCGGACAGAGCGCATGGCGAGCCCCTGCCCCACGTGGAGGGCCCGCATGGCGCCCCGCACGTGCCGCTGGACCCGTACGACCCGGGTGTGCCGAGCCAGCAGGCCGCCGAGTCGTTTTACCGCGTGATGGACCGTCGGCGGACGGTGCGGATGTTCTCCGACCGCCCGGTGCCGCGCGAGACGATCGAGTGGGTGATCCGCACGGCGAGCACGGCGCCGAGCGGGGCGCACAAGCAGCCCTGGCGGTTTGTGGCGGTCTCGAACCCGGAGATGAAGCACAAGATCCGGCTCGCCGCGGAGGAGGAGGAGCGCGAGTTTTACGACCGGCGTGCGCCCAAGCGGTGGCTTGAGGACCTTGCGCCGTTCGGCACGGACTCGGACAAGCCCTTCCTCGACGTCGCCCCCTGGCTCGTGGTTGTCTTCGCGCTCAAGCGGACGGACGACGGCGGGCAGGTGTACTACCTCAATGAGTCCGTCGGGATCGCGACGGGGATGCTGCTCGCCGCGGCGCACCACGCGGGGCTCGCGACGCTCACGCACACGCCAAGCCCGATGAACTTTCTGCGCGAGGTGCTCGGTCGGCCCGAGCACGAGCGCCCGTTTCTGCTGATCCCGATGGGGTACCCGGCGGACGGGTGCATCGTGCCCAGGCTTGAGCGCAAGCCGCTCGATGAGGCGAGCGTTTTCATCGACTAGATGTGCACCTTGCGGTTGTACACCCACCACTCGAGCATCATGATCGCGAGGGCGAGAAGCAAGAGCCAGGGCCAGTACTCGCGGACCCGCTGCCCGCGTTCGGACGAGACGCCGGAGCGTTGGCGGTCGGCGAGGGAGAGTTCCTGTGCCGCGGCGAGGTCGGACTCGGCGGGGTTCGCGAGGTTGACGGCGAAGACGCGGGCCGCGCCGCCGCCGTCGGAGACGTCCGCCGGCCCGGGCTCGCCCGACCATCGGACGGTGTAGACGCCGGCGCGGCGCACGGGCCCGTAGGCGACCGACCCGTCCGGGCCCGCGACGAGGTTGACCGACGAGCCGCCCTCGGGGGGCACGAGCCGCGCGCCCTCGATGCCCGGGGGTAGGCGCGTCGTCAGCACCTGCCCGGGCTCGAACTGCCGGCGCGCCGCCGATGGGTCCACGACGGACGCGGACTCGGCGCCCAGGTAGTCCACGGCGCTGGCGAGGAACACGACGAAGCTGACGTTCCAGGGCCAGGGCGACTGGGTCAGCTCGAACGGCACCACGATCGCGCGCGATTCGGCGGACCCGAGCTCGATCATCGCCGGCCCGCGCGTGCTCTGGGCCATCACGACGGCCGTCGATTCCTCGGGCAGCGTCACGAGGCGTGAGTCGCTCATGTAGAGGCCGTCGAGCACGACGTCACGGAGGACCGGGTGCGTGCGGGCCCAGTCGATGATGGCGGTCTGCCCGGTGTTGCCCTCGTCGAGCACGCCGAACGGGGGCGGGGGGACGGCGTTGAAGATCAGCCATCGCCCGCGTGCCGGCTCGCCCGCCGCCATCTCGGGCGGCATCCAGCCGTCGAGGAGGACGACGTCGTACCGGTCGGACCGGCCGTCGGCGCGGAGCGCCTGGAATTCGCTGGGGCTCAGCGTGTCCAGCCGCGACAGGGGAAGCCCGCTCAGGGCCTGGGTGAGGAAGAAGTTGCCGTTTGTGACGACGGCGACGCTCGTCTGCCTCGCGGGCGGGACGACGACCCACCCGGTGTTGTCGCGGCGGAGGACGTCGCCCGTCATCGTCTCGCCCGTGCGGAGGGTGACGGTGCAGAGGAACCCGTCGGCGCGCTCGAGGTCGAAGACGACGCCGGACTGGGCGGGCGTGGCGCGGGTGCCTTCGGGTGCGCCCGCGGGCAACTCGGCGGGCGCGAGCGTGACGGTCTTGATCGCCGCGACCGAGTCGCCGACGCCCAGCTCGACATCGACGACGCGTGTCTGCGAGTCCGTGGATTGGATGCCGACGTAGACGGTGATCTCGTTCGGGTTCTCGTAGCCGCGCTCGGCGCGGACGCCGGTGATGCCGATGTTCGCGGCGGCGGGGTCGCCGATCGCGTGGAACTCGAACGAGTCGAACTCCTCGGGGTCCACGAGCTCGAGGCCGTCGAGCCGGCCGTCGGAGTAGAGGTGGAACTCGAACGGGTCGCCCCCGACGAGCCCCTCGGCGGCGAAGACCTCGGCCTCGCCGTCCACGGGTGCGGCGTCGGTCACGAGCTGCTTGGGGCGGTTCGCCATCGCGAGCTTGAAGGCGTCGGCGAGGTTGCTCGGCGCGTCTGTCGGCGTGATGGACTCGACCGCGGCGCGGAGCACCGCCTTGTCGGCCGTGAACTGGGCGACGATCTCGGCGGACTCGTCGAACGCGATGACGGTCGCCTGGTCCGAGCCGCCCGAGTCGCTGAAGAGTTCGGCGCCCGCCATCGCGTCGATCTGCTCGAGGGCCTGCTGCTTGGCGAGATCGAGACGCGAGCGTCCGTCCTCGTTGTCCACGGCGCTCATGGAGGCGGAGCGGTCGATGAAGAGGACGAGGCGGCGACCGCCGTCGGCCTGCTGGGCGCTGCGCGGCTGGGCGAGCGCGAGGATGGCCGCGGCGAGGATGAGGAGTTGCAGGAGAAGCAGGATGTTCTTGCGGAGCCGCTGGAACGGCGCGTTCGCCTGCAGGTCCTGGATTGCCTTCTTCCAGAGGAGGGTCGTGGAGACTTCGACGGTGCGTCGGCGGAGCTTGAGGAAGTACAGGATGATCAGCGCGGGCACAGCGATGGCCGCGACGATGCCGGCGAGGAGTGGTGCGCCCCAGGTCATGAGCCGCCCTCCTCGGCCAGCGTGATCTCAAACTCGGCACGCGCTCCAGGCTCGACGATGATCGCGAAGCAGAACGCCGAGGCCACCTCGGGGAATCGGTTGAACCCGTACCAGTCGTGCTCGTCAGCCACCCATGACCCCGCCAGGCCGAGGGGCCGCCCGCCGGATGCCCACTGATCGGCGATCACGTATTCGAAATCGCGGACCGGCGTGAGGATCGGGAAGCGATCCGTCGAGGTGCCGTACGCCATGACGTTCACGGCGAAGTAGCGGATGCCTTCGGAGACGCCGTCGAAGTCGAACCGTGCCGTCCGCCCGGGCTCGAGCAGGACGCTCGTGCCCGAGAGGTTGATCCCGAGGGCCGCGGGGTCGCGCCACGGGTCGAGCGCGGCCCATTGGGTGTCGAGTGAGCCGCAGGGAAGGAGGACCCAGTGGTCGCTGCGGCCCCGCCGTACGGGTTCGCGGCGTTCCAGCCCGATGACCGACCCGTCGTCAGCGAGGGTGACGACGATCTCTTCCACCGCGGCGAACGGCATCGGGAAGAGACCGCGTTTCTGCGTTCGCTTCGCGAGCGGCAGCAGCAGCTGGGAGGCCGACTCGTCCCAGGGCACGATGTTCCCCGGGTGCCTCCATTGGAACCGCACCTTGTCCCAGTCCGTCATCCCGTGCGCGAGCCGGAGCGAGTCTTCGACGCTTTGCGCGCTCGAGAGCCGGTCCCGCACGATCCGCTCGATGGTGTCGTCGGACATCGAGGTGTTGATGTCCGAGCGGTTGACCGAGACGCACCCGGGCATGGCGGCCAGCGCGGTCGTCAGGATGGCGATCGCCGCACGCCTCATCGCGGCACCCCCACCGCTGCGTGGGCTTGGGGGTGCTCGGTGTTCAGCAGCCCTCGGCGGTCATTCTGCGCCGACGGCCCGCCATCGCCCCCGCCGCGAGCGCCAGCACCGCCGGCGACGCGGGTGTGGGGACGCGGCGCATTGAGAAGCCGTCCACGCCGAAGCGGTAGGCGGTTGCCGGAGCGGCGGGCCAGACCGCGTTCGCCCCGAACTGGAACTCGACCGCCGTCGAGAGCGCCGTGAACGAGATGAGCTGGAATTCCCAGGTGTTCAGCCCGTCGTCGGCGATCGGGTCTGAGAGCACGGTCGTGTCGAAGTCGGCGATGTCCGCGCCCGTGATCGCGATGTCCAGCGAGTCGTTGTTGCCGTCCCACCCCGCGCCGGTGTGGCGCGCGAGCGTCGCCCAGAACCCGAGCTCGTACTGCTCGCCGATTGTGAAGCCGTCGAGCGACAGCTCCGCGACTTCGTTGCTCACGGCGAGCGGCGAGGGCGGCGCGAGGTGGACGAGCCAGAGGGCCGTCTCGTCCGGCGCGCCCGAGAGGCTCGTGTTCGGGAACCCGAACGTGTTGAGCCCGACGTCCGGCGTGCCGTTGATCGTCGTCCAAGCCGGGAAGAAGTTGCCCGTCGCGCTCGTGTCCACGTAGGTGCCGAAGTCCTGCCAGGCGGGGTCGGTCCAGGCGAGTGTGGTCTGCGCGTTCGCCGTTGCGCCGAGGCAGGCGAGCGGGATTAGCATGATGGTGCGGCTGGTCTTCATGGGTGCGACCCTCCCGGGATCGCGTGTGCTGCGGGGTGTGCGTGTTCATGACGCGCCGCCTTTCGTGGGCGACGCACGGAGCGGTCGCCTCAGCGTCTGCGTCGCCACGCGAGCAGGCCGCCCGCCGCGATCAAACCAGCGGTCCCCGGCGCGGGCACGACGCGGAAGGCGTCGATCCCGATCCGCGAGACGATGTCCACGCCCGGCGTGGTCGAGCCGTCGCCGAACGCGATGCTGACCGTCGTGTCCGTCGCGACGAACGAGATCAGCTGCGTGTCCCACGTGTTCAGCCCGTCGGCGTCGCCCGCGTCGGTCAGCACGGTGGACGTCCACGTCGAGATGCTCGCGCCGGTCAGGGTCGCTTCGAGCTGGTCCGAGGTCGCGTTCCACCCCGCGAAGGAGTGCTGCACGAGCGTCGCGGCGAACCCGATCTCGTACGTGTTCCCGATCGTGAACCCCGAGAGCGAGAGCACGGCGGTCTCCGTCGAGACGTACCCCGCGCTGGACGGGTGATACCCGAGCATCCAGAGCGCCGCGTCGTCGTCCACCCCCGAGAAGCTCTCGTTGGCGATGAAGAAAACGTCGTCCCCCAGGTCGGGCGAGGCGTTGCCGACCGTCCATCCCGGGAGGAAGTTGCCCGTGAGCCCGGTGATGTCCGTCGTGCCGAAGTCCTGCCAGGCGGGCGAGGAGAACGGCACCGTGGGCTGAGCGATCGCGAGCGAGCTCAGCGTGAGTGAGACAGCGAACGTCGAGGTGCGCGGTGACAGCATCGGGTTTCTCCCTTTTTCTCGTGCTCTCTTGTGCGTGCGCCGGACGCGGCCAGAATCGGCCGCCGGCTACCTGATGAGCGGAACGCCGAGGCTCCGCTAACGCACAAACAGAGAAAAAGGTGGGCACCATCACCGCAATACCCCCCGCCACCTCAGGTGGCCGAGCAGCGGCACCTCGATCGCCGCGACGATGCCCGCGAGGAGTGGCGCGCCCCAGGTCATCGAGGCACCTCTGGCCCGACACGGACGAGATTAATATCCAGAGTTGCCCATATGCCCGTTCGAGACACGACTTCCTCCCCAGGCTCCTCGCGAAGAACACCCTCATACTGCGCCGACTCAAGCAGCCCGTCAGGCGACTGATACAACGTGAGGCACGACACCAAGTAACTGCTCTCTCTCCTCGCCCACGACCAACGGCAGCCGGGACTATCAACGAACACCCACCAGTGCGCGGCACGCGCGTCGATGTCCTCAGAAGCCGGCTGATACTCGAGCTCCGAGAACCCAAGCCGTGCTGCACGCAGTTGTTCTTCCACCTGATCGGCTGGCATCCCCCAAAAAAATCTATTCCGAACCCGCTCCGTAAACTGTTCCGCGGTCAGCTTCATATGGATCGGGGAGTCGTTGCACGTAATACACCCTGACAGCAACATCATCGAAGCGAACAAGATGATTCGCACCGATACTCTCACCGCAGCAACCCCCGCCGCCTCAGGTAATCGAGCAGCAGCGTCTCGATCGGCGTGTCCGACCGGACCGTCAGGCACGTGATCTCACGCCGGGCGCAGAAGTCACGGAGTTGGCTGCAGTACGCGCTCAGGTTCTGCTTGTAGCGCTTCAGCAGCGGCGCCGAGATCGTGATCTCCGCGAGGTCCGCGTCCTCGACGTCGCGCAGGCGCAGGTCGCCCGCGATCCCCTCGGGCCCCTCGGGCTCGAGCTCCTGCGGCGAGAGCACCTGGATCGCGAACACGTCGTACCCGCGCCCGACGAGCATCCGCAGCCCCTGCTCGTAGCCCTCCTTCATGAAGAAGTCGGACAGCACGACCATCACGCCCTTGCCGCGCCGGGTGAGCGCGATGCGCTTGGCGGCTTCCCCAAAGCTCGTGGGACCGTCGGGCTCGAGTGAGCAGAGGAACCGCGACAGGTCGTGCACACGCCGGCGGCCGCGCAGGTCGCGGATCGACCCGCCGATGGGGTCCACGGGCTGGACGTCCAAGTCCGCCTCGGACTCCTTGCCCGTCACCACGCGCCCGGAGAGCGCCGTGCAGGCGACGCGGTTGAGGTTGACCAATCCGACGTAGCCGAGCGCCGCGGCGACCTTCTGCATGTACAGGAATTTGCTGGGCTCGCCGCAGTCGCCCGAGGCGGACGCGTCCACGACCAGGTGCAGCGAGAGGTCCTCTTCTTCGAGGAAGAGCTTCATGAAGAACCGGTCGAGGCGGGCGTAGAGGTTCCAGTCGATGTGGCGCAGGTCGTCGCCGGTGACATAGGGGCGGTGGTCGGCGAACTCGACGCTTTCACCGCGCTTCTTCGATCGCCGCTCGCCCTGCAGCTTGCCCATGAAGACCTTGCGCGACGAGACATCCAGCCGGCCCAGCTGGGCCTGCACCTGCGGGTCGATCAGTTCGTCGATCGACGCGGGTCGGGTTGGGCGTTCGATGCGGAGCACGCGTCAGTCTTTGGCCTTGTCCGAGGTGGTGTTGAAGAAATCGCGGGCACGAACGGGCTCGGTGCGCTCGGATTGCTTGGGGTGGCGCTGGTCCGCCCCGATGCCCTTCGCCTCGACGACGCGTGAGTAGCACCCCACGAGCACGACGGGAACGCACGCCGCGAGCGCCCCCACGATGATCCTCTGCTTCCGGTTCACGCGTTCACCATCCCGATCGCTTGTGTGGGTGTCAGCTTGAGCACCTCGCGGACGATGTCGTCGGGGTCCACGCGGTCCGCCTCGGCTTCGAAGTTGAGCAGCACGCGGTGCCGCAGGCACGCCGGGGCGACGGCCTGCAGGTCGTCGTTGCTGACGTGGAACCGGCCCTCGGTCAGGGCCCGCACCTTGGACGCCAGGATGAGCGCCTGCGCCCCGCGCGGCGAGGCCCCGCACCGGATGTACCGGTTCGTCACGCCCGACGACCCGCCCGCCGCGAACTCGCCCTCGGGGTGCGTCGCGAGGACAAGCCTCGCCGCGTACTGCTTCACGTGCGGCGCGACGACGACCTCGCGGACGAGCCGGCGGGCCTCGAGGATCGCGGGCCCATCCAGGATCGGGCTCACGGCGGGCGTCTCGGCGCCCGTCGTCCGGTCGAGGATCACCATGAGGTCGTCGAGCTGGGCGTAGCCGACGGTGACCTTGAGCAGGAACCGGTCGAGCTGCGCCTCGGGCAGCGGGTAGGTCCCCTCCTGCTCGATCGGGTTCTGTGTCGCGAGGACGACGAAGGGCTCTTCCAGTTGGTGCGTCGTGCCGCCGACGGTGACGGAGCGTTCCTGCATCGCCTCGAGCATGGCGGACTGCGTCTTGGGTGTGGCGCGGTTGATCTCGTCGGCGAGGACGACTTGGGCGAACACGGGGCCGCGCTGGAAGACGAACTCGCGCCGCCCGTGCTCGTCCTCGTTGATGATGTTGGTGCCGATGACGTCCGACGGCATGAGGTCGGGCGTGAACTGGATGCGGCTGAAGGGGAGGTGCAGGGTCGTCGCGAGGGTGCGGACGAGCAGGGTCTTGCCGAGCCCGGGCACGCCCTCGAGCAGCACGTGCCCGCCGGCGAAGAGGGCGGTGAGGACCGAATCGACGACCTCCTCCTGCCCCACCATCACCTTGGCGATCTCGGACTTGAGCTGCGTGAAGGTCGCGCGGAACTGCTCGCACCGCTGCTTGACCTCGGCGGGTGTCTCGGCGTTCGGGTTCATCGCCATCGGGGGCTCCTCACGGGTACCGCGGGTTCACGCCCGCGAGAGAACAGTGTCATTCTTGCATGTCGTCGCGGGCCTGACGCTTGGCGCGCCGCAGGGCGCTGAGGGTGTCTTCCGGTTCATCATCCACGACGCGTTTCTTGGGTTTCACGATCGGGGCCGCGGTCTGTTCTGCTTCGCCCGAGAGGGCCACCGGGCCCGCCGCGGACGCGGCGTCGTCGGACGCTTCGAACTTGCGGCCCGCCTGCTCGCGTGAGGCCTCGGCCCGCGCCCGGGTGCGGTCGCGGACGCGTTTGAGCGACTCGACGCTCTCGCGGGTGTCCTTCGTCTGCCCGCGTCCGAACGCCCGTCCGACGGCCGCCGCGATGCCGCGCGGGTCGATCCGCACGCGCCGCACGCCGACATCGACGAGGAAGAGCCCGATGCCGCCGATCGCCAGGGCGATCCAGATGGAGCGTGTCGCGACGGGCATCGTGAGGCCGACGCGGTCCCACAGGTTGTCCGCGACGGGGTCGCCCGAGAGCTCGCGTCCGCCGGTCAGCTCGGCGACCTGGCGCAGGAGCGCCCGGTTCGAGCTGAGCGACCGGAACTCGTCGGCGAAGGGGCGCGAGACCGCCGCCTGGGCGCTGCCCTCGAGCAGCGTCATCTCGCCGGTCTCGGGGTCCGTGACGGGCGAGCGGTAGTTCAGGTTCAGGACGTACGAGCCTGGGTCGCCCGAGGCGATCCGCCCGACGTAGCGGCCGGGCCCGGCCTGGCGGATCTCGACGGGGCTGCCGGTGCCGTCCGGGTTGGCGACGCGCGCGTCGAAGCGGGCGAAGTTCAGGCGCTCGCCGGCGGGGTCCAGGGCGTCGATCATGATGAGGGTCTCGTCGCCCTGGTGCTCGGTCGTGACGCGGACGGAGGCGCTGCCGCCGGGGCGCATGGCCCAGCGGACGTGCTGCTCCCAGAACTGCTTGTACCCGCCCCACGAGACCCAGGCGGCGCCCCACCGGCTTGCGGCGTCGGAGGTGTAGGTCACGACCTTGCCGAGCCCGTACTGCCAGACGGCGCCGACGGGGTCGTCCTCCATGCCGCGCATGGTGACGAGGCTCAGCCCCTCGCGCTCCGCCGCGACGACGTACCCGCGGATGGGCGGCACGCCCGAGATGCCGCGCATGGGCTCGACGGACCGGTTCACGACCGCGGGGCTGAACGGGTCGCCCTCCCAGATGAGGCTGCGCCGGATCGTCTGGGCTTCCTTGATGAAGATGGAGACGACCTCGTCCATCGCGGGGTTGCGGCCGACGTCGTAGAACTCGCCGCCCGTCATCCGGGCGACGTTGCGCAGCGTGCTTAGATCACTGGGCGAGTGCGGGTTGATCCCGACCGCGGACACCGTGATCCCCGCGTTGACGAACTTTCGGATCGTGGAGCGCTGCAGCGAGGGATCGCCGTCGGAGATGACGATCATGTGCTTCTGGCCCGCGGGGGCCGCGACGAGCCCGTCGATCGCGAGGTTGAAGGACTCGTCGAAGCTCGGCATGTCGCCGAACTGGAGCTGGTTGATCGCGCGCTTTACGGCAGACCGATCGCCGACGGGCTGCAGCTCGTGGACCCAGTCCACGCCGGAGATCCCCTGGTACTCGACGATGCCGACGAGGTCGAGGCGGGAGAGGTTGTCCACCGCGGCGTTGCACGTCTCTTTGGCGAGGTACACCCCGCGCGGCGCCTCGACCGAGTGCATGACGAGCACGAGCGCCCCGCGCGGCATCTGCCGTTTCTGGGGTGGGTCGAGGCGGATGGGGAGCGCGTCGGCCAGCGGCGACCCGATCCACCCGCCCGCGCCGAACGCGTCGGGCCCGCCCACCATCACGAGCCCGCCGCCCGTGTCGTGCACGTACTGGCGCAGCATCTCCTGCTGCGCCTCGGTGAAGTTGAACGCCGGCTCGTTCGCGAGGATCACCGCCTCGTACGCGTTGAGCTCTGCCAGCGTGTTCGGGAACTGCCCCGCGTTGATCGTGTAGGCCTGGATCTCCGACTCGGCGAGGACGCGCTCGAGCGCTTCGGTCTCCTGCGCGTTTTCTCGCACGACGAGCACCGAGCCCTCGGCCCCGACGAACGTGATGGACCGGGCCCGGTTGTTCTCCGTGATCGAGTCGCCCACGGACCCGGCCGCCGCGGGGTCGCGCGACGCGATCGACTCGAACACCGCCTCGAACGCCTGCGGCTTTGGCTCGCGCGGCGTCACCTGCACGCTGAATACGTTGGGCCCGCGCTCCAGCTCCACGATCATGCCGAGCTCGGGCGAACCGGGATCAAGATCGATCGGCTGCCCGCCCTCGGAGAGCGTGAGCCGCCCCACCGCCGGGCGCATCGCGTTGAGGACGACCCGGACGCTGATCGCCTCGCCCATGCGCACGGTCGCGGGCGTGACGATCCGATCGACGATCACCTCGTTGTCGTACCGGTACTCGATGGGCAGCACGTCGATGGGCACGCCCACCGCGAGCGCCGCCTCGGCGGCGCGGAGGAGGCTGCCCTTCGTCTCGTTGCCGTCGGTCATGAGGACGACGCGGGTCGCCGTGTCCTTCGGTGCCGTTGCGAGCGCGAGGCTCACGCCCTCGGCGAGGTCCGTCCCGTCCGTCGCGCCGACGAACTGGCGTTCGACGCCTCGCGTGTTGCGTTGGGGCAGCGACTGCACCAGACTCTGACGCGCGACGGTCACCGTGCCGAGCCGGTCGTCGGGGCGCTTGCCCTCGGCGCTGGCCCGCTCGATGTACTGATCGATCCCCTCCTGCTGCGCGGGCGGGATCGACCGCGAGGCGTCCACCACCGCGATGACGGAGACGTCCCGGGCTTCCGTCCGCCAGTTCGGGCGGGCCAGCGCGCCGGCGACGAGCGCGATCACGAACAGGCGCGCCCCGATCGCCGTCCACTTCGTCATGCCCCCGAGCCCGGACAGGCTCTTGCGGGCCATCAGGAAGACGACCACCCCGAGCACGGGCAGCAGGATCAGCCATTCCGGGCGCTCAAACCCGATCGGCCCGACGGTGATGGACGCGAGCGTCATGGCCCCACCCCCGCCGATCGCGGCACGCCCGGCGCGTCGAACCCCACCACCCGGTTGCGCCCCGAGTCGAGGACCCACGCCATCCCGCCCGCGAGCGCGACGCCCCAGGGTTTGGCGAGCGTGTTCTCGCCCAGCCCCATCCCGCCGAAGCTGCCAAGCGACTCGCCCGTCGCCAGGTCGATCTGCTGCACGCGGCACGCGCCGAACTCGCACACAAGCGCCTGCCCGCCGCCGAGCAGCGCGAGCCCGTACGGGTAGGTGAACGACCCCGGCGCCTCGCCCAGCCCGCCGACCCACGCGATCAGCTCGCCGTCGAGCGTGAACCGTCCGAGCCGGTGGTTGCACGAGTCCGCGACGATCAGCTCGTTGGTCTCGCGATCGATCGCGATCGACTGCGGGCGGTTGAAGACCACGGCCTCGGGCGTCGGCGCGTCCTCGACGGTGCCGGGCGATCCGAACGAGAAGTCGAACTCGAACGCGGTCGCGCCCTCGCGTTCGACGGGCGTGAAGACGCTCACCCGGTCGTTCCCGCCGTACTCGGAGACGTAGACGCGCTCGATCGCGCCCGCCGCGTCGGTCAGGACCGCGACGTCCGTCGGGTAGACAAACTGCCCGGGCTCGTGCCCGTAGCTGCCGAACGCGAGGACGGGCGTGGTCGGTTCGGGGTTCACCTGCTCGTCGCCGAAGGGCTCGCCCTCGGGCAGGTCGTACACCAGGACCTGGTGGTAGTGCGTGTCGGCGACCCAGAGCGCCCGCTCGCCGGGCTTGGTCGGGTGGGCCGCGATGGTGAGCCCCGTCGGTTTGCCGAGCTCCCACTCGGGCATCTGGACGACCCCGATCGGCGTGCCGTCCGTGAGCATCCGTTGGACGCGGGCGGTTTTGTCGCACACAAAGAGCTCGGGCCCGTCGGGGGTCGCGATGGCGTCGATCGCCCTCGGGTAGCTGAACTGTCCGGGGTAGCGCCCGACTTCGCCGAAGCTGACCTCCGCTTCGGTCGAGATGGTCGCGGGGTCGGCGTCGGAGCACCCGCCCAGCGTCAGCCCCGCCGCGAGGGCCGCGAGGGCACCCAGACCGCGTTGCGTGGCCCGCCGGCTCGTGTTGTGCCACGGTCGGGAGGCGGGCATCGGGGGAAGCATATCACCCGTTACTCCGAACCCGACCCTCGGGTTTCCTTGATCATGAGATCCGGCGCCCCCGCCCGGATGCGATGCCCACGCCCCCGAGCACCGCGAGGACGAGCCCGAGGGAGACGATGACCGCCCCCGCCGCCGCCAATTCGCGCGTCCGCGCGTAGTGCAGCATCTGCAGCACGTCCCGCGAGAGCGACTCGACGCCCGGGGGCTGAACAATCACGCTCGCCTCGATCTCGTGCAGGCTCAGCGCCGCGGCGGCGACCCCCGCGCCGAGGATCACGCCCCACTGCGTCGGCAGGCACGCCCGGGCCCATGCGCCGAGGGTCTCCTGACCGTCCAGCCGGCGCAACGCCCGGCGCTCGGGCGGCTCGCCCGCAGCCGCCCAGCACCCGAGACCGATTCCGATGAACGCGAACCGCGCCGCGTGGGCCGCGATGAGCCCCGCCAAGCCATCGATCGGCGATCGGGCCACGGCCGCCCCGATCAGCACGCCCGGTACCAGCCCCGCGATCAACGCCGCCCGTGCCGCGGTCGAGACGATCCACCGATGCCGCACGCCCGACAGCAACGCCGCGGTGACCAAGGCGAGCCCGGCGACGACCAGCCCGACCAACCCCGCGACGATCGCGCTCGACCCCAGCGCCCCGCCTTCGATCGTAAAGAAAGCCTCGATCGCCCCCCACCCGCCCGAGGCGTGCCAGAACTGTGCGAGGGGGAGCGCCACCGCAAGGCAGAACACGACACCCGCGATCATCGCCCACCCGCGCGCGGGTGTGGACCTCGTCGCCTCGGGCGCGCCGGACTCGCGCACCCGCACCGCCGCACGCACGGCGTGCCCACCGATCACCCACCCCGCGACCGCCGCAACCATCAGCGTCGGCCACGCCGCGACCCACGCGCGCCACCACGCGTCGGGCCCGGACTCGGCGAGCTGGCGCCACGCGAGGATCGCGACGGTGTCCATCTGGGCCAAATGCATGGGCACGGCGCTGCCGACCATGATGAGGGCCACCGCGCCGACCGCCGCGCCGACCGACCACCGGTGCGCGCCCAGCGCGAGCGACGCGCGCCGCACCAACCGGCCGCCCTCGAGCCGGCGTGCGTCGTCGAGCGATCGGTCCTGCCGCGCAAACCCCGCCGCGAGCACGCACGCCGCGATCGGCACCGCCCACAATGACAGCCCGACGAGCGCGATGGACTTGCTCGTGACAACCGGCACCCATCTCAACTCACCGACCTCAGCTCGCCACGCGAGTTCCATGATCCGCGACAGACCATGGATCGGGGGATCGCCCCCACTCATCCTCGCGATCGCATCCCCGATCGGCGTGCCCGGATCGCGCCACTGCCCCCACGCGCTCGGCGCGAGGTACATGGGCAGCAGCATCGGCGTCGCCAGCACGGGCGCCCACCGCCGACCGCGCGGGCCCGCGATCACGCGCGCCGGTCCCCACGCGAGCGCCGTCGCGAGCAGCCCGATCAGCGCGGCGTGCCCGAGCGTGCGGACGACGACGGCGCCCGGCACGACCGCCGCCTGCCATGCCGCGTCGGGATCGCCCGCCGCGCCGGTCACGACGTCGCGCACCACGCCAGCGCCGGGGACGCCGATCGCCCAGATCAGCACGCCCACGAGCACCGCCGCCGACGCCAGCATCCCGGCCGACACGCCGCCCGAAGACCGTGTTCTGCCCTCGCCCGGCACGATCGACGATATTCGCGGATCCCCCCCCGCACGGGTATCATCCCGATCCATGGCTCGCAAAAGCGCCAACTCGTCCGCCGCCGCGCCGTTCCGCCGCCGGATCACCGCGTTGCGGCGCGCCTGCTCGCGCGCGAAGGTGGATGCCCTGCTCGTGACCGACCCGACGGACGTCGGGTACCTCACCGGGTTCCTCGGCGGGGACTCCTACCTCATCCTCACGCCCTCGGGCAAGCCCGTCCTCATCTCCGACAACCGGTACGAGGAGGACCTGCAGGCCTTCGGCTCGATCGTCTCCATCCGCATGCGGGCGGGCTCGATCCTGGCGGAAGTCGGCGCGACGCTCGCCGACTCGGGCCTGTTCTCCGGGCGCGGCAAGACCAGGCTCGGCATCCAGGGCGAGCACATGACGCTCGCGCAGCACGTGGCGCTCCGCAGCGCGATGAGCGAGCGCAAGCTCCCGGTGTCGGCCGTCACCACGACGAAGGGGCTCGTCTCCGATCTGCGCGCCAAGAAGGACGACTCCGAGGTCGCGCTCATCCGCAAGGCGGTCCGCATCCAGCAGCAGGCCCTGGAGGCGACCCTGGAGATCGTCGAGCCCGGGCTCAGCGAGTTCGAGATCTGCGCCGAGCTCGAGTACCAGATGAAATCGCGCGGCTCGACCGAGCCCGCCTTCCACCCCATCGTTGGCGCCAAGGCGAACAGCTCCCGCCCGCACTACGAGCCGGCGAAGACCAAGACCGCGAACAAGAACGTGCTCCTCATCGACTGGGGCGCGACGTGGAAGGGCTACCGCTCGGACATGACGCGGACCTTCGCGATCGGGGCGTGGCCCGCGAAGATGGCCGAGGTGTACGACATCGTGCTCGAGGCGCACCAGGCGGCGGCCGCGGCGCTGAAGCCGGGATCGCTGTGCAAGAGCATCGACGCCGTGGCGCGCGAGGTGATCACCAACGCGGGCTACGGCGACAAGTTCGGGCACGGGCTCGGGCACGGGCTGGGCATGCACGTGCACGAGGAACCGCGCCTGTCCAAGCTCGCGGGCGATCAGCGCCTTGAGCCCGGGCACGTCGTCACGATCGAACCCGGCATTTACCTCCCCGGCATTGGGGGCGTCCGCATCGAGGACGACTACCTCATCACCAACACCGGCGCGCGCAACCTGTGCACGCTCCCGAAGACCCGGCAGTGGTCCACGCTCTGACCACGCCGCACGAGTGAGAACGACCCATGATCGACACCCGCAAGCTCAAGGAGCTCGTCCGCCTGATGGTGGAGAACGATCTGTCCGAGCTGGATCTGCGTGACCAGGAAGAGAAGGTCACGATCCGGCGCGGCTCGCACGGCGCGCCCGTGGTGATGCACGCCCCCGCCGCGGCACCCGCCGCTCCCGCGCCCGCGCCCGCGGCGGCATCCGCCGGGGCACCGGCCGCCTCGGACGACGACGCCGGGCTCGTCGCGATCGAGAGCCCCATGGTCGGCACCTTCTATTCCAGGCCCAACCCGGACTCGGACCCCTTCGCCACCGTCGGCGACAACGTCAGCTCGGGCAAGGTCGTGTGCATCGTCGAGGCGATGAAGGTCTTCAACGAGATCAAGTCCGAGGTCTCGGGCACGATCGAAAAGGTGCTCGTGAACGACGGCGACGCCGTTGAGTTCGGGCAGAAGCTGTTTCTCGTGCGCCCGAGCTGATGCTCGAGCGAGGCACTGGGCACTAGGCATCAGGCACTAGGGCTCAGCGCGTGGTTCCCTGTCGTACCCGCCTTCCCCGAGTGCCTAGTGCCTGATGCCTAGTGCCTCAGACTCCTCCTCATGTTTAGACGCGTCCTCATCGCAAACCGTGGCGAGATCGCCCTCCGCATCATGCGTGCCTGCCGGGAGCTCGGCGTGGAGACGGTCTGCGTCTACTCGACCGCCGACCGCGACGCGCCGTACCTCAAGCTGGCGGACCGCGCGATCTGCATCGGGCCCGGGCCGAGCAAGGACAGCTACCTGAACATCGCGCGGATCATCTCCGCCGCCGAGCTGGCCGACGTGGACGCGATCCACCCGGGCTACGGGTTTTTGTCCGAGCGGGCGGACTTCTCGGAGGTCTGCCGGGACTGCAAGATCGAGTTCATCGGGCCCAGCCCCGAGGCGATGGGCAAGCTCGGCGACAAGGTCGAGGCGAAGCGCTACGCCAAGGCCGCAAAGGTGCCGGTCTTCCCGGGCTCCGAGGGCGCGGTGGAAGAGGTGGACGAGGCGGTCGAGGTCGCCGCGGAGATCGGGTACCCGGTCATCATCAAGGCCGCCGCGGGCGGTGGCGGGCGCGGCATGCGCATCTGCCACAACGAGGCGACCCTCCGCGCCAACATCTCCAAGGCCCAGCAGGAGGCCGCCGCCGCGTTCGGCAACGGGGCGGTCTTCATCGAGAAGTTCCTCGAGCACGCCCGCCACGTCGAGGTGCAGGTCCTGGGCGACAAGCACGGCAACGCCGTCCACCTCTGGGAGCGTGACTGCTCGATGCAGCGCCGCCACCAGAAGGTCATCGAGGAGGCCCCGGGCCCGGGCATCGAGCGGAAGAAGATCGAGGAAGTCTGCAAGAACGCCGCCCGGCTCATCAAGAGCGCCGACTACGCCGGGGCGGCGACCGTTGAGTTCCTGATGGACGAGAAGCAGAACTTCTACATGCTCGAGGTGAACACCCGCGTGCAGGTCGAGCACCCGGTCACCGAGATGATCACGGGCGTGGACATCGTCAAGGAGTCCATCCGCATCGCGTCGGGCGAGCCGATCTCCGTGAAGCAGAAGGACGTGAAGGTCAACGGGCACGCGATCGAGTGCCGCATCTGCGCCGAGGACCACACCAAGGACTTCATGCCCAGCGCCGGCATGATCGACACGTGGCGCGCCCCGGGCGGGCTGGGCGTGCGGATGGACACCCACGCGAGCGCCGGCTACCGCGTGCCCCCCAACTACGACTCGATGATCGGCAAGCTGATCTGCTGGGCGCCCGACCGCGAGCAGGCCATCGCTCGGACCGAGCGTGCCCTGCGTGAGTTCGAGGTCGGTCCGATCAAGACGACGATCCCGCTGCACCTGGAGATGATGCACAACTCCGACTTCCGGCGCGGCGGGGTGGACATCCACTACCTCGAGCGGGCGCTCAAGGCCGCCGGGCACGGATGACGACGCGCGTCCGCGCCATCGCGGAGATCGTCCTCAACGTCCGCGACATCAACGCGATGGTCCGGTTCTACGAGGACGTCCTCGGGTTCACCGTCTTCCGGTCCTCGCCCGACCCTGAGCCCACGATCGTTTTCATGCGCATCGCGGACCTGCCGCCCCCGTTCGGCGACCATCACCCGCAGGTATTCGTCCTGATCGACCCCGCCCGCCACGCGTTCGCCGAAGGCAAGTTCGGCGAGCCGAATTGGCACACGAGCACGCTCAACCACCTGGCGTTCCAGATCGATACCGCCGACCACGCCGCGGAGCGTGAACGGTTGGAAGCCCTAGGACTCGAGCCCAAGGTCGTGAGGTTCGAGAACCTCAAGTCGCTCGCGATCTTCTTCCGCGACCCCGAGGGCAACACGCTTGAGCTGATCTGCCACGACCCTGACGCGGGCTAGCGGACCTCGCGCCGCATGCGGAGCCCATCGACCCCGGGCCCGTAGTAATCACCCAGCGTGCGCACGGGCGCGAACCCGAGCGAGCGGTAGAGCCCCATCGCCCGCTCGTTGCCGACGCGGACTTCGAGGTAGACGCGGCGCACGCCGGACGCCTCGAGCGCGTCGAGCACGGCCGACGTCAGCCCGCGCCCGACGCCCCGGCCCTCGCAGGCGGGATCCACGGCGACCGAGTACACGCGCCCCGACCGCCAGCGCCGGTGCTCGCGCACCAGACCCACGGCCCACCCGACGACCACGCCGGCGCGCTCGCCCACGACGACCGCCGCCCGCGGGTTCTCGATCAGCCGGCGGACCTGGCGGAGGGTGAACCGGTCGTCAGCGTCGAAGCACGCGGCCTCGATCGCGAGCATCGCGTCCGCGTCGGCGCGTGCGGCGCGCCGGTACGTCACGCCGTTGTCCCCGGGCACCGCGGGCCCGATCGCCGCGCCCGGGCAGGCCTGGGCCAACGCCCGAACCGTGCCGGCTTCGGGCGCCCCGACCTCCGCGACCGCCTGCCTCGTGAGCATCACCTTCCCCATCATCCGCGTGGGACGGTAGCTGATCTTTGTGGCGCGGAGCGTCGCGATGCCCCAGTCGTCACCGACGTTGATCTCGGTCACGTCCGCGAACCGGCGCGCGCAGAACTCAGAGAAGATGAACTGCGGGGCGCCCGTGAACTCGGGGTCCGTCTTCTCGACGTAGATCACGGCTTGCGTCGGGCTCAGGCGCTCGCCGATCGTGAACCCGACCAGCTTCCGCCCCACCCGCAGCGTCATCGACTCGAGCCCGAGGGTGTCCAGGTTCCACAGCAGCCGGCGGGTGAACGCCTCGTCGCGCTCGCGCAGCACGTCGGTGCCGATCAGGCGTTCGTTCACCTCGCCCTCGTGGCGTTCGTCGCCCGAGCGGTGCCACAGGGTCAGCAGGTCCAGGCAGGCGCCCACGTCCTCGGGGCGGATGCGCCCGACCGACCAGCCGGGGTTCTCGCGGCAGAACTTCGACCGCAGCTTCCGCTTCGCCTTGAGCGCGCCGCCCTTCAGCTCCGCCATCGCCCGCTGCGGGTAGACGTAGTCCCCCGCCATCGCGGTCGCCGACAGCGGCGTCGTCTCGACGCGCCGGATCCGCTCGAGCATCGCGTCGGAGACGTACTCGATGCGCGACCGGTTCTCACGCCCGGGCCCGTTCGCGTCGTCCATCACCTCGAAGCAGCGCGCCAGGCAGGCGTTGAGCCGCCCGTCCGCGCTCGCCGTCAGGGGGAGGGGCGGGAGCATCATGCACAGGTCGCCGTCCGCCGCGCTGAACAGGCAGAGGTGCTCCTCGATGAGCGCGCAGCTCAGCTCGAGGGCGTCGGCCCACCCGAACGAGCTCGCGAAGGTCATGTCCGAGATCGGCTCGCCCGCGCGGACGAACGCCGCGCGAAAGAGCGCCGCGTCGGCCATCGTCACCGGCGAGCGCACCACCTCGGGCGCGCGGGCGCGGTCGCTCCCGCGCGCCGCGCGTTTAAGTCGCACACGAGGACCGTCCGCCCAACGCGCCGGGCGCGTGGGGTGAGACCCGTCAGAAGTGTCGTCCATGGATGGGCGGCGGAGCCGACCTCAACTCGGCACCACGGCGCCGAACCGGCCGGGCCAGGGACGCGTTTCGCCACGCCCGGGCCCGACACGAAATGCTACACCATCATCGGCACAAATCGAGCCCGACCCGAGGGATCAATCGCGGGGGGTGGACCGCGACCAAAAGAACAAGAGCCCCGCTTTCGCGGGGCTCTTGTTCGCCTGTCTTGGCAAGAGAGAAAGAGAGAAAAGAGAGAAGTCTGATTCCCGCCTCTCGGCGATTCTCAGCGGTCGGATGTGCTCCCGACCCCTTCAAGGTGCCACACGTCTCAGCCCCTGCCACCTGAGCGGTCAGAAAAACCGTTCACTCACGCAAATTCCTCACAGGCCGACCCAGAATCGCCCCTCACGGCTCAAAAACGCCCCCAGAGCTCCCCGGACCCGGGGCTACGATTCCGTCCCATCGGCCGCGTTGCCCCCTCGGACGGATCCGCCGGGGTGAGCTGCGGGCCCTGTGTGAGGGAGGATGACCATGCCCGCCGCGACGACCCAACTCGCCCTCCAGGGCGGCACGCCCGTCTTCGACGCCCCCGTCCCCTTCATGGCCGTCGGGCTGACCCCGGCCGACATCGCCGCGGCGAACGAGGTGCTTGAGTCGGGCATGCTGCGGGCCGCGTCCAAGTGCGCCGCCCTCGAAGAGCGGTTCGCCTCGATGACCGACGCCAAAACCGGGCTCACCTGCGCGAACGGCACCTGCGCCCTCCAGCTCGCGTACGGGGCGATCCTCGAGCCGGGCGACGAGGTCATCGTGCCCGCCTGGACCTACATCGCGACGGCGTCCATGCTCGTCGCCGCGGGCGCCAAGGTCGTCTTCTGCGACTCCCTCGAGGACTCCTACCAGATCGACCCGGCGGACGTCGAGAAGCGCATCACCCCCAACACCAGGGCGATCGCCGCGACGCACTTGTATGGCATCCCCGTGGACATCGACGCCATCCAGGCGCTCGCCGCCAAGCACAACCTCAAGGTCATCTACGACTGCGCCCAGGCGCACCTCGCGGAGTACGACGGGAAAGGCATCGGCGCGTTCGGCGACGCCTGCACGTATTCGTTCTACGCCACCAAGAACCTGGGCACCGGCGAGGGCGGCATGGTGACCACCAACGACGCCGACCTGGCGCGCACGATGGGCCTTCTCCGCTCGCACGGCGAGACCGACAAGTACGTCCACGAGTCCGTCGGGTTCAACTACCGCATGAACGACATCACGGGCGCGATCGGGCTGAGCAAGCTCGACACCCTGCCCGAGCAGACCGAGCGGCGCCGGGCCGTCGCCGAGCGCTACCACGCGGGCATCGACCAGATCGAGGGCGTGGAGCGCCCCACCCCAACCAAGGGCTCGAACCCCGCGTGGCACCTGTACACCTGCCGCCTGAACCTTGATTCGTTCACGTGCACGCGTGACGAGTTCATCGAGGCGCTCAAGGCCGAGGGCGTCCCCAGCGCCGTCCATTATCCGATGCCGCTGACCGATCAGCCGGCGTTCAAGGACGTCGTGAAGCGCAACGAATCTGAGAATTCGTCGCACACCGCGCGCCCGCCGGTGGCCGCGTCGCTCGCGAAGCGTGTGTTCTGCATCCCGATGCACCACAACCTGACGGACGAGCAGATCGACGGCGTGTGCGAGGCGATTGCGAAGGTCGCCGCCGCATATCACAGCGCGTGAATCTGCACCGAATCTGAGCATTCAACCTTCGTATTCTCGGCATCTTGCTTTGCGATTCAACCCGGGGCGCGATATACTGCTTTGACGTGGGGTATACCGGGCCAGGGCTCCCTGGCCCCCTGGGATGGAGAAGCACCATGTCAAACCGAAATGCTGCCCTTGTCGTTGCGTTGCTCGCGAGCACCGCCGCCGCGGATACCACGTCGTATGACAACTCGTCGCTGACCTTCCTGTTCACGCCCGGGTATCAGTCCATCGCGCCGGACATGGCGGTGACCAACGCGACGGACCTGTTTGTCGCGGCCTCACCCGTGCAGAACCAGCTGGGCACCGCGTCCGGCCCCTCGATGGATTACGACACGTCGCGCATCGTCTTCACCTCCTCGCAGAACGCGATGGAGCGGTACAGCCGGTCGAGCGCGAACGACGTCGAGTTCGCCCTCGCCGAAGTAGACACGGACAACGAGACCGGGTACGGGTACTTCGACGGCTCCGGGCTCGACCCGATTTTTTATCGCGAGCTCAAGACATTCAGCCCGGGCGAGACCATCGACGCGTCGGACTTCGTCCCCAACTCGAACTTCGACACCGAGGGCCCCATCGGCGGGTACAGCGAATCATCCGGATTCGTCCCCCTCGTCGGCAGCGAAGCGATCTTCGGGTTCCGCGTCCCCGCGGGCACCGGGTATCAGTACGGGTTCGTCCGCATCACGCTCTTCGAGGACGCGACTTTCCCCACGACCGATGCGTACGAGCAGGCAACCGGCCGAGCCACCCAGTCCTTTGACGCCTACCTCCCAACCGGGTGGGGGTTCTCCGACACGGTGGACGAACCCGCGCTAGTGTCCTTCCCCCCCGCCTGCCCCGCCGACCTCGACGGCAACGGCTCGCTGAACCTCGACGACATCGACGCCTTCGTCACGGCCTTCCTCGCGGGCAACCTGCTCGCCGACTTCGACGGCACGGGCACCATCAACATCGACGACATCGACGCTTACGTCGCCGCGTTCCTCGCCGGGTGCTGATCCGCGCTCACCGCCGCCGGCGGTGGGTCATCACGCCCACAACAACGAACACGCCCGCCCCGCCCGGCGCGGGCAGGCCCGTGATCCCGTCGATCCACGCGAGCACCTCGGGCTCGTAGATCTTCGCCGAGACCGCCATGTTGCCGTACATCCCGAAGTTCCCGCCGTTGTTGGTCGTGCCCCAGGACTGCACGCTCGCGATGCTCCAGCCCCCGGCGCCGTCGTCCACCCAGTACGCGCCGCCGCTGTCGCCCTGACCCGTAAAAAACTCCCGGTCCAGCGGCGTCGCGGAGCCGATCCGGTTCAACCCCGGGCCCAGCGGGCTGTCGAAGTCGATCACGAGCCCGTTCGATGAGAGGGCCAGGCCCGGCAGGAACGACGCGAGCTGATCCGCCGTCGCGTCGATGGTGTTCTGCCCCGCGTGCATCGTGCCGAGCGTGCCCGGGATCTGCCCCGTCAGACCGTCGCCCGTCAGCCCCGCGCCGACCAGCGTCGCCGTGCGCCCCACGATGCTCGTGCCTCGGTACAGCGCCGCCGGGTCGATCCCCTGCACCTCCTCGCTCAGTCGCACGAGCGCCAGGTCGTACCCCTCCGTGATGCGGGCGCTGCCCTTCCAGTCCGGGTGCTCGTGCTTCTCGACGCTCGCGTACGTCGTCCCGCCGATTGTGAATCGAATGCCCGAGACGTTCGCGAGCTCCGTTCCGTGCGCCGCCGTGAGCACCCACCCAGGCGCGATGAGCGTGCCCGACCCGCGCGCCCCGCCGAACCGCATCGCCCCCGCCGCCTGGAACTGCGGCTGCATCGCGAGCTGCCGGTGGTACTCCAGATCCCGATCGTGCCGGGAGATCCCCGCGTCCGCGGCCGCCGACACGAAGCCCGCCGCGCACACGCCCATCGTCCATACCACCCGTCGCCCACGCATCATCATCACGCTCGCCTCCTGCCCCACGCATGCGCGCCCCTGCGTGCACCCTGTCGGGGCCAATAATTTGCTATATGACGATTTTGGCAAAAGGTTGCAGCAATCCCCACAACCCCCGGCACGGATCTCTCTTTGGCCCGCCGGGTGCCCCGGGTATGCTGGGCACTGGCCCCTCCGGGCCTGTGAGAGAGGAGAACGTCATGCCCCGCCCCCTCGTCACGCTCGCCGGCGTCGCGTTGCTGACACCCGCCGCCGCGGGCGCCATCCACATCGAGATCGCCCAGGACTGGGACACGCCCGACGGCGTGGACGACGCGATCGCCCAGTTCGACACCTGGAACGACACCACCTGGAACGTCTGGGTTTGGTCCGATGAGCCGGGCGTGCGCCTCTACGGGCTTGAGCTCGCCGTCACCGCGGGCCCGAACCTCACCGTGTCATCGGCCGGCACGACGAACCCCACCGGCCCGCACGCGTTCTCGTTCGAGTCCGACGGCATCGTCGGCGCGAGCCAGATCGTCGACATCTCCGTGCAGGACCCCTCGCTCATCGGGCTCGGGTACGTCCTGCCCACCTCGCCCGCGTCGGCGTGGCTCTTCTACGACAGCTTCACCCTCAACGGCGGCGGGTTCGGCGGGCTCGAGCCCTTCGAGCGCATCGACGCCGCGTCGGTGCAACTGAACGTCGATGGTGCCACGCCGGACGTCGAGCTGCACGGCGTGTACGCGTACCCCGAGCCCGCGCCGGGCACCGCCTCGGGCCTCCTCATCGCCGCGGGCGCGCTCGGTGCCCGCCGCCGACGCTGACTCACGCCACCGTCGCGACGATCGCCGTCGTGCCCGGCCCGCACCGGAGGACCGCCCCGCGCGCGCACGCCGCGGGAATCACCGCGGTCTGCCCGGGCATCAGCGGCACCTCCTCGCACCCCTGGCACACGACGCCGCACCCCATCGTCCGCGCCGCCATCACGACGACGGGGCCCGTGCCCATCGCGTCGAGCTCGACCGCCTCGCAGTCCGCCGAGATCGACTCGATGCGGTAGAACTCCGTCTGCGCGACCGGCGACCGCTTGCCCTGCGCCGTCACGCCCGCGGGCGGCGCGTCGAAGAGCGCGCTCGCCAGCGCCTGCTCCACGTGCAGCTCGCGCTCCGGGCGCCCGTACTCCGCGACCCAGTCGTAGACCCGGTACGTCGTGTCGCTCGGCGTCTGCACCTCCGCGACGAGCACCCCCGCGCCCAACGCGTGCACCGTCCCGCTGGGCAGCGTGTGGCACGCGCCCACCACCGCGGGGACCGACACCAGCACGTCCGCGACCGTCCCGCCCTCGATCGCGGCCCGAAGGTTGTCCGCGCTCGTGCCCGGCTTGAGCCCCTTGTAGATCACGCTCCCCGGTTCCGCGGCGAGCACGACCCAGCTCTCGGTCTTGAGGTGCGCCTCCTCGTGCGCCGCGGCGTAGGCCGGCGAGGGATGCACCTGCACGCTCAGGTGTTCGCGCGCGTCGAGGTACTTCACCAACAGCGGGAACGCGCCGGACCACCCCGCCGCGTCGCCCCACGCGTCGCCGGCGTCGCGGATGGTCTTGCCCGCGAGCGCGCCGTTGAGGATGAGCGACCGCGCCGCGCCGCCCCCGCCGCCCGAGGCGCTCGTCGCGTCAAGGTCCGCGACCTCCCAGCTCTCGCCGACGTTCACGCCCGCCGGCAGCTGCTTGCCCAGCGACGCGAGCCGACGCCCGCCCCAGACTTTTTCCTTGAGGATGGGCTGGAGCACGATGGGGTATGGGTCGGTCATGGGAGGTGAGTATTCGCCGCTCGATCACGCCACGCCGGCGTCGCCCTCGAGGGCCCGCTCGGCGTGCTCCTCATCACCCGGCTCCGCGGCCGACGCCGACCCGATCGCCCGCACCACCCCCCGCGTCGCGGGCCAGTCCCGCAGGTCGAAGAGCGTCCACCGCCGACGCCGCCCCTTCTTCACCGGCATCTGCCAGTAGCGGCTGATCAGCCCGATCCGCTCGGCCCACGGAGCGTCCAACCGCCGGCGCCCCTCGCCGACCGCCGCCTCGTGCAGCCCGCGGACCGTGGGCTCGAGCTCGTTCCACGCCCGCTTCGCGTCCGAGCTCAACGCGTCGGCGATCCACGTGACGCCCAAACGCGTCACGACGACGAGGCGCGCCCGCCCGAAGCGCTCGGCGGGCAGCACCGCGAGCACCCCGAGCCCCGCCATATCCCCGATGTTCGCCCATGCCTTGCCGGGCGTGGCGCTGAGCAACTCGAGCCGGTGCTTGACGTTCGCCGCACGCTCGAAGTCGTGCGACGCCGCGGCGTCGCGCATCTCCGCTTGGGCGCGCTCGATCTCGGCGACGCGGCCGCCCGACGCGTAGGCGATCGCCCGCCGCACGCGCGCGCGGTAGTCGTCCATGGATTCCGACCCGTCGCACGCCGCGGGGCAGCGCCCCATCTCCTTGTACGCGCACGCCTGCCCGTTCGGCGCTTTCGCGAGCTCTTTCGGGAACCGGCATAGCTCGAACGCGTCGTCGAGCATCTCTCCGAACCGCCCCGCGCCGTCCTTGTCGCCGACGGGCCCGAGCAGGGCCCCCCCGGGCTCGGACCCGACGAGCTCGAACAGGTCCGTCTTGCGCCAGGTCGGTGCCGACGCCTCGGCGTCGAGCTGGATGAACCACCCGCGCCACCGGTCCGCGAGCGCCCGGTAGGTGCTGGGCAGCCGCTCGCGCGCGAGCTCCAAACACACCAGATCGCCCTCGAGCGCCGAGCCGACGGTCATCCCGGCGACGCGGGCTGTGATGGGGCGCAGATCCGCGCGCGACCCGGCCTGCGCGTGCGCACCGAGGCGGGCATCCACGAACGCGCGCACGTCCCCGGTGCTCGCGACCTGCACCGCGGCGCCGTCCGTGTTCTCGAACACGACCACGCCCGGGCGCGCGGGAAGCGACGCCGGGTCGAACCCGCCTTCGGTCGGAACGTGGATGTTGAGGGGGAGGCGCACCGCGGTGCCTCCTGGCGGTCACCCGCGACGCTGGTCCAGGCGCATCCCGTGGATCCGCGACTCGAACGTGACCTGCCCGTCGCACACGCCCTGCAACTCGGAGATGAATCGGCGGGCCGACCGCTTCACCTCGCGGCAGAGGATGACGAGTGTCTCACCGGGCACGACGGAGCGTCGGAAGACGGTGTCCTCGATCCTGAGGAACGCCGCGAGCTGCGACGACCCGTGGTGCTTGTTGTAGAGGTAGCACGCGAGCTGGGCGCCCGCCTCGACCATGAGGACGCCGGGCAGCATCGGGCGATCGGGGAAGTGCCCGCGGACCCAGAACTCGTCGTCGCGGACGTCCCACGCGCCGACGCCCCGGCTGTAGCCCTCATCGACCCAGACGACGCGGTCGAGCAGCGCCATCTCGTGGCGGTGCGGGTTCATCTCGCCGATCTGCTCGCGCGTCGCGACCACCACGCCCGGATCGATGTCATCGATCGGGAAGAGCAACGAGCGCTCGGGTCGAGCCTCGGCACGCGCGTCTTGCATGGTGTCGCTGCGCACAGCGGTCATCCGGGAACCCCACATCGGTCAGCCCGCCCAGACCACCCCGTTTCATCGGCGTGCGGGCGGGCTCGCGGCATCAGTCGTCGCGGGTCTCGAGCATTTCCTTGCGGATGTCCTGGGCGACGTTCTTGACGTCCTGCATCGCCTTGCGGACGCGGGTGCCCGCGGCCTTGTTCCCGCCCTTGGCCTTGTTGTAGTCCTCGCGGCACGACTCGATCAGTTGCTGAAGCTTGTCAAGAAGATCCACGCGTTCACCTCGTTTCCTGCACTCAGAAGGCGGATTCCGGCCCGCTCTCCAGGGCCCAAGCATAGGTGCCCAGCCCCCCCCCGGGGTCAAGCCCGGACGATTTACCGATTATTTTCCGAACATACGCTCGTCCTGTCTCAGGCAACCGAGGGGCGGGAGGTCCCCCGCTCGAACGCCGGGAGCAGGCGATCGAGGATCCCGACCGCGTGCGTCAGGTACTTCCGATCGCCCTCACGCCCCAGGAACGCGGGCACGGAGGCCGCCATCAGCACCCGGCGCAGGTCCGCCAGGTGCTCATAGCCCTCGCCCACGGGCAGCCCGTTGAACTGGCGGGCCCGCGCGAGGGAGGCCACCGGGTCCACGCCGCAGAGCATCTCCTCGTGCCCCCAGTAGAGCCGCTCGAGGTAGAGGGCGTCTTCGACCCAGCTCCCCGGTCGGACCATGGCCAGGTCGATGAGGACGCAGTGCCCGGGGTGGTCGGGGTCGGGGCTCTGGCGGCGCATGGCGTTTCGGCCGTGGAGGTCGAGGTGGCACCATGTATCGATGTCGCGCGTGGCCCACTGGGCGCGGAGGTCGGGCTCGATCGCCGCCGCCCGTGCGAGCAGCGCTGCCCAGCGGTCCCCGTCATCGAGGTCGTTCTCCGCGACCACCTTCTGAGCCTTGGCGATCAGGGAGGCCCAATCGGGCGGTTCGGGCGCGCGTTCGGGCGCGATGGACTGCTCGGTGATCGCCGCGGCGTGGAACTCCGCCGCCGTCTCGAAGATCTCCCACATCCCCTGGGAGGTCGGGTTGGAGGCCATGGGCGGGCCCGCGAGGCGTTCCATGACGATCCAGGCGAAGTCGTACCCGCCGAGCTCGAACCCAGCCGCGAGGACGCGGGGGGTTGGCAGGGTCATCGCGTCGTCCGAGTCCCAGTCCGATTCCGCGACGAGGCCGAGACGTTTGGTCCAGAAGTACTCGGCGTACCCGACGGGGAGCTTCACAACGCAATCGATCGTGCGCCCGTCGGTGGTGGTCCAGGTGCTGTACCCGGTTGAGGCCCCGCCGTGTTGCCAGGTCGCCCGGAACCACGAGATCTCGCCGAGGCGTCCGCCGCAGTTGTCGCGGAGCACCGGGCCGAGCGCCTGGCCGAGCGAGCTCTGGTCGTCGTGGTGGTCGATACGCCCACTGTACCCGACCGCCCGGGCGGTGTGTCACCCAGAATCCGTTCGATCGGCGAGCCTTCGGCACAAGGCTGTGATCTGTTCGACGCTGAGCTGCTCGGGGCGCATGGAGGGTTCGACGCCCTCGGGGAGCGGCAAGTCTTTTGCACCCAGCCGCTTGAGGGTGGACCCGAGCTGCTTGCGCCGCTGGGCGAAGATGGCCGCGGCGTTTTCGGCAAACACCCCCCACCGCTCGGGGTCGGGCTCGAGCGGGTCATCCAGACGCGTGAGCGAGACCATCGCGCTGGTCACGTCGGGGCGCGGCCAGAAGCACTCGGGGGGGAGCGTCGCGACGCGCTGGACGCGCGCCAACGCCTGCGCGATGACGGAGATCGCTCCGTACGCCTTGCCCGAGTCGGGTCCGGCGAGCAGTCGGTCGGCGACCTCGCGCTGGATCGTCACGTGCTGCGCGCGGCAGGCGGGCCAGCGGGTGAGCAGCGTCATCATCAGCGGCGTGGCGGCGCCGTAGGGCAGGTTCGCGACCAGGGTGAACGGGCGACCGTCGATCGCGCGCGCGATGTCGTCGCTCAGCGACTTGCCCCTGCCCAGGCAGTCGCCCTCGACGAGCGTGAACCGGTCGTTGTCGCCGAGGCGTTCGCGGAGCAGCTGCGCGAGCCCGCGGTCGAGTTCGCACGCGATCACGTCGGCGCCCGTCGCGAGCGTTGCGTCCGTCAGCACGCCCGTGCCGGGCCCGACCTCGAGCACCAGATCGCCCGGGCCCAGGCCCGCGGCGTCCACGAGCCGGCGGACCAGATTCTGGTCGATGAGGAAGTTCTGCCCGAGCGATTTGCGTGGCACCATGCCGCGCTCGGAGAGCATCGCCCGGATGTCCTGGAGGGTCTGCACCGTGGGTGTCAGTCTTTGGGCTTGCAGGCCGACTCGGCGCCCGGGCCGAGCGTCAGGGCGTTCTTGCCCTGCTTCTTGGAGCGCAGCGCGAGCTCGTCGGCTCGTGCGAGCAGGCTCTGGGCGTCGGTGCCGTCCCACGGGTAGGTCGCCAGCCCGCCCGAGATGGTGAGCGTGCCTTGCGCCTCGGCGCCGAGCTTGGGGAAGCGGTGCTCGCAGATCTGCTGCTGGAACCGGCGTGCGATGGTGTACACGGATTCGGGGGGCTTGCTCGCCGCGCTGCGCGGGCCGGCGGGCTCGTAGAAGACGACCGCGAACTCGTCGCCGCCGATGCGGCAGACGCGGTCCGATGGACGGATGGTGGAGTTGAGCAGGCGGACGGTCTCGACGAGGATCTGGTCGCCCGCGGCGTGCCCGTAGGCGTCGTTGTACGCCTTGAAGTTGTCGATGTCGAAGACCATCACCGTCATGGGCAGGCGAGCGCCGCGGACCTGATCGAGGGCGGCGTCGAGGTAGCGGTCGAAGTACCGCCGGTTCCACGCGCCGGTGAGGGGGTCGGTGAAGGCCGCCTGGCGGAGCTGGCGTTGCTGTTCGTAGAGGCGCAGCCATCCGGCGAGCCAGGCTGCTTCGGAGGCGAGCGTGCCCGCGAAGGTTGTGTCGGCGGCGTCTTCGGGCGTGGCGTGGTGGACGACGAGGTGCCCGATCACGCCCTCGCCCGCGCGCACGGGGATCGCGATCCCCCCCGTGCCCGGCGCGGCGCCGGCGTGGAACCCGACGTCGTCGCGCCCGAGACGAGCCCGGATCGCGCGCATCGCGGGGTCTGTCGGGTCGCGGCCGGCGAGCAGCGCCTCGACGGCGTCGGCGTCCGACGCGGTGTCCGAGCGTCGCTTTGGGCTGGGCGGCGTCGGGTCGGGCCACGGTTCGTCGGCGGTTCGGTTTGCGAACAGCGCCTCGAGCACGCGCGCGAACTCGTCGTCCGAGCTCGCGGGGTCCACGACGCCGTCGTAGCCCTCGGGCAGCCCATCGGTCGTCGCGAGCAGGATCGCCGCGTCCGGGTCGATGGAACGGAGCGCGTCGAGGAACGCGTCGCGTTCGGCGCCCTCGGGCTCGGCGTCCTTCGCGACGATCACCACCGCGCCGGCCGGCGAGTCGCGGTCGATCGGGTCGGCCAGTTCGCCCACGGCGTGCAGCGAGTCCGTCGCGCGGATCAGCTCCACGCTCGGGTCGCGGCGCAGCGACTGGTCGAGCCCCGTGCGGCCCACGAGGATCACCCGGCGCGGGGGGCGCGGTGTTTCGGGACCGTCGGCGCTCACGGCTTGCGTCCCTTCGGTTCGTCCTCGGCCATCAGCATCGACATCTCGTCCGCGCTGAGCAACCGCTCGGCGGTGGTCTCTTCCTCGTCGCCCAGCCCGTTGGAGGCGGGCATGGGCTCGTCCGCCGCGATCAGGCGGAGCATGGGCGAGCCCGTCGGCGTGCGCTCGGCCCGTGTCGGTGCGGCGTCGGGCTCGGGAACGGGTGTGGTGGCGGGCGTCGCAGTCTCTGTAACGTGCGCCCGGAGCGGCGGGTTCGCGCCGTGTTGGTAGATCCAGCAGGCCGTCTCGGGGGCGTACCGCTTGGCGCTTTGCAGCACGCGTTCGGCGGTCGCCCGGGCCCCCTCGTCCGCGATCAGCAGGACGCGCTTCGCGCCGCGGTGGGCGGGCCGGCAGAGCTCGGCCATCGCGGCGTGGGCGCTGCAGACGGTGTGGGCCCGCAGCCCGTGCCGATCGAGCGCGCCGAGCAACGCCGTGTCGGGGGGCGTTCCGGGGCTCGAGACCACGACGCAGACGGGGCGTCGGGGGCGGGTTGTGGCGGGCGTTTCGGGCACGCGGGCAGTCTATCGCGCAGAATCGGCCGCCCTCGCGTTCCCGAGCCCGATCGGGCGAAACGGGCGTGGGCCCCGTCCGAGAATCGCGCGGGTGCGTCCGGGATTGGTCAGGCGAGGGCGGCGATCACGGCGGCGGCCCGGGCGGCGCCGTCGGACGGGCCCAGCTCGGCGAGGGCGGCACGCATGGCGGCCCGGTGATCGGTGTCGGCGATCAGGTCCGCGAGGGTGGCGTCGTGGGCGGCGAGGTTCCGCGATGCGTTGACGTGATCGGTCAGGATCACCCCGCCGCCGCTGGCTTCGAGGGCGCGGGCGTTGGCGCGCTGGTGGTCGTCGGCGTGGTGCGGGTAGGGGAAGAAAATGGTGGGCGTGCGTGAGGCCCAGGCCTCGGCGACGGTTCCCGCGCCGGCGCGTGCGATCGCGATGTCGGCGGCGCCCCAGGCATCGCCGACGCGGTCGATGAACTCGACGGTCTTCGCGCGAACGCGCGCGTCGCGGTACGCGCGATCGACGGCATCGGCGCGCCCGGACCCCGCCTGGTGCAGGATCTGCCAGTCGTTGAGCGTGTCGGCGTGCCGGTTCGCGAACGCGGGGATGAGGTCGTTGATCGAGCCCGCGCCCTGGCTGCCGCCGGAGACGAAGAGGGTCTTGAGATCGGGGTCCAGCCCGAGCGCCCGGCGGCACGTGGCGGCGTCGCCGGATGGGCGCGCTTCGGCGCGCACGATCGGGCCCACGACGTCCCACGCGGTGGCATCCACAGGGCACGCGCTCAGGACAGATTGCGACCGCTTCGCGACCCACCGGTTGGCGCGCCCGGGCACGGCGTCCAGATTCACGAGCGCCACGGGCACATGCTCGGCGCGGGCGGCGCGCACCGCGGGCGGGCAGACGAACCCGCCCATCGCGAGCAAGACCGCCGGGCCGCGGGTCTTCGCGTCGCGGAGGCGTTCGCGCGCGGCGCGCACCGATGCGCCCCACGAGCCGATGAATCGCGCGAACCCGACGGGCGAGACCACGAACGGCTTGGCGGGGATCGGTGTGTGCGCGCGGTCGCGGCTGGTCAGGATCTTGGTGTCGATCTCCCGATCCGAGACGAGCCACTCAAACCGGGCACCCGTGTCGTGCTCGGCGAGCGCCTCGGCGATGGCGATCGCGGGGAAGATGTGCCCGCCGGTGCCGCCGCCCGCGAAGACGTAGGTTGTCGTGCAGTCGGTCATGCGCGGACCAATCCTGAGCCGCGGGCTTGAGCCCGCGCGGTCTTGACGATTCTGGCACTCGCCCGCGCGGGCTGAAGCCCGCGGCTCAGGCGTGCGGTGAGGGTACCGGCATCACGCGCACGCGCGGCTTGACGCGCCCGGGCACGACGATCTCGGGCGGCTCGAGCTCGTCTTCCTCGGCTTCGGGTTCGTCGGAGCGCAGCGGGCGCGGGCGGGAGACGGTCATGTCCGCGGGGTCGCCGTCGGTGCGGCCGCGGTCCATCGCGACGACGAGCCCGAGCATCAGGCTCGTGAGGATCCAGCCGGTGCCGCCCGAGGAGATGAGCGGCAGGGCGATGCCCTTGGTCGGGCCCATGCCCGTGACAACCACGAGGTTAATGCAGGCCTGGAGGCCGAACGTCGCGGCGACGCCCAGCCCGATGAGCTTGAGCACGGGCAGGTCGGCGCGGCGGACGATGCCCAGGAGCGTCCAGAGCAGCGCGCCCATCAGCGTGATCACGAGCGTCGCGCCCGCGAGCCCGAGCTCCTCGCAGATGACGGCGAACAGGAAGTCGGTGGTGTCTTCGGGGAGGTAGCCGAATTTTTGGAGGCCGTGCCCGAGCCCGCGCCCGAACGGGCCGGCGCCGGCGACGGTCGTCATGGACTGGATCATGTGGTAGCCGTCGCCCTGCGGGTCGGCAAACGGGTCGAGGAAGCTCGTGATGCGACGGAGGCGGTAGGGCGATTCGACGATCGCGTAGACCACGCCCATCACGCCCAGCGGGGCGAACATCAGGAAGTGCCAGATCCGCGCGCCGCCGGCGACGAGCAGCAGGCACCCGACGACGCCCATCAGGAAGCCGGTGCCGAGGTCCTCCATCACGACGAACCCGGCGATGGCGCCCACGGCGATGAGGCCTGGTACGAGCCCGGTGAAAAACCTGCGGAGGTGGTTCGTCTCACCCGCGGCGCACGCCCCGGCGTACCACGCGATGAGCGGGATGAGCGCCCACTTGGCGATTTCGGAGGGCTGGACGGACTCGAGCCCGGGCAGGCGCAGGTTCACCCACCTGGCGGATCCGTTTACCTCGCGCCCGATGCCGGGGACGTACACGCTCGCGAGCACGGCGACCAGCGCGAGCGTGCCCAGCGCCAGCACGATCAGGCGGCGCTTCGGGTCGGCGAACAGGCGGGACGAGACGGCGCCGAGTCGGCGGACGGGCATCCAGCTCGCGGCGAACATCGCGAGGACGGCGAGGCACATGTACGCCGTCGATCGGCTGAGGATGATCGACTTGGGCGTGACGCCCGAGGCGGCGGCGGCGGCGACGGGGTCGGCACCGGGCTCGAGCGGCTGCACCGCCATCCGCGCGCTCGACACCATCACCACACCGATGGTGAGGAGCGCGATGGCGCACACCATGACCGCTTGCCCGGGACGGAGCATGCAAGCGTCATCGGCCCGGCGGCCCGCGCGGGCCCACAAACCGGGCCGGTATGCTGGGACCACAGGAGGGCACCCCATGACACGGATCACGACGGCGTTGATCGCACTCGCCGCGAGCGGGCTGACCGCGTCCGCGGACATCATCGACGACGCGCTCGCCGGGCAGGTCGGCAGCGGCACCGCCAGCGAGGCGATCGTCGCGATCGAATCGCACCTGGCCGACCACGCGGGCGACGACCGGGCGCTGTTCGCCCTGGGTCTGATGCGGGCGGTCCGCGGGTTCGAAGTGATCGCGCAGGGCGGGCACCGGTACGGCGCGATGTCCACCCTCAGACGCGCCGGGATGATGATCTTCCAACCCGCGGCGGCGTTGCCCTTCAACCCGGACCCAGAACCGGTCTCAATCGAAGACCTGCGGGCGGTGATCGCGGACGCGATGGCGCACGCCCAAGCCGCGGACGACGCGCTGGCGCGCGTGGACGCGGACTTCGCCCTCTCGGCGGACGTCCTCGCGATCCGGCTGGACCTCAACGGCGACGGCGTCGCGGGCGAAGACGAGAAACTCCTCGCGATGATGGACGGCGTCGGTTTCCGCCTGCGCGGCGAGGACGACGCCGATATGCGCGCCATCCCCGTCGATTTCGACCGGGGTGACGCCGATTGGCTGCGCGGGTATTGCAACCTCGCGATGGCGGCTGGCGAGTTCGTGCTCGCGCACGACGGCACGGAGCTCTTCAACCGCGCCGGGCACGTGCTGTTTCCCCGCAACGAGACGCCGTACGCGTTCCTCAAGGGGCCTCGGACGCTCGCCCCCCAGGAGCGCGACATGTTCGGCGTCGATCCCGTGGATCTGGTGGCGATGTTCCAACTGCTGCGGTTCCCGGTGCGCGAGCCCGAGCGGATGGAGCGCTGCCGCCGGCACCTGCTCGCGGCGACCGAGCACGCGCGCTCGATGTGGGCGCACTACGACGCCGAGACGGACAACGCCAACGAGTGGGTGCCCAACCCGAACCAGACCGCAGCCTTCCCGCGCGCCGTCGTCGATGAAGACATGCGGGCCGTCTGGGTGCGGTTCATCGATCAGGCGGCCGACCTGCTCGAGGGCGAGGTGCTCCTCCCCTTCTGGCGCGGCGACGGCACGCAGGGCGTGAACGTGAAGCGGATCTTCACCGAGCCCACGTCGTTCAGCCCGGTGCTGTGGGTGCAGGGGTCCGCTGCGGCGCCGTATTTGGAAGAGGGCGCGATGCTCGACACGAGCATCTGGGGCGACATGGAACGCGTGTTCGAGCGGCGCACGTTCCGGCACATGTTCTGGCTGAACTGAGCGGGGTGGTGCCGCTCAGGACCATTGGGTCGAACGAGGTATGTGTGGCGGATCCGATGCTCCCCCGTCGCCGACGGGGGAGCTGTCGAGCGAAGCGAGACTGAGGGGGCTCGTCACGGTGAGGGGGCCGGTCGCTCACGCTCGCGGCTAGTACCCCCGCGCGAGCTCAAACGAACAACTAGCCGCGAGCGTGAGCGACCGGCTCTTGGTGGGTGACACGATCCGGGGTGCTCGCAAGACCCCCTCCGACCCGGCTTCGCCGGGCCACCTCCCCCGTCGGGACGGAGGAGGATGGGGATCGCTCACGCCAGCGGCAAACTCACGCGGCGTTCGACCTCGTCGGCGGGGCGGGCGATGAGGTCGTAGCCGTCCGACCCGACGATCACGCACCGGATCAGCTCGCCCGGCGCGAGCTCCTTGCGGCTCTCGACGTAGGTCACCGGGTCGATCTGCGGCGCCTGGAAGTAGGTCCGCCCTTGCGACATCTGTCCGTCCGCGCCCGGGCGGTCGATGAGCACGTCGAACCGGAGCCCGGTCTCGGTGGGTTTGGCGGGGTCGAACTGCTCGGCGAGGTAGGCGGCCTGCTCGAAGGCGATCTGCTGCTGGGCTTCCATGATCTCGTCGTGGCGGCGCTGCTTGACC